>CAJMQV010000009.1 GCA_905215575.1 uncultured bacterium | reverse complement strand
CACCCCGTCAAACGTACCATAAAGACCATTTCGGCATAACGGAACAGATACGGCATCCCCACTATAAAGCAATGCCATATACGACGATTCGGCATAAATAATATAAGGGACTCCGGCCTCCAACTGAGCTACAGGACCAGACAGCACCACGGATTGAGTTATCCCCATCTCATCATCCACCCGTCCCTTGATCTCAAAAAACAAAGCGCCAGAAATGTCACCGGCATTTACCGAATAGGGCACACACAATGTTCCCCAACGCCCCGGTGTCAGTTCACGCAAATAGCCTTCATACAGAGGGACATCCACAGCCGGTATTGCCGAATAATTACCGATATAGTCCCGTGAATAGTTTTTTATTTCATTATTATCCTCTATACGCATCAGTACGCGCACCGGAGAAGTCTGTTTGCTCATCCAGTAGCCTCCAGTCTCATCCTTTACCCATTTACATAAAGCATCCGAAGATTTGACAAGCTGTAAGGCCGTAGATGAACTCGAAGCCTTTAAATACAATCCATCCGGAGTTCTTAAATATCCATGATCAGTATCAACATTCCATGATAATTTTGAAATATCCTCCTTCAAGGCAACTGCACGCCCATCTAAAATGGCTGTCCGCACACAAGGCAAGGCACCATTCTTCAACTGATTGCAGGCTGCATAATACGAACCATCCGTTTCCGTAACGACTAAAGCCGTGTCTGCTGCGGGCAAAATCTCCGGTTGGTCAGAGGAAACAATCTGCTCAGCTTCCGCCACCCACAGATACATTCCATCTTCATCCCCTTTCAACACTCCTGTTAAAGTAAACTTTGCAGGCCACTGCCAAGTTTCTTCCGCACCCCATTCACCGGTCCGAATACGAAGAGTTTCACCTTCCAGATCATCAGCACAAACCAAAACACCCTTTTCCGGCAGATAAGCCATTTCAGTCAACTGAACCAAACAAGCAGAATAGGACTGATAATCCGAAGTCAGATCTTTCAGCAAAACAGAGAAAGGCTTCATTGCAGCCGCCCCGGGAGCTACTGATATACCACGAAAAACGCCTTCTTCCACTCCGGTCATTCCATTCTGCAAAACAGGCTTTCCAATCAAAAATCCGTTTAAAGCATCTCCCTTTTGCACTGTCAGTCCGTCTGCCGGCAACAACAGACCACCTTCCGGAGTCTGCACACAAATACCGTCATGCGCCACATCCACCACTTCCGCTTGTACCAAGTCCAAGCGAACCTGCTCCGAAGCGCGTTTAAAAGCATCCAAACTCTCTACTGTTGGTACCGGAATTATTTCAAAATACGCAGAAGTAACATCACTGCTTTTATCCCCCAATATGGAAACAGCCGAAACCTTAGTCGTATGATCCAATAAAAGCGGTTTCTGATAAAGAGAAGATTTCTCGGTAGGCGTTGTTCCGTCCAATGTATAATAAATACTGCTTCCGGGGGTTGCAGACAGAGTCAAAGTCAGCGGTGCGGTATACAAACCGCCTTCAATATCAAACCGAGGCGCATCCGGAGCATCGGGAACTCCCGTTATCTCCAAGTCGTCCAAATAAACCGTCACATTGGTTTCCTTATTTGTAAATGTCAAGGTTAATGTACTTCCTTCTGTAATTGTCACCGGTGAAGCGGAATACCATTCTTTAGTAGCTACCATTGCCGGAGTATTATTTGTCGGTTTTCCACCATCTACAGATACGGTTATGGTCATTTTCCCCAAACCGGACAAACTCTTTTTTACATTATAGGACAGCTCCAAGTCATGATAACCGGAAATATCAATCCCTTGTATAGTCATGTCATAAGCGGTACTGCTGGAAAAGTAAACATATCTACCCTTACTACTACCTGGTAAAGCACATATATGCGATTTTGACGATCCAACTCTTCCTGTCCCGGAATAGTTGCATAATGTTTCCTCCCACCCCTTATAATCCTCAATATCGATATAAGGCTGATAGAGATCAAACTCACCGAACCCTTCCCGATAAATAACCTGTCTTTCCTGTGCTTCCATCACAGAAAAGCATAGCAGCATAAGCAATAAAAAGGTCTGTCTCAGTTTCATGTAACTTATATTTTAAATCTTCTACAAAACAATCAAGAAAAACTAAAATAGGATACAGTTTTTTTCAATTATATTATAACAAAAAAGATATCTGCAAGTTTTCCAAATAAATTTTAAAGAAAACAATTATTATCTCAAGTTTTGCCTATATTTGCTATATGCAAAACATATTACTGATATCTATCGTTTCTTACACGGTAATTCATCTGATGATGAGTTCCGTATTGTTCCTCTATTCCCGTCATAAAGTAGAATATTTGGCTTTAGCCTGGATTACAGCCATTTTCGGGATTGGAGGATGTATCAGCATCCCTTTCATTTTAAATTATGAGGGTCTGGATTTTGGTATACTACACCCCTATATGCTCATGTTACTCGTGGCCAGTTCTTTCCTGCAAAGTTTGCAGCCGTTGGGAATTGCCATGCCTGGATATCTGCAATGGCGACGCATGTGGCAGTACGCCACTCCAGCAATAATCGTATTAGCCATTTACGCATTAGGCCTTCTGTTTGACAGTGAACCCGTCATCATCAAGCATTTCTCTGAAATTCCCGAGAAGCTGTTACAGAGTGACATTCTTCTGCGTATAGCCTGCGTGGGGGTTTCCATTTACTATATTGTAAACATCTTCCGTCTGCCTCATCTTTTGGTCAAGCACACCCAGGTACCACGTTATGTAAAAGCTTATGGTAGTGCCATCGGCATCGTTGCCACATACTATGTCGCTTCTGCCATATTTTTTGATCTGATCAATATTCTAATCTATTTGGGACTGTTCACCATATTGAACATGTACATCTTCTTCAGAACACTAGAAACTATGGCCATCCATCTGCCCAAGCCTGTTATAGAACAGGTTCAGGAAGCACCGACTCAGGAATGGATTGCCGAAGTGGAAAAAGAAGACTTCAACCAGGCCAACAAACAACGGTTCAACCGGGTGGAATTCTTTATGCAGCAAAAAAAGGAATGGACAGACAACACTTTCGGGCGCGATCGTCTGTGCGAAGCTACAGGCATTAACCGCCATCTGATGCTGCAATGCCTGCGTAGCCAGGGATATAATAATATCCACGATTACATTAACTCCTATCGCATCAATGCACTGAAACTGAAAATAAAAAGCGGTGAAATCAAAACACCTAACGAGAGTGTCATTGTAGGCTTCGGTTCCGGAAAAACGGCCCGAAACTGCTTTGAACGAATGGAAGACCAAACATTAGATGAATATATCAAGGAAAAAGGCCCTAAAACATAAGTAGATGATATTTTAGAAATAACGCTCTTCAATTTGATACTTAAAAAAAGACGCAAGCCTGAAAAAATAATAAAGAGAAAGGAACCAAATCCGGAAGTGACTCAGCTCCTTTCTTTTTTATTTTACACAAACCTTTCGGCCATTTACAATGTAAATACCTGCAGGCAAACCATTCAAATCATTATCAGAGCGCACACGCACACCTTGTAAGGTATATACACCTAAAACTGATTTCTGTTGTATTTGTACAGGCTCAATACCAGTTGTACCGTCCATCGGCTGATAGTTGATGCGGAATGCCGCCTGCGAAGCCGGATCGGCATATTCAAAATAAGCACGGGTACCATTAACAATTGCATTTGTCCCTCCCTTTACCAGCTTGTTTTGTGCCACTCCATATTTGCCGTACATGCTGAATCCCGGCTCATAATTGCCGATAAAAGTCATGTCATTATAAGAAACAGATTTAGATACCGCTCCATACACCTCACGTGAAGAGAAGACAATTGTTCCTGCAGGAATCTCCTCGGGACAATAAACCATATAAGGCTTGTTCACATCCAACTGATCTACTAAAGCAAAATCCAGTCCCAATTTCGGATCGTAAGCTACGAACTGCTGTGCTTTAACTCCAGTTCCCAGTTCTGCGACCTGACACACGAAGGGCAGACAAAGTGTATTCCATCCTGCTGCGAGAGTCCGGTCCAGCACAATTTCTTCGGCATAAGCATAATATCCCGTCTCTGAAGTTTGCCGGTCAGACACCACCTTCTGAGGTATATAATTCACTAATTCATAATCAATACAAATCTTCGTCACCTGTATTCCGGCAGTGATCACATCCATCTGTTTATTATCCCATAGGACTCCGGAATAGGTTGAACTGTAGATAAATCCGAATTCCGGTTGCAACCACCAGTCGCCGCCTATTCCTTCAAAACGGACTGTTGACCCGGCCCCTTCTGTTCCACCCTCGAGGAAGAGTCGGGTTACTTTTATCTTCCGATTAGCAGATTCAACATCCCATGTCCATAAAGCCATTCCCTTTGGTATTGTCAGCCTATATGCTCTGGTCAGCCATCCGGTCATCTTATACGAAAGATCTCCTCCTTGCGAAGAAATGGAGAATGTTCCTACGCCCGGGACCCGATAAACCAATTTTCCGTTTTGGATATTATCCAGTTTACTGCCTTCAAGAATAAGACTACCCTTGAGTGTCAGGCTTTGTGCTGATACAGTCAAACTCAGCAGCATAGAAACCAAGAAATAAACAAATGCTCTGATCTTCATATTCTAATTTTATGGGATGATCTGATCTTGTTAATAATGTAAAATCAAATATGGAGCAGTTTGCCATCCATAACAAATCTGCCCCATATTCGTCACGATCTTTATTATTTTACAAGTATTTTACGACCATTTACAATGTAAATTCCCGTAGGCAAGCCCTTGACATTATTTTCAGTACGGACACGAGCACCCTGTAAATTATATACACCAGGCACTACTGTCTTTTCACTCCATACGGTTTCGATACCGGTTGTACCGTTATTATTTGCAGGTTGGTAGTTGATGCGAAGCATAGCTCCTGCTACAGGCTCTGCATACTCAAAATAAGCACGGGTTCCGTTAAGAATAGCATTAGGTCCTCCTTTGAGCAATTTATTCTGAGCCACACCATATTTGCCATACATACTGAAACCTGGCTCATAGTTGCCGATGAAAGTCATACCGTTATATGAAACAGACTGTGGGGCCGCACCATAAATCTCACGTCCTGAAAAGACGATTGTCTGTGCAGGAATCTCTTCCGGACAATAAATCATATAAGGCACATTGGCACTCATTTGCTCTACCAGGCTAAAGCTCAATCCAATCTCCGGATCATAGGCAGCAAATTGCTGTGCAAGTACTCCCTCACCAAGCTCAGAAACATGACAATCGAATGGCAGACATATTGTATTCCAACCAGCGGCAAGAGTGCGGTCCAGAATGATTTCTTCGGCGTAGGTACGTTCCTCAACAACAAAAGACGACTTATCTTCTATCAAAAACTCTGAAGTATACACAAAAGTCTCATACTCTACCGCTATTTCATCAATACGAATACCATTTGTAATAATAGAGAATACAACCGGCTCATCCCCCCAAACTGAAATCTGTCCGGTGTTTGCTGTATCATGATATAGAGAAGAATGCCAGTACCCTTCTTCACCTCCATTAACATATTTTACCGTAGAACCGGAAAAGAAACCACCTTGACTATATCCACCGACCTGAATAGATCTAATTCTAGCTCTCTTACCTTCTGGAGATTCTATTTCAAAGTACATTTCTCCTTTGTTGATATATAACTCAGACTTAGAAAAAGAAATAGAACCATTTCTAGAAGTCAGTTTCAATGTGCCAGCTCCATCTGGCAATTCATAAGTAAAAATACCATCAACAATACTATTCAACTGATCCTTTGAAAGGTTCAAGCTCTGCGCCATCATTGAAATACTCATCAACGCAAAAACAAAAAAATAAACTAATCTCTTCATACCTTAAGTCATAAAAAAATAGGGGAAGAATACACTCCCCTATTTTTAATTTTATCTATTGATTTAATTACCAAAGATCTACTCCACTTTCTGAATTAGAGTTGAATTCACCATCAAACTCACCGTCACCCGGCAGAATACCTGTTGCCGGACCGCCATCTCCTGGCAGAATAGATGATGCCAACATTTCACAAGCCTCAACTGTTACGATCTCACAAACCGGAGTTGAATAAATTTTCTTCATCTTATTATCTATTTTATTTTATGTATTTTCTGAATCATTTACTTAATCACTACTTTCTTACCGTTTACAATATAGATACCCTTCTGCAAACCGTTCAAAGAGCTAGCACCTTTCAGCACCTGAACACCTTGCAAGGTATATACATCATAAGTCGGAGTTCCACTGTTCTCTACCTGACCGATACCAGTAGTTCCGTCACCACCTTCACCATACAGATTGATACGTACCTGAGCCGGCATCTCGCCTTTCTTTGTAAAATAAGCACGAGTAGCCTGTAATGTTGAGTTCTCACCTCCCAGAATAACTTTCTGAACATCGTCAATAGTCGCAACACCATATTTACCGCTCATAGACATTACAGCATCATATGATCCCACAAAAGTGTAATCACCCTTAGTTACAGAAACCGGAGTGGTTGAAGTAATTTCTGTACCGAAATAAGTCGGAGTTTCCTTTGCTATAGCAAAATAAATCAAGTAAGGCTTATTTGCTTCCAAAGTCTGTACTTCAGCAAAGTTCAAACCACTTTCATCAGCGCTGACAAACTCTTGTACAGATGTTGCATTTTCTCCAAAAGCAATAGCAGGAGTTGCAAATGGCAAACAAACTGTGCTCCAACCTTCCGGGAAGGTGCGGTTATAAGCAATATTTGTCAAACCGGTATTCAAACTCAGAGCCTGACCGTCTGCATAAGTTTGTGTTTCAGCAAAAGTAACCTTTACCTCCAAAGCTCCAGGTGCCAATGGAATATCAATCACAGCTTCCATTTTATTGTCACTCAGAATTGTAGCATTTAACTTCACAGGAATAGGCTGCTTTTCACTTAAACTAGGACCAATCCAATTCTTAGAAGGATCATCACCAGCAGTAATACGTATATCTTGAGTTGTCTGGATTTTTCCATCCTTTATTTCCAGATCTGTCAATTTGATATTACCTACATACGTAGCATCTTCACCACTACCCAAAACAAAGTTATTTAAAGCCAAGGAAGTTGTACCGTCAAGTTCTTTGATCAATTGAATCTTTGCAGATTGAGAAGGCATACCTTGATTATTCAATGCTACCAACAAATCATTCTCATACTCAGTAATTACAGGCTGTGGCTTTGCAAACTGAACCTTATAAGTATGTACATTGCTTGGATTAACACTGACATCATTACCCTTAACCGTAATAGTCAATACTGCAGAAGCCTCATCATAAGACTTTTCAATAGTGGCACCCTTACCGTTAGAAGTACAAGCCAGTTTGCTTTCATCATACAATGCATCTACTGTATAGTTTGTGTTATCCTGCTGGAAATAGTCTTGACCGTCGTAGTTCAAGGAAGCTAATTCAGAATAATAAATCATTTGAATATCATCAATGGCTAGTGCATCTCCACTACTTCCTGCTCCAGGAGTTTTATTTGTAGAAAAAGAAGCCAACAGAAATTTTTGTCCTGTATATGACAGATACGAATTATTCTCGTTATATGCAAAAGACACAACATACTCCACCCAAGAATTATTGGGAGATATTTCCTGATATGCCTTTGCTATGCGCGAAGCCGCCTCTGCTTCTACCCCCATTCTATTCGAAGGATCTGAATAGCCGGCATCTGTATGCAATACCATATTTGCAGACGCATTTCCCTTTGAGACATCTTTCGAATCAAATTTTACCCAAAAGCGTACAGCATCTGGCAAACCTGTAAATTTACAACTACCGGTTTCAGAAGACATATCAGAGAAATTATAATTTTCAGGATCTGTTGCGGTAATACTTCCCATATTTATAGTACCTGTAGTCAAATTACCATTAGAAATCGACCCTAACATATTTTTAGTAGCAGTAATCAATGCTGCACCATTTCCGGAATGTACATCTGAAGATTTTGATAAAACACCACATTGTGCACCACCAAAAACTGATCCAAATGCCATGTCTGTAGTAGTATTAGTTTTAGCGCTATAAAATGAATTCCAATATTCAGGGGTTGTTTCTGTATACTTCTTTCTAGTTTGAGTTTTCCACTCGCCCTCAAAATCAGAATTTGGAATCTGATACACTCCCTGTGCATTCATCCAAGTAGCACATAAGAGTGCTGCAAAAGTAAAAAATTTCTTCATTTTCATTTATCTATTAATATACATTGCTTTTTGAATATCACTTTAAGCAGTTGCAAATTTGCAAAATAAGATTTATAATCAACTGACAAAATGGTATAAAATGCGACATTCTAAATCAAAAAGGAACAGGAAAAATGGTAGTTCCATTTTTTCCTGCTTATAATCAAGTGCTTAACCAAACCGTATTATAAACAAACGACGCAGAAAGAAACTACATTAAAGATCCATTTTCGTTTCTTTCTGTGTCGTTACAATTATTTTTTAATGACTTTCTTACCATTTACAACATAGATACCAGACTGCAAGTCATTCAATGCATCCTGTTGCTTTACCTCCTTACGAAGCAGAGTTCCATTCAGTGCATAGACATTTACAAACTGATTTCCTTCTACCGTAATTGTTGTTACACCTGTAACAATATCTTTACCAAAAGTTACCTTAATGATTTGCTGCAAAGTACTCATCATGTCAATATCAATAGTACAATACAACTGCTGCTCATTAATTTTTCCCTTCATATCAATAGGCACTTCACCTAACATCGGACCAAGCCAAGTTTGATTGGCATCATCACCCGGTTGAATAGTAATTGTCTGATTGGTCTCAAATGTGTTATAAGAATCACCAGAAACCAACTCTACATTCTTTAATTCAATATTACCTACATAAAGTACCTCTTCTCCTTCCCCCAAACAGAAATTCTTCAGAATAAAATCACAAGTACCATCCTCATGATTTACAAAATCAATATTAGATTTCTGTGCAGGTGTTGAAACTTCATTAATTGTCACGACCAAATCATCTGTATAAGTTTTTGAGGTCTGGGCAAAACTTGCCAGAGAAAAAATGCCAAAAGCGGCTAAAAGTAAAGTTTTCTTCATACTCAATCTTAATTTAATTCTTTATTAATTAATATAAATAAGCTACTCCAAAAGTGGCATAAAGCGGATACATTGGGAAATCAATTGTCTTGAAATCACTCTTAAAAACGCTGTTCATACCCCAATCTAAATTGGCAAATGCCGTAAAGCGACGGGTAATTTTCCAGTCCGCACCGATTTCCATTCCCCAAAGTACACGACGCATATCATCGGCAAAATTATAGGTTGCAGGATTCTCCTTGGAGATTTCCACTTTCTCACCGGTAGGATCACCCACACGAAGATAACCATCATAAACAGACCCTTCAAAATCGCGATACATCAAGAAAGAAACATAAGGGCCGATATTAATATTCCAACGTGGACTGACACGAAATGTGGCCATGACTGGCACTGTAAAACCACTCATAAAGGTTTTAGTCTCATCTGTACCGGTAAACATACCCTCCAGATAGTCTTCCCCCATTTGAATACCCATCTTGTAGTTTTTAACTGTTGCACCGGTATTCATACCTTCCATAAAGTAGTGCACACCGGTCATAATACCGCAACGCTTACTGAACATATTATAAAAATCGGCACTCATTGTCCATCCACCTTCTGGATTATAGCGACCGATACTACGGATCTCAGCAGGTAATGGCATCGGAGAAGTGCCACCCAACACATAACCGGTACGAAGCAGAAAACCCCAGCTGGTACCTCGTGGAGTATTCCATTTTTCATATAAATCTTCTGCCTGCACATTACACATGACGAAAGTCAAGGCAAGCAATAATAAATATTTTATTCGTTTCATATTCATTTACTCATAAATTATGCTGGATTCATCAACTAATAAGGTACTACCAACGGCGCCACAGAAGTTCGCACCCTCAATGCTTGAAGTAAACACTACAGCCAAACTGTAACCAAAGTTACGTAATAAATCAGGATCTAAATCATGCTTATATTCAAGTGGCAAATCAAAATGCTCCCAAACGTCATCATCTGTAATACCTGTCACCTTAAAATCAGAAACACGAGCCAAAGCAACAATATTAGGATGCGTCAAAACATCATCGCCATAAAGAGTAACCGGTCGGCCACTCTCATCTGTGTTTTTATAGAGTACAGCGTAAGCATCTGGAGCATCAACCCGCCCTGGGACTTCTATACCATAACGATCCTGAAATGTTTCTCCGGGTTGGAACTTGTAATACCCAGTAAAACGAACTGGTTTCCGGTTTACCGGAACGCCAAACTGAGTAGCCTTCATGGCATCTTTCAGTGCGTTTTGTGTATCAAAAGAACCCAAAAAAAGATTTCCGGCAGCGATACGCATATTTACCATCACTCCAAACGGCCCCGTATTGCAAGTTTCCAGCTTTACTCCCTTTCCGACCAATCCATGTTCTATGGCTACAGACGGATATTCATCCGGTTTTGCAGAAGAACGGCTTAAAGCAAAACCAGAATTTCCGGTTGCCCAAAGTTCCTGACGCATACCATCTTGATCATATGCATACCAACTATAATAGCGTTCTTTGGGTTGTTCCAATTCTACAGTCTCAAAATCAAAAACCGGATTTAAAATAGCCATCGGAACAAAGCGCACTCTATAAACACGATGCCATAGATTATCTTCAGACTTAACTGTATAAACTACATCACCCTGACTGAAGTCCTGCACAGAACCATTGGCTGGAGTAATTGTTGCTCCCGGAGTCAATGCAAAAGTAACACGCACTTCGCTCAAATCTTCCGGACGGATATTGGAACGAGTAAAAAAAGTTATTACAGTATCTGCTGAGGAAACTCCTTGAAGTGTGTCCGAAACAGTATAAAAAATAGCATCCGGCGTATCATGATGTACCTTACAGATTTCTATATCGCACTCGGAATTAAGCGGTTCATCCTTTATACACGAAGTAGCCAAAAGGCCACAAAAAGACATTAACAAAAAAAACTTCTTTTTCATTCTAAATGTTATACGATAACTAAGCGATGCAAAGTTAAAGTAAAAAAAGGAAATAGAAACAGAATGCGGTATAAAATAACGGATTACCGTTTTTTCCATCCTGAAATGAACAAAAAAAGTCCCGAAATGACAAAAGATATTTACTCAATTATATTCTAGCGATATTTTTAAGAATCCACCTATTCTTCTATTTTTGCCCGCAGAATCACAACATCCTGAAGTGGCCGATCGAGCGAATCTGTCTTTACCTTCTGAATTTTCTTTACTACTGAAAGGCCATCTATCACTTCACCGAACACCGTATATTGTCCGTCAAGATTTGGTGTACCGCCATACTGCTCATACTTAGAAATATGTTCGTAATTAAACTTTACATTTCCTCCCGTTTGTTCTGCCACATAAGGCTGCACTTTCTGCAAAGCTGTAGGAGTGTAATATTTACCCCAAACGATATAAAACTGGGAACCGCTGCTACGGCGTTCGGGATTCACCTCGTCGGGTTCACGGGCCATAGCCAACGCTCCCCGTAAATGATAGGAATAAGGCCAGTCTATTTCCGGCTGTAAGGTATATCCGGGACCACCCTTTCCCAACGCCTTTCCTTTGGGCGCTCCTTTTGAATCGGGGTCACCTCCCTGGATGATATAGTCTTTTATTACCCGGTGAAAAAGAGTACCGTCATAATACCCCTCGGAAACCAATTTCAAGAAATTATCACGATGAATCGGAGTATCATCATTTAATGCCACACGAATTACCCCCAAATTGGTTTCCAAACGGACAACAGAACGGGTTGATTTGCCCTGCGAAAAACACAGCAGGCAAAAGGAACAAAAAGAAACGAAAAACAGGATATATTTTTTCATAAAAACTGAAAGTCACAAACTTCAGAGTGCAAAGATAGCAAAACGACAGGTAATTGCCTCATTTATTGTAATATTTCAGTAAACAAACCGAAGAAAAAAATCCATGCGAAAAGTTATCAACAAGGTGTTGAAAAAAAAATTATTATTATAAGGTGTAGGTGTGTAGGGTTTTTTGTAACTTTGAACGCAATTTGCAAAAGCCCGGATCTGCGCCCCAGAAACCGGCATCAAACAGTAAGAAAAAACGAACAGCGAGAGATCAACCTGTAAAAAAATAAAAATGGAAAAAAATAATGTTTATCATATTCCTGTTTTGCTAAAGGAAACAGTAGACGGCCTCAACATCAATCCGGACGGAGTGTATGTTGATGTCACTTTCGGAGGAGGAGGACACAGCCGCGAAATCCTAAGCAGGCTTTCTCTCAAAGGCCATCTGTACAGTTTTGACCAGGATGAGGATGCGGAACAGAACATCATTCAGGACAAGCGATTCACATTCGTAAGAAGCAACTTCAGATATATCAAAAACTGGATGCGCTATTACGGCATAGAGCAGGTTGACGGCATATTGGCTGACTTAGGAGTGTCCAGTCACCACTTCGACGCGCAGGAAAGAGGCTTTTCTTTCCGTTTCGACGCGCCGCTCGACATGAGAATGAACCAGAAAGCGCAACGCACCGCAGCCGATATTCTGAACGAATACAGCGAAAGTCAGCTTGCAGATATCTTCTATCTGTACGGTGAATTGAGAAACGCCCGGAAGATAGCGGCCACAGTGGTGAAGAACAGAGCCAACAGTCCGATAAAAACGACGGGAGATTTTATGGAAATCATCAAGACGTTTTTTGAAAAAGATCGGGAGAAAAAAGAACTGGCCAAAGTATTTCAGGCGCTCCGGATCGAAGTGAACCAGGAAATGCAGGCTCTGAAAGAAATGCTGACGGCTTCGGCCACGATTCTGAAACCCGGCGGACGTCTGTCTGTACTGACCTATCATTCCCTGGAGGACCGTATGGTGAAGAATCTGATCAAGACCGGAAATGTGGAAGGACGCGTAGAAAAAGATTTCTTCGGAAATACCAACGCTCCGCTCAAAATGATCAACAACAAAGTTATCATGGCTTCTGAAGAAGAACAGGCCAGCAACCCAAGAAGCAGAAGTGCCAAACTGAGAATCGCCGAAAAGAAATAAACCATTAAACGATCATGAGAAAAAGAAAAAATACGCCCGAGGACGCTGAAGAATTGTCCGAAAGCGAGCTTCTGAACGAAGAAGAAACGGCAGAAGACAATCAGAATGATGATCTGGACGAATATTCGGAAGTAACAGAGGAGCATCGCGATGAATCTCTGCCCGCAAAAGTAGAACGGTTCACCCAAAGAGACAATCTGGACAGCAAGAAGAAAATAAGCCTGAAAGATATTTTGGGTGGAGAGATTCTTACTGGAAGCACTTTCCGGAAACAGTTCGGACTGATTGCTGTCTGCGTATTCTATATCATTCTGTATATCACAAACCGATATCAGGCCCAGCAGGAACTGATCGAAATAGAAGAACTCAAAGTAGAACTGCAAAAACAGAAATATTATTCCCTGACCCGTTCGGGAGAATTCACTATAAAAAGCAGACAAAGCCAGGTGGAAAAAATGCTGAAAGAAACTCCGGACAGCATGTTGGCAACTCCGACAGAACCGCCGTTTATCATCAGAACAACTACAGAAGAAGAGTAAAATGGACTTTGACAGTAAAAAGATAATTCCCAGATATAGCCTGATCTTCATCTTTATTGTGGCATGGGGACTATATATTCTTGGAAATGCCGCATACCTGATGTTCGTGGAAAAGGAATATTGGGAAGAGGTCAGCAAACAGCTGGTCCAGAACGATGTGCCGATACCTGCCAATCGAGGTAACATTCTGTCGTCCGACGGACATATCATGGCCAGTTCTCTGCCGGAATATAAAATCTACATGGACTTTGTGGCGCGTGACAAGGACCCCAAAGCACAAGAGAAGCTGCAAGCCTGGCGCGACAGTATGCTGAACACCAAAATGGACTCCATTTGCGAGGGGCTGCACAAGATATTCCCCGACAAATCGGCTGCCTCATTCAAGGCCAGACTGAAAAAGGGACGTAAAAAGAAGAGCAGCTACTGGCTGTTGTATCCAAAGCGCATTTCTTACATCCAGTATCAAGAATGCAAGAAACTGCCGCTTTTCAAGGAACGCCCCGGAAAAGGCGGCTTCTATGCCGAAGAGTTCAATCAGCGCAAGAAGCCTTACGGTTCTCTGGCTACCAGAACATTAGGTAACCTGTATGCCAGCAAGGATTCGGCAATCTACGGTCTGGAGCTTTCGTACGACTCAATTCTGCGTGGCAAAAGCGGTGTGTCCCATCGCGCAAAAGTCAGAAACAAATGGCTGAGTCTGGTGGATGAACCTCCGGTTGACGGAAACGATATTGTAACCACCATAGATGTGACCATGCAGGATGCCGCCGAAAAAGCCATTCTGAAGAAATTGAAGGAAATCAACGGCGACGTGGGCGTAGTAGTCCTTATGGAAGCTGCTACCGGTGACGTAAAAGCCATCGTAAATATGACCAAGCTGGCCGACGGCTCTTATTATGAAATCAAGAACAATGCCGTAGCCGATATGATGGAACCGGGTTCAACCTTCAAGACTGCCTCAATCATGGTGGCGCTTGAAGATGGAAAAATCACAAAAGACGACTTTGTGGAAACCGGAAACGGACAGTGGGAAATGTACGGACAAAACATGAAGGACCACAACTGGCGCCGGGGTGGATACGGCAGAATCAGTGTGCCGGAAGTGCTGATGTACTCTTCAAATATCGGTGTGAGCCGTATTATTGACGAGCATTACAAGGACAACCCGCAGGAATTTGTCAAAGGACTGTATCGCGAAGGTGTAGGTGTGCCGGTGGACATTCCTCTCGCCGGAGCCGGAAAGCCTTATGTACGAATGCCAAACAAGGAGAACTGGTCCAAAACAGCCCTTCCTTGGATGAGTATCGGATACGAAACTCAGATCCCTCCGATCTACACCCTGATGTTCTACAATGCCATTGCCAATGGTGGAAAGATGGTTAAACCAAGATTTGTCAAGGCTGAGATGAAAGATGGTGTTGTGGTTCGTGAATTTCCGGTCGAGGTAGTCAAAGAGCAGATTTGCTCCAAACGCACGCTCCGCGATATTCAGGACATTCTGGAAATGGTCGTAAGCAAAGGCCTTGGAAAAAAAGCCGGATGCCCGCAGTTCAAGGTTTCCGGAAAAACCGGAACGGCACAAATTTCCAAAGGAAAAGGCGGATACAAATCCGGAGGCATGCAGTATCTGGTGAGCTTCTGCGGTTACTTCCCTTCAGACGCTCCTAAATACAGTTGTATCGTTGCCATCCAGAAATCCGGTCTGCCGGCTTCGGGTGGCGGACAATGCGGTCCGGTATTCAGCGAGATTGCCCAGTCGGTCATGGCAAAAGGCGTGTTCAGAGAACCGCGTGAAGGAGCAGATTCTGCTTCCATCTTTATTCCGGACGTGCTGAACGGCAATATGCAGGCTGCAGCCTATGTACTGGAATCACTGAAGGTTCCGTTCCACACGGACTTCAGCATGGAGGAAGGCTCCAAGATCATCTGGGGTGTATCGCAGAACAACGGCAATAACGTGATGTTGTCTTCAAACAAATCGCCACGTAATCTGGTGCCGGATGTGATTGGAATGGGTGCCCGGGATGCGGTTTATCTGCTGGAAAGCCGAGGACTGAAAGTCCGGATCAAGGGTGTCGGTCTGGTAAAGGAACAAAGCATTCAGCCTAACACACAAATAAAGAAAGGACAAACAATAAGCATTGAACTCAAAAAGCCATAAGGATTATGAAATTAGAAGAATTATTATCTTGCATCAAGGTAACCCAATATATAGGTAACAGAGATCTGGAGATCAAAGGTCTGGAGATTGATTCCCGCAACATCAAACCGGGATATCTGTTCATTGCCATTAAAGGAACCGCAGCAGACGGACACAACTTTATACAGAAAGCCATCGACAATGGCGCCTGCGCCGTACTGTGCATGGATCTGCCGGAGGAAATCCATCCAGAAGTAACATATGCTCAAGTGGCAGACACAGAAGATGCGGTCGGCAAGGTAGCTACCCACTTCTACGGTAACCCGACTTCAAAGATGAAACTGATTGGAGTTACCGGTACCAATGGAAAGACAACCATTGCCACACTGCTGTTCAATATGTTCAAGAAGATGGGCTACAAATGCGGTTTGTGTTCTACGGTTTGCAACTATATTCAGGATGAAGCCATTCCGACCAGCCACACCACTCCCGACCCGATCACGCTGAATCAGTTGTTGGGAAGAATGGCCGACGAAGGATGTGCCTATGCCTTCATGGAAGTAAGTTCGCACTCTGTAGCCCAAAAACGCATCGGCGGACTGACTTTTGCCGGAGGTATCTTCACCAATCTGACCCGCGACCATTTGGACTATCACAAGACATTTGAGAATTACCGTGATGCCAAGAAGGCATTCTTCGACGGACTGCCCAAAGAGGCATTCGCCATAACAAACGCAGATGACAAGAACGGCATGATCATGGTTCAGAATACTGCCGCCACGGTCAAGACCTACTCTATGATGAGAATGGCCGACTTCAACGGCAAGATTCTGGAAGAGTCATTCGACGGTATGTATCTGAGCATCAATGATCAGGAAGTAAGCGTTCCGTTCATCGGCCGCTTCAACGTGTATAACCTGCTGGCCGTTTATGCGGCAACTATCATGCTGGGCAAGGATCCTTTAAATACTTTGGTGACACTGAGCACCATGACTCCGGTGAACGGCCGTTTTGAAACTATCCGCTCCAAGAACGGAGTAACCGCCATCGTGGATTATGCCCACACACCCGACGCTTTGGTCAATGTGCTGAACACCATTAATGATATTGTAAAAGGAAAGAGCAGCGTCATCACCGTATGCGGAGCCGGAGGTAACCGCGACAAAGGCAAGCGCCCGATTATGGCCCGCGAAGCTGCCGACCACAGCGACCGTGTGATCATCACCAGCGATAATCCGCGTTTTGAGAAACCTGAGGATATCATTAAAGATATGACCGACGGACTGAGCCCGGAACAGGCACAGAAGGTGATCACCATCACCAACCGTAAGGAGGCCATCAAGGCAGCCTGCATGATGGCACAGCCGAATGATGTGATTTTGGTTGCCGGAAAAGGCCACGAAAATTATCAGGAGATAGAAGGAGTGAAGCATCACTTCGACGACCATGAGGTTATAAAAGAATGTTTCGGAATTAATTAATCAGACCATGCTTTACTATTTATTCAGATATTTGGAAGAGTTCGGAATACCGGGATCACACATGTGGACCTACATTTCATTCCGTTCATTGCTTACTTTGATCTTGTCCCTGATCATCTCCGCATGGTTTGGAGAATATTTCATCAAATGGATGAAACGACATAACGTGAGCGAAGCACAGCGCGATAAAAGTATTGATCCTTATGGCGTGGAGAAAAAAGGAGTTCCGACAATGGGAGGAGTCATCATTCTGGTTTCCATTATTGTGCCCTGTCTGCTGTTCGGACGACTGCGTAACATCTATATGATCCTGATGCTGGTCACTACCATATGGCTGGGTGCTCTTGGTTTTGCCGATGACTATATCAAAATGAAGATTACCAAAGACGGATTGAAACCCGCTTACAAACTCATCGGCCAGACACTGTTGGGATTGTTTGTGGGACTGACTCTGTGGTTGAGCCCCGATGCGGTAATCCGTGAAAACGTAACCATGCAACGGTCCGGAAATCAGGAAATAGTGGTGCATAAGAGTGAAAAAGTAAAATCAACCAGCACCACAATCCCATTTGTCAAGAACAACAACTTGAACTACACGGAGATCATGAGTTTCTGTGGTAAATACAAAACTGCTGCAGGATGGTTCCTGTTTGTGGTAATGACCACAATTGTCGTGGTAGCCGTTTCCAACGGCTCCAACCTGAATGACGGTATGGATGGTATGACTGCCGGAAACTCGGCCATCATAGGTGTGGCACTGGGTATCTTTGCCTACGTATCGAGCCATATTGAATTTGCCAGTTACCTGAACATCATGTATATTCCGGAATCTCAGGAACTGGTAATCTTCATCTGCGCCTTCGTCGGTGCCCTGATCGGATTCCTTTGGTATAATGCCTACCCGGCACAAATCTTTATGGGAGATACGGGTAGTCTGGCGATTGGAGGAATTATAGCCGTTACGGCCATCATCATCCACAAGGAGTTGCTCATCCCTATCCTGTGCTTCATTTTCCTGATGGAAAGCCTGAGCGTCATCCTGCAAGTAAATGTAGCCAAATGGGGAAACAAGAGAGGAAAGAAACTGAGAATGTTCAAACGTGCGCCGATCCACGACACATTCCGAGTAAAGCCCGGACAGTTGGCACCCGATGTCAAAGTATTCCTGAACTGGCCTAAAGGTTGCTGGTTGGAGTCAAAGATTACCGTACGTTTCTGGATCATCACCATTATTATGGCTGCATTATCCATCATCACACTAAAAATCAGATAAAGAAGATAGAAAACAGATAAATCATGAAAAAAAGAATTGTAGTATTAGGAGCTGCCGAAAGCGGAGCCGGTGCGGCAGTGCTGGCACTGAAAAAGGGCTTTGACGTGTTTGTTTCAGACATGGGCCCGATTAAAGAGCGTTACAAAAATATGCTCGACAGCTATGGTATTGCCTGGGAAGAAGGACAGCATACCGAAGAACTTATACTCAACGCTGATGAAGTCATCAAGAGCCCGGGAATCCCGGAAAACGCACCGATGGTGCTGAAGATTAAAGAAAAGAATATTCCTATAATCTCCGAAATTGAATTTGCAGGAAGATATACACATGCAAAAATGATCTGCATTACCGGCAGCAATGGTAAGACAACAACCACATCGTTGATCTATCATATCTTTAAGAACGCCGGTTACAATGTAGGACTTGCCGGAAATATCGGACAGAGTCTGGCATTGCAGGTGGCAGAGAAAGACTATGACTATTATGTTATCGAGCTGAGCAGTTTCCAGTTGGACAACATGTATCAGTTCCGTGCCAATATCGCCGTATTGCTGAACATTACACCCGATCATCTGGACCGCTACGACAACTGCATGCAGAATTATGTAGACGCAAAAATGCGAATCCTGCAAAACCAGACCGAAGAGGATGCCTTTGTGTATTGGGCAGATGATCCTATTATTAAAAAGGAACTGCAAAAGTACGGTATCAAGGCACAGACCTGCCCGTTCTCTATCATCCGCAAGGAAGGTATGATCGGTTATATTGAGGACGGACAATACAAGATTGAGACTCCAACTCCGTTTAATATGGAACTCGAGGAGCTTTCACTTACCGGAAAACATAACCTGTACAATTCGCTTGCAGCCGGTATTTCTGCAAAAATCGCCAATGTAAAGAATGAAGTACTGCGCGAAAGTTTGGGTAACTTCGAGGGTGTAGAACATCGTTTGGAGAAGGTAACCCGTGTACGTGGTGTAGAATATATCAATGACTCCAAGGCTACTAATGTGGATGCCTGTTGGTATGCCTTGGAGAGCATGACCACTCCAACCATCCTGATTCTGGGTGGAAAAGACAAAGGCAATGACTATCATGCCATTGAAGATCTGGTAAAAAAGAAATGTGCCGGACTGGTATTTTTAGGAGCCGATAACACCAAATTACATAATTTCTTCGACGGTTTCGGTATTCCTATCGCAGATACCCACAGCATGAAGGAGTGTGTGGAAGCATGCTATAAGATGGCAAAACCGGGTGACACGGTACTATTGAGTCCTTGCTGCGCCAGCTTCGACCTATTTAAAAACATGGAAGACCGGGGTGAACAGTTCAAGACTCTGGTACGTTCTTTATAAAACTATATATAACTCAGGACTATGAAACTTCCTGCCGCTTTTATGAAAGGAAAATCCATACTTCAAGGCGACTTAGGTATATGGACCGTATTTTTCCTTTTATGTACTATTTCTATTATTGAGGTGTATAGCGCATCCAGTAATATGAGTTATCAGACAGGCGCCTTTTGGCGGCCTGTCTTAGAGCATATAGGGTATTTCTTCATCGGCTTTCTGTTCACTCTGGTAGTACACAAGATTCCATGCCGGTATTTCAAGCTGATCCCCTTATTTGCCATACCGCTTTCCATTCTGTTTTTGGTTCTGACTCTCTTTGCCGAGAAAGTCAATAATGCGTCACGCTGGTATGGTATCGCAGGAATTACGTTCCAGCCTTCAGAGGTGGCGAAGTGGTCACTTGTTGTATATATTGCTCTGATTCTGTCCAATATGCAGACGGAAAAAGGAGCAAGCAAACAGGCCTTCAGATTCATTTTCTGGCCGGCAGTCATGTTTTGTGCATTAATCTTCCCGGAAAACTTCTCCACAGCCGCCATGACTTTCCTGATTACCATCATCATGATGTTTATCGGACGAGTCCCATGGAGTCAGTTGGGAAAATTGTTGGGTATACTGGCTGTAGTCGGTGGAACCGCGTTCAGTGTACTGAAATACACGCCATCAGAGCAGATTGAGGCCTGGAGCAAAAAGCCGGGACTTCATCGTCTGGAAACCTGGGCAAACCGTTTGAAGGACCATTCGGAGGAAACCGTAGATGCCAAGGCATATAACATCCGCGAAAACACTCAGGTGGCTCATGCCCGCATAGCCATTGCATCTTCGAATGTATTAGGTAAAGGACCGGGAAACTCTGTAGAACGTGACTTCTTGCCACAGCCATTCTCGGACTTTATTTACGCAATCATTGTGGAAGAAACCGGTCTGTTGGGAGGAGCAGCCGTCATGTTCCTATACTTCATCCTGCTGTTCCGCACCTCACTGATAGCCTCGCGATGTGAACGATCGTTCCCGGCATTTTTGATTATGGGACTGGCCATTATGATGGTGATTCAAGCAATGATCAATATGGCCGTAGCAGTCGGAGTATTCCCGGTTACCGGACAGCCTCTTCCTTTGGTCAGCAAGGGAGGAACTTCTACGGTGATGAACTGTATCTATATTGGAATGATTCTCAGTGTCAGCAGGTCATCAAAGAAAAAACCAGAATTTGCAAATATTGAAGCGCAATAAATGAAGATAGAACCCTTTTACTTAAAAAATTATAAGAGTTCGTTGTCTTTATAGAATTTTTATTGCTATTTTTGCTGTCATTAATATTATAAAGTATGAAAGAGGAGCTAAGAATTATCATCAGCGGTGGAGGAACCGGCGGTCATATATTTCCGGCGATTTCTATTGCCAACGCACTAAAGAACCAACATCCAGAATGTAAAATTCTTTTTGTAGGAGCAGAGGGCAGAATGGAAATGAAGAAAGTACCTGCTGCCGGCTATGAGATTAAGGCGCTCCCGATTTGTGGTTTCGACCGTAAGAATCTGCTAAAGAACATTTCTGTTCTGTACAAGATATACAAAAGCAGACGGCTGGCCCGACAGATCATCAAGCAATTCAAGCCGATGGCCGCAGTAGGCGTAGGAGGCTATGCCAGCGGTCCGACCTTGAATGTAGCAGAAAGTATGGGAATTCCCACATTGTTACAGGAACAGAACTCTTATGCCGGAGTAACCAACAAACTTCTGGCCAAGAAAGCAGACAAGATCTGTGTGGCCTATGAAGGCATGGAACGGTTCTTCCCGAAAGAGAAAATCATACTTACGGGCAATCCGGTCAGACAGGATCTGCTGACTTGCAGCAAAAGCCGTGCCGATATCCTAAACGGTTTCGGACTTCAAGCTGACCGCAAAACCATTCTGATTATCGGTGGTAGTCTGGGTGCCCGGACCATAAACCAAAGCGTTCTGAGCAATCTGCAGATGATCAAGGACAGCGATGTACAGATCATCTGGCAGACCGGAGGCTATTATTTTGAGAGTATTCAAAAGACTTTGGCTCAGGAAGGCAAACCGGAAAATCTGTTTGTTACAGATTTCATTACCCGCATGGACGAAGCATATGCGGCATCTGATCTGGTCATTTCCCGCGCCGGTGCCAGCAGTATTTCCGAACTGTGTCTGTTAGGCAAAGCATCCATTCTAGTGCCTTCGCCAAATGTAGCGGAAGACCACCAGACCAAGAACGCCATGGCTCTGGTAAAAAAAGACGCGGCCCTGTTTGTAAAAGACAGTGAAGCTGAAGGCATCCTCATCCCGAAAGCATTGGAAGTCTGCCAGAATAAGGATTTGCTAAACAAGCTTTCCGAAAACAGCAAAAAGATGTCATTTAAGGATTCTGCCAATGTCATAGCCGAACAAGTTTATCAACTTGCCATAAAATACAGAGATAAAAAATAGAAAATACGAAAATGGAAATAAACGATATAAAAGCAGTATATTTTATAGGAATCGGAGGAATCGGCATGAGTGCCATAGCCCGTTTCTTTCTGAACAAGGGTATTGTTGTGGGTGGTTATGACCGTACTCCCAGTGATCTGACCCGAAAACTGGAAGAAGAAGGCGCCAGCATACATTACGAAGAGAACGTAGATCTGATTCCAGCAGCTTGTAAGGACAAGGAAACCGCATTGATCATCTACACACCGGCCATACCTTCAAGTCACAAGGAACTGGTATTCTTCAAAGAGAACCAGTTTGATCTGCAAAAGCGTGCTCAGGTTTTAGGCACACTGACCCGCACCCACAAGGGACTTTGTGTAGCCGGTACTCACGGTAAAACCACAACAACCTCTATGGCAGCCCACATCCTACACAACAGTCATGTGGATTGCAACGCCTTTCTCGGTGGCATCACCAAAAATTATGGTACCAACTATATCTTATCTGCTAAAAGTGATTATGTAGTCATTGAGGCGGACGAATTTGACCGTTCGTTCCATTGGCTCACTCCATTTGCTTCTGTCATAACAGCTACCGATCCGGATCATCTGGACATTTACGGCACAAAAGAGGCTTATCTGGAAAGCTTCTCAAAATACAGTTCTCTTATCAAGCCGGGCGGTTATCTGGTAATGCACAAGGATTTGGAAATGGAAGCTTGTGTGCAGGACGGCGTTACCGTATACTCATACAGCCGTCATGAAGGAGATTTCCACGCAGAAAACATCCGTATCGGCAATGGAGAGATATTCTTTGACTTGGTTTCTCCGTTCGAGAACATCAAGGACATCCAGTTGGGTGTACCGGTAAGCATCAATATAGAAAACAGTATCGGCGCGATGGCTCTGGCCCAAATAGCCGGCGCAACCGCCGAAGAGATCAGAACAGCCATGGCCTCATTCCGGGGAGTTGACCGCAGATTCGATTTCAAGATCAAAAACGATCATATCGTATTCCTGACAGATTACGCTCACCATCCGGAGGAGATCAAGCAGAGCATCCGTTCCATCAAAGAACTCTATGAGGGCAAAAAGATTACGGCAATTTTCCAGCCTCATCTTTATTCACGCACTCACGATTTCTATAAAGAATTCGCCGAAGGACTTTCTCTGGCTGATGATGTCATTCTGCTGGACATCTATCCGGCACGCGAATTACCTATTCCGGGAGTAACCAGCAAACTCATTTACGACAATCTGGCGCCGGAAGTAACCAAAAGAATGTGTACTAAGGGCGAATTGCTCGATCTGATACAGAACTCAAACTTTGACGTGCTGATTGCCCTCGGAGCCGGAGACATTGAAAATTATGCTCCCCAAATTGCAGAAATATTAAAGGACAGATGATAAAAAAGTTCATATTGCTTGTTGTCATCATTGCTCTGGCAGGCTATTTCATAGCGGCTGTCACCGTTCTCAACAAGCCGAAAGACGGACAAATCTGTGAGCAAGTGGAAATCCTGATCGAGGACAGCGTGGAGCATTGTCTGATCAATGAAGAAGACATACAGCGATATCTGGTCCGGAAGAAAATCTTTCCGCAAGGAAAGCCGATACAGGAGGTTGACCTTCTGGCTTTGGAATCAACTCTGAAAAAGAGTCCATACATAGATCAAGCCACCTGTTATAAAACAGCGACCGGTTCTATTTGCATCAAGGTAAAATCGCGCCAGGTGATTCTCCATATCATCAACGATTCCGGAGAGAACTATTATCTGGACAATTTGGGTAACCCAATTCCCAAATCAACCTACTATGCAAATATGCCGATTGTGACGGGTCATGTCAGCAAGCAGTTTGCCAAGCAAAAACTGACAAACTTAGGCAAGATCATACAAAGTGATCCTTTCTGGAACCAGCAGATAGAACAAATCCATGTACTTCAGAACGGAAAACTGGAAATTATACCACGAGTTGGAAAGCATACCATTCTGTTTGGCGAGCCCAAGGACTTCAAGAAGAAACTCGACAAACTGAAGATCTTTTATGAAAAAGGACTAAGCCAGGTGGGATGGAACAAATACTCAGAAATAAGTCTTGAGTATAAAGATCAAATAATATGTACAAAAAATAAAGACTAATATGGCAACAGATAAAGATATAATTGTAGCGATAGAGCTGGGCTCTTCATCGATTCGTGGCATAGCGGGCAGAAAGAATGTGGATGGCACCCTGCAGATTCTGGATGTCGTAGAGCGCAAATCCAAGAACTGCATCCGTAAGGGAGTTATCTACAATATAGATAAAACCATTCAGGCTCTGAACAGCATCTTCATTCAGTTGCGCGAAGACCTGGGTGTCTACATCAACAAAGCTTATGTCGGCATTTCGGGACAGTCACTCTGCACCATCCGCAATTCCGCATCGAAGCAAATGGCCACTAAGGTCGTCATCTCAAACGACACCATCGACGCTTTGAGAGACTCGAATTATAACATCAACTATCCCGACAAGGTGATTCTGGACGTAAAATCACAGGAGTACCGTATCGGCACAAACTATGTTACCGAACCGGTCGGTATTCTGAGCAATCAGATTGAAGGACGCTTCCTCAACATTGTGGCCCGTGCTTCTATCAAGGAAAACATCCAGAAGTGCTTTGACGCCGTTGGTATTCAGATCATCGACATGCCTATAGCACCGTTGGCTCTGGCAGACAACATTCTGACAGACAACGAAAAGCGTGCCGGATGCGCACTGGTTGACTTTGGAGCGGAAACCACAACAGTTTCCATCTATAAAAACAATATTCTGAGATATCTGTCTGTCATTCCTTTGGGCGGCAACAATGTCACTTTAGACATTTGCAGCAAGCAGGTGGAAGAGGATGAAGCAGAAGAACTGAAAATCAAGTACGGCACAGCCTTTTCGGATACCGCAAAGGAAATCGTACGCCACATACCTCTGTCATTTGATCCGAGCATTACCATTGCCGAAGACACCCTTCAGGAAATCACAGAAGCCCGTATGGAGGAGATCATCGCCAATGTGTGGGAACAGATCCAACAGAGCGGCTATGCTGACAAACTGCTTTCGGGCATCGTCATTACCGGAGGAGCAGCCAATATCCGCAACATTGAAAAGGCTATCAGCTACAAGACCAAGTCGGACAAGATCAAGGCTGCCAAGATGCTGCACACCATGATTATTCCTGGAAATTTCGAAAGCGCCATTCAGGAGATGAACTCCAACACCTTGATTTCCCTGCTGGCCTGCGGCGAGTATGACTGTACAGATGTTGATCCTCAGGAGGCCGAAAGAATCCGTCAGGAGGAAGAACGCGACCGTTTAAGACAGGAAGAGGAAAAACGCAGAAAGCAGGAAGAACTGGCACAAAAGCAGGAAAATCCCACTCCCGCTGTAAACGAAAACAGCGAACAGCCTCAGGAAGAAGAGGCCGAGAACAAGGAAAAGAGTGGCTTCATGCAATCGCTCAAGAACAGATTCATTAAAATTACGAAGATCTTTACCGAAACAGAAGAGTAAGATCTCTTAAAAACGATAACAACTATGACAGAAGAGAACAAGCATATGAATGAGGAAAACGGCATTCACTTCAATGTAAAGACTGACAGTTCCAGCATCATCAAAGTTGTTGGTGTGGGAGGTGGAGGCGGAAATGCCGTGAACCACATGTACAAGCAAGGCATCCATGATGTAACCTTCGTAGTTTGTAATACAGACAAGAAGGCTCTGAGCGACTCTCCTGTTCCTACCCGCCTTCAGCTGGGACCGGGACTTGGAGCCGGAAACCGTCCGGAAAAAGGACGTCAGGCCGCATTGGACAATATCGAGGAAATCAGAAAGATGCTTGACGACGGTACCCGCATGGTGTTCGTAACAGCCGGAATGGGTGGTGGAACCGGTACCGGTGCCGCACCTATCATTGCCCAATGCGCCAAGGACATGGGTATCCTTACCGTAGGAATCGTTACCATCCCGTTCCTTTTCGAAGGAAACAAAAAGATTGACCAGGCACTCGACGGTGTGGAAGAAATCTCAAAGCATGTAGATGCCCTGCTGGTGATCAACAACGAGCGTCTGCGCGAAATCTATCCGGAGCTGTCTCTTCTGAACGCTTTTGCCAAGGCCGACGACACTCTGTCCATCGCCGCCAAAAGTATCGCCGAGATCATTACCGTACATGGCATCATCAACCTCGACTTCCAGGATGTAACCACCGTGCTGAAAGACGGCGGTGTAGCCATCATGAGTACCGGATACGGCGAGGGAGAAAACCGTGTGAAGCATGCCATCGACGAGGCACTGCACTCTCCGTTGCTCAACAACGATGATATCTTCAATTCCAAGAAGGTATTGCTCAGCATCACCTTCTGCGCCAAGGATCAGGATCAGCTCACCATGGAGGAAATGAATGAAATCAATGACTTCATGACCAAGTTCGGTCCGGACGTAGAAACCAAATGGGGAGTGGCCACTGACGATACCCTGGAGAAGAAGGTCAAGATCACGGTGCTGGCCACCGGATTCGGTCTGGAAAACATTCCGGGAATGGATAATGTCATCGCCAGAAAGACCCAGTCAAAGGAAGAGGAAGAGAAAAAGGAGGACGAGGAATCCAGAAAGGGAGAAAGAAGAAGCAAATTCTATCCGGGAGGAAACCAACCGGCAACCCGCAAGCGCCACAATGTGTTCGTCTTCAAGAAAGACGATCTGGACAACGACAATATCATCACTATGGTAGATGAAATGCCTACCTACATGCGCAGCAAAGATCAGCTGGAAGATATCAAGTCGAAAACAGCGCACAACATTGCACAAAGCACTGCGGAAAACGAAGAAGAAACAACAACTCAACCAAATAATACAATTATTTTTTAATTAGTCTATGGCACTTTTTGATCAAATCAGCAAAGATATCGTTGCCGCAATGAAGGCTAAGGACAAAGTACGTCTGGAAGCTCTGCGCAACGTGAAGAAACTGTTTCTGGAAGCAAAGACCGCTCCGGGAGCCAATGATGAACTCACAGACGAAGCCGCATTGAAGATTTTGTCTAAACTAACCAAACAGGGTAAAGACACCGCAGCTCTTTATGTAAGCCAGAACCGCGAAGACCTGGCCAACGAGGAACTGGCACAGGTGGCCGTTATCGAGGAATACCTGCCGAAGCCTCTGAGCGAGGAGGAACTCAAGGCCGCCATCCAGAAAATCATTGAAGAAACCGGCGCAAGCAGTCCTAAGGATATGGGTAAGGTGATGGGTGTAGCCACCAAGAGCTTGGCCGGAAAAGCTGATGGCAAAGCGATCAGCACTTTGGTAAAGGAATTGCTTTCATAAGCCGTAAACAGGCTGAAACAACAAAAAACTATAGAATCCAGACCATGGATTTATAGCAAGAAAGGGCTCGGAGCAAATCCAGGCCCTTTCTTTTTTATCTTATACTCAAATAACCGCCCGCTCAGGCAAACGGCCACCGATAAAAAACATCACGACGTTTCGGAAAAATGATCGAAACGATTTTGGCAATTCGTCGAAAGGATTTTTCCGCAAGCAGATTTCTGATTCTGGAAGCGGACGGCACGGATCTTATTCAAACAAATCAGAAAGCACCGAAAGCGACTTCAACTCGGCAAAACCCGGGAAATGCAACTGATAATAACGAACGAGTATATGCAAGAATTCACGTCTGTCCTGACGCGACAAAACCAGCAAAGGCATATCATCGTATGCCACACGGTAAAAAGCAGCCAGCAGAGCCGCATATTCGGGCGACAGAAAGAGGCCATGCACCGGAGGCAGCTGCACAAAGGCAGACTCCTGCATATCAAAATAGCTTCCCGCAAAATAAGAGTCTATAAAAGGAGGGATTCCGAGAAAACGGGTCATCTGCGTGACAAAAGCCAGATGAAAACTCATAAACTCCTTTTCGTTACGCTCCAACCAGGCCAGGGAATCTACCAAAAAAGAAAACAATTCATTATTCTGGGGCTCTTTCCTTAATATAGATACCAGAAACTCGGACAGGAACAAGACAATGGCCGACTTATATGGATTAAAACAGCTCATCTGGATGGAAGACTGTAAGGACAGCTCACTGATGTTCTGCAACGGAAAACGCTCCCGATAGTCGTATTCCAGCTCCAGAACATTCAGCGGGAGGAAATATGTATTCTTCATCTTCGATCTTTTCCCGCTTCCCTGTGCAATCCGGAAGGACAGAAATCCCCTACTCTCGGTATAAACTTCGGCAATTCGTTTCTCATCATCCAATTTATGGACTCGAAGCACTATTGCCCTGCTCTTTTCATACATAAAATATCTTCTTTATTAACCGTGGCAAAAATAGAGAAAAAGAGGCTATTTTGACCAAAAAAGGCAATAAAAATGGCCAAAACGAATTTTTTTCGAAAAAAAACGCATTTTTTTTGCGGAAAAGTTTGGAGATTCAAAAATAAGTCGTACCTTTGCATCGCAATCGAGAAACAAACCTCGGTAATAAGAACTCAAAAAGTTCAAAACCCCGGTCCCTTCGTCTATCGGTTAGGACGAGAGATTTTCATTCTCTAAAGAGGAGTTCGACTCTCCTAGGGACTACTAAGTTAAATGAATATATTTTAAGAATTGAGATGGCAAATCATAAATCATCAGTAAAAAGAATCCGTCAGGAGGAAAAAAGAAGACTCCACAACAGATACTACGCTAAGACAATGCGTAACGCTGTTCGTAAGCTGCGCGCAACAAAGGATAAGGAAGCAGCAATTGCTATGTATCCAAGCGTACAGAAGTCTTTGGACAAGCTGGCTAAGATCAATGTAATTCACAAGAACAAGGCTGCCAACTTGAAGTCAAAACTTGCTGCTTATATCAGCAAATTGGCATAATCCTGAATGAAAAATAATAGAGAGACCAATTAATTGGTCTCTTTTTTTTTACCCGATCACCAGCGGCTCCTTAAACCGGATACACTGCAGCGCAGAAATCAATACAGGAGAGCATCTGCCCCTATCCCGCAGTTTACAACGATAATTAAGAAAAAAAAATAGCTTAATGTTCTTTTTTTTTGTATATTTGTGCATTAATTAGAATAACACAAGTATGTCAGAAGAAGAACAGATCAATGCCGGAAGTTATTCGGCAAGCAGCATACAAGTCCTTGAAGGACTGGAAGCCGTACGCAAGCGTCCGGCCATGTATATCGGTGATATCGGCGAAAAGGGATTGCACCACTTGGTTTATGAAACCGTGGACAACTCTATCGACGAGGCTCTTGCTGGCTACTGTACCCATATTGAAGTAACCATCAACGAAGACAATTCGATAACCGTACAGGACAACGGTCGAGGTATTCCTGTCGACATGCACGAAAAGGAACACAAATCAGCCCTTGAGGTGGTGATGACTGTTCTTCATGCCGGAGGTAAATTCGACAAAGGATCTTACAAGGTTTCCGGTGGTCTTCACGGTGTGGGTGTATCATGTGTTAATGCCCTGTCAACCAAAATGTTGTCACAAGTATTCCGCGACGGAAAAATCTATCAGCAGGAATACGCTTGCGGCAAACCTCTGTACCCCGTAAAAGTTGTCGGAGAAACCGATAAGCGAGGCACACGCCAGCAATTCTGGCCGGATGGAAGCATTTTCATCACCACAACCTACAAATACGAGGTACTGGCAAACAGAATGCGTGAATTGGCATTCCTGAATGCGGGAATCACCATCACATTGACTGATATGCGCGATGTGAACGAGGAAGGCAAACCCCGTCAGGAAGTGTTCTACTCAGAAAACGGACTGAAAGAATTTGTCAGATATATTGATTCCAGCCGAATCCACCTGTTCAACGATGTGATTTATCTGAACACAGAGAAACAGGGAGTTCCTATCGAAGTGGCAGTAATGTATAACACCGGTTATACCGAAAACATCCACTCTTATGTGAACAATATCAACACGATAGAGGGTGGTACTCACTTGGCCGGCTTCCGCACCGCACTGACCCGTACATTAAAGAAGTATGCAGAGGAACAGTGCACCAAGGAACTGGAAAAGCTGGAAAAGAACAAGGTGGAGATTTCCGGAGAGGACTTCCGCGAAGGACTAACCGCAGTTATTTCCATCAAAGTGGCTGAACCTCAGTTCGAGGGACAGACAAAAACAAAATTAGGTAACAGCGAAGTTGCCGGAGCCGTACAGCAGGCTGTGGGCGAAGCGCTGGCCAACTATCTGGAAGAGCACCCGAAAGAGGCCAAACAGATTGTAGACAAGGTCATTCTGGCCGCAACTGCACGTGTTGCCGCACGCAAGGCACGCGAAAGCGTACAGCGTAAAAGCCCGATGTCGGGCGGCGGTCTTCCTGGAAAATTGGCAGACTGCTCAGACAAAGACGCGGCAAACTGCGAGCTCTTCATCGTCGAGGGAGATTCAGCCGGCGGATCGGCCAAACAGGGACGAAGCCGTCAATATCAGGCAATCCTTCCGATTCGAGGAAAGATATTCAATGTAGAACGTGTCATGTGGCACAAAGCCTTTGAGCATGAAGAGGTTAACAACATCATTCAGGCATTGGGTGTGCGCTTCGGACTGGGAGAAGACAGCAAAGAGGCCAATTATGACAAACTGAGATATCACAAGATTATCATCATGACCGATGCCGATGTCGATGGTTCACACATCGACACCCTGCTGATGACTCTGTTCTATCGCTATATGCCGGAACTCATCCAGAACGGACACTTGTTCATTGCAACACCTCCGCTCTACCGATGCAGAAAAGGCAAGATCGAAGAATACTGCTACACTGAAGCCGACCGTTTGCGTTTCATGAAAACCTACAACAACGGATCAGAACAAGGTATCACCACCCAACGCTACAAAGGTTTGGGAGAGATGAATGCCGAACAGTTGTGGGAAACAACCATGAACCCGGAAACACGCCTCCTGAAGCAGGTAACCATTGATGATGCTGCGGGCGCAGACTATGTATTCTCCATGCTTATGGGAGAGGATGTCGGTCCACGACGCGAATTCATCGAACAAAACGCTACTTACGCAAACATTGATGCGTAACGATTAAAAGGAATACTATCATTCAATTCTTATAAATATTTTCTTGGCTGCTCTTTAGAAGTGATTCTATGGGAGCAGCTTTTTTATTCTATTACATTGAATTTTAAAAAATTAAGACAGAAGTTCCTTTATTTTTTCGTATCTTAGTTGCGAAAAAATCCTCGCTGATTTTTCAAAACAATACCAAGAACTCAAGCATACCATTAAAGTTGCTTACTAAACAATTTTTGTAATAACCTAAAAACAATCTCATGAGAAAAATCTACTCTTCTTTATTAATGCTGGCTCTTTCCGGTATTTCTTTAGAAGCTATGGCTCAAGGAAATCTGATCAGCCAAACATTAGACAATCCGGATAACGAACCGGCCCCTGTTTTTCCAGTTCCTTCAGCAAGACAATTGGCTTGGCAGGAAACTGAATTTTATGCCTTCTTCCATTATGGAATGAACACTTATACTGGACTTGAATGGGGACGTGGTGATGAGGAGTTATCAAATTTCCGTCCTCCGAAACACCCTAATTGCGAACAATGGGTACAGGCTGCCAAGGATGCCGGTATGAAAGGTGGTATTGCCGTAGTTAAACATCATGACGGATTCTGCCTCTGGCCTACTAAAACGACAGATCACAATGCAAATAATTGTGGCCTCAACTTTGAAGTTAATGTGCCGAAAGCTTATGCCGAAGCCAGCGAAAAGTTGGGCATGAAATATGGTTTCTACATCTCTCCATGGGACAGAAACAGCGCACACTATGGTAAAGATACCTACGTAAAGGAAGTATTCCTGAAACAGGCTTCCGAGTTGGCAGAATATGGCGATGACCAGTTCGAAATGTGGTTTGACGGAGCCAATGGCGGCGACGGTTACTATGGTGGTGCCAATGAAACAAGAAGCATTGATGCAAGCACTTATTACGACGTGCCCAACTTGGCAGACTCCATTCACAAAATGCAGCCCAACTGTGTCATGTGGGGTGTAGGTGACGAAGCCCGTTGGATCGGAAACGAAGCCGGATGGGCAGGAGTAACCAACTGGTCACCAGAATACAAACCATCAAGAGGCCCTAATGAAAATGGTAATGAGAATGGTTGGAGATGGTTCCCGGGAGAATCGGATGCAAAAGGTACCAGTGCCGGATGGTTCTGGCATGAGGGAGAATCACCACGCTCTTTAAATGAACTGTTCAAATTCTATTTGGAAACCGTAGGACGTAATGCTACTCTGATTCTGAACTTCCCACCGGACAAGACAGGTGAATTGCCACAGGCAACTGTTACCCGAATGAAAGAATTAGGAAATCTGCTGAAAGAAAGATTGGGCAACGACTTGGCCTTGAATGCCAAAATCGAAGCTTCTGAAACACGTAAAGCTGGCGCCCAAAGAAAATATGATGCCTCTAACCTTAACGACAACGATAAAGATACTTATTGGGCTACAGACGATGATGTGATCGAATCAAGTATAACCTTGACTTGGGACGAACCTCAGAAAGTGCACTATGTGGCGCTGATGGAATACATCAAGAAAGGACAAAGAATAAAATCGTTTACTGTTGAAACCAGCGAAGATGGAAGCAACTGGACTCCAAGAGCAACAGCCCAGTGTACCACCGTCGGTTATAAACGAATCATTCCTCTGAATGGCAGTACAACCGATTATGGTGATGGCTACAATGTAAAGGCCATCCGAATTACTATTAACGACAGTAAAGCATGTCCTTTGCTCCACACAGTTTCAGTATTCTAATCTACCATGACAAATCATTCAAATCATTCTAAGATGAAAAAAAACAAACTCTATATAACTAGCCTGATTGCATTAACCCTACCGGCATACGGATGGGCGCAAGACAGAATCAGTTTCGAAGAAACAGGCGAAGCTGCCCATACAAGTATTGGTGTCTATGATTCTTGGGACGAATCCCCATTCCGTTCACAAAACGGTGCAGAACCATTACTTAAAGGAAACGTAGCAATTATAGATAATCCGGAAATTACAGACGAAGGAAACTCCTCTGCAAAAGTTCTGATGGTTCAACGCTCACGCTATGGAAGTAACCAGTTTGGCGCACGCATCGATTTGAAAACTCCTTTTGAACTGAACACTACAACAAAGTATGTTCATGTCATGATCAAAAAAGACAAACCGGGACGTGTACTTCTGATTGGTTTAGGCAAGCGCAGAGACAGAGCCGGACAAAGCCCTGAAACAGAACAGTGCTGGGCTCTTTCATCCCGTACTATTGAACCAGGTATTTGGAATGATGCCGTATTTGCCATTAAAGGAAACGGCGGTATCGATATCAAAAGTCTGGTTGTCGTACCGGATTGTGAATCAACTCACAACCTGAAAGAGGATTTCCTGGTTTACATTGACGAAATCGAAGTTAATGACCAGTCTACACCACGCATTAAGATTGGCGATTATCCTCTTAACATTGAAGACAATGCGGTTTCTGCCAAGAACAACTATTATGTAAATAATATAGCCTTGACATCACCTTCTGCCGGTGCACAGACTATCAATGTGGGAAGCGCTTCTCCTCAGACTATTTATCGTCCGCTTCTGGAGAAATCATTTGTAGCGAAAGCCGGAGAAACCGTTACTCCAAATATTAACTTCAATGGTGGTTGGATGAATGGCTATGTATATCTGGATAAAGGCCAAGACGGAGAATTCACATGGCAGTTGAACGAAGATTATACCGCTCCGGAAAACAGCGATCTGGTTTCATACTATTACATAGAAACTGTTGAAAACGAATCCGGATTCAACTATAAGGGCGAACCAGTATCCGGTAATGACCGTAATACCATGCAGACACCGGCATTCAAGATTCCAGAAGATCTGAAGCCAGGTTTCTATCGTATGCGCTTCAAAGTCGATTGGGGTAACGCAGATCCAGGTGGCCGTACAACCTCTACAAACGGCATTATTGCGAACGGTGGTAATATCACCGACGTGCGTTTGAATATTCACGGTGATAAAGTCAACGTAAGTACCCAATACCAAAATGGTGATGTTTATGCCGCAGACGGATCACAATTAGCCGGCTCTGAAGTAAAATTCGGTGAACCTCTGACCATCAAGATGGTACCGTCTAATGGATTTATTCCTGATGGTATCACATTGACTCACGGATACAATCTCACCGGAGACAGTCTGGTTCACGGTACACCACAATATACCACTGTACGAATTCCAGGTTATGCTGTTAAAGAAGACGGAACTTTGACCATTCCTGCAAGCCTGGTAGATGGTGACTTACATATATTAGGTCATTTCAAAAGTACAACCAGTGGTGGAGAAACAGGAGAATATGAAGTTAATTTCGACAAGAATCTGACCATCAATCGTCCGAACAATGACCGCGTGTTAAATACAATTTCTATACGTGGAGATCAGAACTGTAACTTCACCAGTACCAAAATGAGTACCGCCCCTCAGACTGTGTATCAAGACAAAACCGCAGAAGTAGCTTTAGCCAAACAAGGAGAAACGATAACTCCCTCTGTAGACTACAAAACAGGCGGTCCTATGCACGGTTATTTCTACATTGATTTCAATAATGATGGAATCTTTACTGCAGAAATTGGAGGTGACCATCGTCCGACGTCAAGTAGTGAGTTGGTCAGCTATTCATATTATGATGGTTACAATAGCGATGGAGTTCAGAAGCAGCAGAATGAAACAAACAATACCATAACATTTCCTGCTTTCACTGTTTCCGAATTCATTCCTGATGGTGTATATCGCGCTCGTCTGAAAATAGACTGGAACAATATCGATCCCAAAGGTCAGTACGGAGAAGGCAATAACATCAATGACAACGGAGGTTACATTGTAGACTTTCTGATCAGCATCAGTAATTCTGCAAAAACTCTTAAGATCAACACTTTAAACGGTAACATCTATGGCGAGAACAATAGTGCATTGCCTTATACACTCACATCAGAGAAGACATTAAGCATTGTTCCGACTCCTGTTACAGAAGATTATGCGCTTAGTGAGCCCATCACCATCCGTAGCGGATTGAACTTTGACGGTCCTCAATATATCCGTGGTAACCAACAATGGTTCACTCAAACCATCGAGATAGATGAAGTAACCCCTGGAAAAGCTATTTCTGTCCCAGTTTATGGTAATGTTGAAATCACAGCAAAATTCGAAGCCAATGAAGATGCGGCTTATAAAATGATATTCAACGATGAGTTCGACGGAAAGAATGGGGAACGTGCCGATGCCAGCAAGTGGGGAGTAAGTAAACGCCAGAATGCCACCTGGAACCGCTTTATCAGTGACAGCATTGCCGTTGCTTACATTGAAGACGGACAGTTAGTTTTGAAAGCTATTCCCAATGAAGACAAATCTACTGACAATGTAGATATGCTTACCGGAGCCATGGAAAGCCAGAATAAATTCAGTTTTAAGTATGGAAAAGTAGAATGTAGAGCCAAGACCAACGGTTATAAAGGTAACTTTCCGGCTATATGGATGATGCCACAGGATCAGAGTGCCGGTTGGCCGAACTGCGGTGAAATTGATATCTTCGAGCAGATTGATACCGAAAACAAGTCTTATCACACCGTTCACTCTAACTGGACTTACAACTTAGGAAACAAGAACAATCCCACTTCTTCTTTCAGCAAGAACCTCAGTATGGACCGTTATCACACATATGGTTTTGAATGGAATAGTAAATTAATGACCTGGTATGTTGACGGCGTCAAGGTGGGCAGTTATGCAAAGAGTACCAATACAGATGCTCTCTCAAAAGGACAGTGGCCTTTTGACAAAGAGTTCTATCTGATCCTGAACCAGTCTGTAGGAAACGGTTCTTGGGCTCAGCCAGCAGATATCAATCACACTTATCGTATGGATGTTGACTGGATTCGTGTATATCAGAAAGAAGAAACTACAAATATTGAAAGTGTAGCAAGTAAATCCTTAGACGTCAGCACTCTTGAAAACAAGATTATCGTTTATGCAGATCAGGCAACAGATGTGCAGATCGTAAACATCAACGGTGCTGTTCTTTACAAAGGCTCTGTTGAAGGCAGCAAAACATTCAATGCACAGAAAGGTGTTTATCTTGTAAACAACCAGAAAGTTTTAGTACCTTAAACGGAGACTTCCGATCAGGAAAAAAACAAAGAGCAATCGAGGTCAGCCCCGGTTGCTCTTTTTGTATGCTAAAATTATAAATTCTTCTCTGAACTAATCCTGAAGATAGCCCTGCTCTTTCAGTTCTTCTACAGCCTTTTCCAGTTCTTCGTACCAGGCCTCTCCAAAGCGACGTATCAACGGCTCTTTCAAGAAACGGTATACGGGAAGATTCAGCTGCTTGCCTTTCTCCACAGCCATACGGCAGACATCCCAACGATGATAGTTCAGCGCGGTCATATCGCCGATTTTCTTCAAGCGAATAGGATACAGATGACAGGAAGCCGGTTTATAGAATTTGGAACGCCCCTCACGGTAAGCTTTCTCCAGAGCACAGAAACAGTTTCCTTTGTCGTCGTAACAAGTAAACACACAATCCTTACCATTCACAATGCTGGTCACCAAATCGCCGTCACGGTCCGTATAAACCACTCCCTGGCGATCGATGACAGCCTGTGCCGAAGCCGAGAGTTCATTCCATACCTTAGGCAAAGCTTCCTCCAGTTCGGCCACTTCGTCCAGCTCTACCGGAGCGCCGGCATCGCCTTCGATACAGCAGGCTCCCTTGCAGGCTTCCAGATCACAACAGAATTTCTCGCTCAGGCAATCCATGGAAATGATCGTATCATCGATCTGTATCATGGGAATCTCATTTCTTTTCATACCTTATTACCAATTTATCGGGGTTTTACCATATTGTTCCAGATAGGCGTTCGTCAGACTGAAGTGCTTGTTTCCGAAAAAGCCATGATAAGCCGACAGAGGAGAGGGATGAGCCGAAGTAAGCACCAGATGGCGTTCACGGTCAATCACCGCTCCCTTCTTCTGCGCATAAGCTCCCCAAAGGATAAATACCAGATGATCGCGCTCCTGCGACAACTTGCGGATAACGGCGTCTGTAAATTCCTCCCAGCCATGACGCTGATGTGAGGCAGCCTGATGAGCACGCACCGTCAGAGTAGCGTTCAGTAACAGCACGCCCTGTTCTGCCCAGCGCGTCAGGTTTCCGGAAACGGGCACTTCCTTTCCCAAATCTGCCTGTATCTCCTTAAAGATATTCTGAAGTGAAGGCGGAAAAGGTATACCATCATTCACCGAAAAGCAAAGGCCGTGCGCCTGTCCGGGACCATGATAAGGGTCCTGGCCGATAATAACCACCTTTACCTGATCAAACGGACACAAATTAAAGGCATTGAAGATCAACCCTCCCGGAGGATAACACACCTGAGTTTTATACTCCTGACGCACAAAATCAGTCAGTTCCTTGAAATAAGGCTTTTCAAACTCATCCGCCAGTCTTTCTTTCCAACTATTTTCTATCTGAACATTCATATTCGTACATTTTGTATTTGCAAAGATAGGCATTTATAGACATCAGTCTGCAATACGGTTCATTTTTTCGACGCTTTCTGCAAGCGTTGCTGCAAACAGGAAGCCACGGGCCGCTCAAAGTATTGATAAAGCAATACTGCCAGCAGCGCACTGCAAAGAAAACACAGCAGTATGCGTACCAGAGCGGACAACTCCGGCAACAACGCGTCCAGAGCATAAATACACAGCTGATGCACCATATAGAAGCTAAAACTCCATGCCGCCGGTTTCTGCCACGCTTGATGACAAAGGAATGCGGAAATCCTTCCGCGATTTTTCTCGCCCACTGCGAAAGCCAGAATCAGACAGACTGAGGGCAGCCAGAAAAGCAGAGCATGAGTCGCATTCTGCGGCACATAAGGATAAAGCAGACAGCTACCGACAGTCAGCAACAAGGCCGCACCTTCCAGACAGGTACTCTGAGCGGAAGTCAGCGCACAAGTCCGTAAACGGGAATAAGCCCGATAAGTAAACACGCCCAAGCCGAAATCCAGCAATCGGAACAGCGGATGGATATACAACAGCTGATTGCCATAAAGCTCCGGTAAACGGGCCTGAAACAAGCCGTAAAGCACAAACAGAAGCAGACTGCCGCTACCCCAGAGCCAGTATCTGCGACGCACTCTGCCCCACCCTTTCATCAGCAAAGGAAACACAGCATAGAAGAACATCAGATCGGAGAGATACCACGACACGGCATTTCCCGAAAAGAAATAATCGTACCAGGGGAACCAGCTTTGCAGCAACAGGACGTTGGCAACCAACGGACCGGCAGAAAGCTGTTCGCCGCGCAGCACACTGTGCACCCACAAAGCCAACAGCAATGTAAGCCAGTGCACTGGTAACAACCGGGCCATGCGTTTCTGCATATAAGCCTTCCAGACGAAGTCTGGCCTCACCGCCCGTTCTCCGTATCCGGCAGCCAGCACAAATCCGCTCAACACCAGAAAGAACGAAACACCGCACGAGCCTCCGGCCTCAAACAGATCGAGATGATGAAAAAAGATGCACAGGGCAAAAACCACCCTCAGGCTTTGCAAGGAATAAATCATACGACAAGGGGTATAAGAACAGAAACAGCCTCAGTGATTCACTGAAGCTGTTTCCTATTTATGTTTTTATTCTGTTCAGAAGGATTAGTCCTGAATCAAGTTCTTACCGGTCATTTCCTTCGGCTGCTCCAGACCCATGATGTGGAGGATAGAAGGAGCCACGTCGGCCAGAATACCGTTTTCAACCTTGGCATTCTTGTTGGCAGTTACGTAGATGAATGGAACCGGATTCAAAGAGTGAGCGGTGTTTGGAGTACCGTCTGCGTTGATTGCGTTGTCTGCATTACCGTGGTCAGCGATGATGATTGTCTCATAATCGGTAGCCTTGGCAGCCTCAACCACTTCCTTCACGCAGTCGTCAACAGCCTTCACAGCCTTCTCGATAGCCTCGTAGATACCGGTGTGTCCCACCATATCACCGTTAGCGAAGTTCACCACGATGAAGTCGTACTTGTTCTCCTTAATCGCAGCAACCAGCTTATCCTTTACTTCGTAAGCGCTCATTTCCGGCTTCAGGTCATAAGTAGCAACCTTTGGAGAAGCTACCAGGATACGCTCCTCACCGTCGTACGGAGTCTCACGACCACCGTTGAAGAAGAAGGTAACGTGTGCATATTTCTCAGTCTCTGCAGTGTGCAGCTGCTTCAGACCCTTGCTGCTGATATATTCGCCCAAAGTATTCTCCACGTTCTCTTTCGGGAACAGGATGTGTACTCCGGTGAAGCTTGCGTCGTACGGAGTCATGCAGTAATACTGCAATCCCGGAATGGTCATCATGCCCTGCTCCGGCATATCCTGCTGAGTCAAAACAATAGTCAACTCTTTAGCACGGTCGTTACGGTAGTTGAAGAAAATCACTACATCGCCTTCCTTGATAGTACCGTCAACATTAGCGTTGTTGATTGGTTTTACGAACTCGTCGGTAACACCCTCGGCATAACTTTCTTCCATAGCAGCCACCATGTCAGTAGCCTGCTTTCCTTCGCCCTTCACGAGCAAATCATAAGCTACCTTCACACGCTCCCAACGCTTGTCGCGGTCCATAGCATAGAAACGGCCCACGATAGAAGCGATCTGACAGCCGGTCTTCTCGCACTCAGCCTGCAGCTGCTCGATGAATCCCTTACCGCTCTTCGGGTCAGTGTCACGACCGTCCATGAAGCAGTGTACGTATGTATTGGCAATGCCATATTCCTTAGAAATCTCACACAGACGGAACAGGTGATCCAATGAAGAGTGTACACCACCGTTTGAAGTCAGACCCATCAGGTGAACGCTCTTACCGTTGTTCTTGGCATACTCGTAAGCAGAAACCACTTCCGGGTTCTTCAGGATGCTGCCGTCGGCACAAGCGCGGTTGATCTTTACCAGATCCTGATAAACGATGCGGCCGGCACCGATGTTCAGGTGACCTACCTCTGAGTTACCCATCTGTCCGTCTGGCAAACCTACGTTTTCGCCAGAAGCCTGCAGTTCTGAGTTTGGATAGTTCTGTGCCAGATAGTCCATATAAGGAGTCGGAGTCTGGAAAATAACATCACCTTTACCATGATTACCCACGCCCCATCCGTCGAGGATCATCAAAAGAGCTTTTTTTGCCATAATATAAATCGTTTTTAAAAGTTATCTTTCTTGTTGCAAAGTTACGAAATAAATTGAATAAAGCGGATATCGCTTTTTCATTTTTCACACCTTTTTATCTGCCGCTCATTTCCTGCTCGCTGAAGAGCGAAAAATCGCCTTTTCCCAAAAGATTATAGCTCATGCGGTGATAGGGGCTCACTCCATACTCACGGATGGCCTGACGGTGCGCCTTGGCGGGATATCCCTTGTTGCTGTCCCAGTGATACTGGGGATATTCCTCGTGCAGCCGCATCATATAATCATCGCGATAGGTCTTGGCCAGAATAGAGGCCGCGGCGATGCTCATGTACTTGCCGTCACCTTTCACTACCGTGGTGTGGGGCGTGTCGTGATAGGATTTGAAACGGTTGCCGTCGATGAGCAAAGCCTCGGGGCGCAGTTTCAGCTGATCCAGTGCCCGATGCATGGCCAGAAACGAAGCGTTCAGGATGTTGATTTCGTCGATCTCCTGCGGGCTGACCACACCCACGGCCCAGGCCAGCGCATCGCGCTCAATCTGTTCGCGCAGCAGATAACGCTTCTTTTCGCTCAGTTTCTTCGAATCGTTGAGCATCTCGTTTTCATAATCCTTGGGCAGAATCACGGCAGCGGCATAAACAGCTCCCGCCAGACAACCGCGTCCGGCCTCATCACAACCCGCCTCAATCAGACGGTCATCCATGTAAGGTAATAACATAAGCGCATTGTTTTTATGATTGTTCTTCGGCTACAAAGGTACAAGAAAAATAAATGGCCCCGATGATTTTTTCATTTCATCGGGACCATTTTTCAATATCGTCGGCATGAAATCCGGAAAAGGACAAAGAGGCGTTTTTTTGTTTTCAGAAGCAAAAAAAAATTCCGACCTTTGCCGGCATGATTATCGTATTGCTTTGTTTATGGGTGAGCGCCGCATTGGGCTACATCCTCCGTCGGCACCCCTGGCATTGGGTGTCTTCCATGACAACTTATATCATCTGGCTGCTGCTCTTCCTGCTCGGTATGGAAGTGGGCTCCAACCGTACGCTCATCGCCTCGCTCGGCACATTGGGCGTGGAGAGTGCCGTGGCAGCCCTGTTTATGGTAGCGGGCAGCTCTGTGGCGGCCTTGCTGTTTTACAAAAGCATCGGCAAGATGAAACGCGAAAGTGCCGAAACAGGTAACCCGGAAAAGGCTCCATCGCTCTCACATCAGATGAAGGACAGCCTGATTATCGTAGGTTTCTTTCTGCTAGGACTGGCTTCGGGCTACAGTCTGCCCCGCCCGCCTCTGCCGGCTGACGCCGGATATATCACGCTCTGCGTGCTGATGGGCAGTGTGGGATTCTCCATCGGACAAAATTCTATGTTGCCGGAGTAGAGC
>CAJMQV010000008.1 GCA_905215575.1 uncultured bacterium | reverse complement strand
AACTCGCGACCCCGACCTTGGCAAGGTCGTGCTCTACCAACTGAGCTATTTCCGCAATTCTTTTTGAAACCGCTGCAAAGGTATAAATAAGGATTGACTCCTGCAAATATTTCGCAGCTTTTTTCTAATTATTTATTAAAAGAGTATTGTTTTGATAGGTTACCCGATAACGATACAATGACTTTCCCGGACTACCACTTGTCACATACCCCTGATTATTGAGATCGTAAGTGCGTTGACAAAGACGACAATAGCACTTTCCACCGGTCTGCAACTGCATCTCGCGGGTTACAACCTGCTCCTCATAACAGTTCGGACAGGCCAGATCATAACATACCACCTGACTGACATCAGAACCTAAAGGCGGAATATTCGGCTTCCCGACAATGAAACCGGAAAGTCCCATATAATTGCGGTCGGCATCAGTCACCGGACGCTGAATGGAAGTTTGCGTATTACTGTAAATATACACACTGGTGCGCTGGGTAATAGTAGCAAACTCGCCCATACTGTTAAGCGCAGCGTTCAATGGTGGAATGGTCTGCACATACTGAACCCGAAAACGGGCAGGCAAGTTGGCATAGAACTGCTCTGTCTGTCCGGCACAGGATGCCAACAGCAGAAATAAAGCAACAAAAAATCTCCCTTTCCCTATACCTTGGGATATAGGGGAAAGGAGATGGGATTTAAAAGATTGCTGAAAAATATTCATCTTTATCTTCTTTATTCGGAAGCCAACAGATTCTTCTCGGCCTCCTGCATCTTAGAGAAATTGAAACCGCTCCACACCTGATCCATCAGCTCTACAATGCGGTCATTGCAAAGATTGCCGATACTGCCTTCATGAGTATGCGCTACATGCTTGTCGGGAGTAAAGGTTCCAGCCTCAATATCCAGACCGACTTTCTTATACGCATCGCGGAACGGCATTCCGGCTGCGGCCAGACGGTTCACTTCTTCTACACTAAACATATTGTCGTACTTCGGATCGTCCAGAATATGTTCATTTACCTGAATCTTGTTGATGATATAGGCTACCATCTGCAAGCAGTCCTTGATTTCCTGGAATGCAGGAATGAACACTTCTTTAATGATCTGCAAATCGCGGAAATAGCCGCAAGGCAGATTATTCATGATCAGCACAATCTGCTGAGGAAGAGCCTGCAATTTGTTACATTTGGCACGGGTCAGCTCAAATACATCGGGGTTCTTCTTGTGAGGCATGATGCTGGAACCGGTAGTACACTCGTTCGGAAGTTTTACAAAACCGAAATTCTGTGAGTTGAACATACAGGCATCAAAAGCCAGCTTAGACAGCGTACCGGCCAGTCCTGCCAAGGCGAAAGCCACATTGCGCTCCATCTTGCCACGGCCCATCTGAGCATAAACCACATTGTAGTTCATGGAATCAAAGCCTAACAGTTCGGTCGTCATCGTACGATTCAACGGGAAAGATGAGCCGTATCCGGCAGCGGATCCCAACGGGTTGCGGTTGGTCATCTTGAAAGCGGCCTGCAAGAAGAGCATATCATCGACCAGGCTCTCGGCATAGGCACCGAACCACAAGCCAAAGCTCGACGGCATAGCCACCTGAAGATGAGTGTAACCGGGCATCAGCACATCCTTGTAACGGTTGCTCTGCGCGATCAGCTCATCAAACAGCACACGTACCTCTTCGGCTATCTCCATCAACTGCTGACGGGTAAACAGTTTCAGATCCACCAGCACCTGGTCATTACGTGAACGACCGCTGTGGATCTTCTTTCCCATATCGCCCAATTTACGGGTAAGCATCAGCTCTACCTGAGAATGGACATCTTCCACGCCTTCCTCGATCACAAAGCGACCGGCTTCGATCTCGGCATGGATATTCTTCAGTTCGGCCAGCAAAGCGGTCAGCTCCTCTTTCTCCAAAAGGCCGATGCTTTGCAGCATGGTTATGTGGGCCATAGAGCCCAACACATCGTGCTTGGCCAAAAACAAATCAAGTTCACGGTCGCGACCGACCGTGAACTTTTCTATTTCCTGATTAACTTCGAAATTCTTTTCCCAAAGTTTACTTGCCATAATCTTCGTCAGTTTATCTGAGTTCTTATGCTCCGTAGGGAATCATGGCCAACATGTCTGCCAGTTTCTCCACTCCTTCTTTCAACGGTTTGCTCACCATAGCTTTGATAAACATATTGAGCTCAGCACGTATGGTCAGCTTCATCTTGCACTGTGTCTCGGTTACCGGAAGCAACTGAATCCACAGATTTGCAGGAATCGGACTGTTTACGGCCTCAAACTTAATGCACTTCGGCTCTTCGCGCTCTATGATTCTCAAAGACAGCTCGCCCAACGGAGGAACAGTGGTTGTTACAGAGTCGCGGTCAAAAGTCATATTCTGTACGCGCTCCTTGATCTGCTCCAGCTTGTCCTGAGGAACCTTTCCGGCCACTGCGGTTTCGAACATCGGATCATTGATGCGGTCCTTGATAACCGAAAGGTTGGTCAGATCAGATAATTTGGCAAAAACCAAATCCTGACTGTAAGGGATCATTTTTACACTGCTTTCAAACTGCTGTTCTGCCATATTCTATAGGATTCCTTCGTGATTATACATTCCAGTGTGCAGGATCCTTGCGCCACTGATTCAACAACTCTACATCTGATTCTGCAATATAGCCAATACGCAGAGCCTCTGCAACTACAGCCTCATAGTTAGTCAGAGTGATCAGGCGTACGTTAGCATCGCTGAATGCCTTCTGTGCTACATCGAATCCGTAAGTATAGGCTGCAACCATACCTACAACCTCGCAACCGTTATTGCGGATTGCCTCTACGGCCTTCAAGCTGCTGCCACCGGTAGAAATAAGGTCTTCTACAACGACAACCTTCATACCCGGACGCAACTCACCTTCAATCAGGTTCTCCAAACCGTGATCCTTTGGTTTTGAACGAACGTATGCAAACGGCAGATTCAGCTCGTCGGCTACCAGCGCACCCTGTGCAATGGCACCGGTTGCTACTCCGGCAACTGCATCTACCTCCGGAAAGTTTTCTTCAATCAAGCGACAGATTTCAATCTTGACAAAATTGCGCAAAGCCGGATAAGACAATGTTTTGCGGTTATCGCAATAGAACGGTGATTTCCAACCTGAAGCCCAAGTGAAAGGATTGGTCGGCTGCAACTTGATCGCTTTTACGTTAAGCAATTTTGAGGCAAAGATTTTCTCTAATGTTTCCATAATTTATTCGCTTATTTTTGTTTGACATGCAAATATACAATTAATCTAAAGATTTTACGATGACTTATGTATAAAACTTTTGCCGTAACAGGACAAAATTATCCTCCGGCCCAAGCCAAAGTAAGAATACTGAAACGCACTCCGGGAATTGTCTTCAGTGTGTCGCATAGCGAAAGCATCGTGGCGCCGGTCGTAAATACATCATCTATCAACAAAAGATGCTTTCCGGACAAAGCTGAGGAATGGCGGGTCAGTCCGAAAATAGAATCCACATTCTCCAGACGTCGCCATCGGTCTAAGCGGGTCTGTGTCGGATTATTGCGTACCCGCCTCACCGCATCGCAACAGACAGGAATACCGGTAATTGCCGCCACTCCACGGGCCAGCCATTCGCTTTGGTTATATCCGCGCTGCCACCGCCGCAAACGCGACAACGGGACCGGCAGAATCACATCCACTTCATCAAAAAAGCCACGCGCCAGCAACATGCGTCCCATAAAACGCCCCAACACATAACCCACCTGCGGATTGTCATGATATTTCAAGTCAAAGAGAATACGGTTTACCGTCGCTCCTTTTTGGTAATGGAAGCAGGATGCGGCCCTGACAATCGGGAATAGTCCGACAAAACGGTCGGCCATAGGGTTTTCGGTAAATGATGCAAAACGGACCAACGGCAACTGATGCAGACAGGAAATGCAAAGTTGCTGTTCATCAAGCGCCAGACGTGTTCCGCAAACCACACAAAGGCGAGGGAAAAACACATCGGCACAAGCCCGGATATAGCGTCGTATAGACTCACTCATCATCTTCGTCGCTCTGCCCCAAATCATCCAGGGCGTTTAAGATTTCCTGCATACCAAAGCCACGGCCTACGGCAAAGCGAATCACTTTCTGACGGCATTCGTAATCATTTTTCCCCTTTACCTGCTGTAACTTTCCGCGCAGAATCTTTTGTAATACATCCGAATACTCTTCGGCATCCAGTTGATCCAAAGCATTTTGTATGTGAACCGAAGCTATTTCCTTTTCCTTCAGGGCATAATTTATTTTCATGCGCCCCCAATGATTGTACCGCATCTTGTCACGGGCAAAGGCCAAGGAAAAGCGTTCTTCGTCTATGAAGCGGTCTTGCAGCAGATGGGCAATAATCGGAGCGATCTGCGTTTCAGACGCTCCCCACCCCTCCAGTTTGCGGTACACTTCACTGCAACAGCGTTCGGCCTGTATGCAATAGCGCTCGGCTTTATTAATCAGTTCTTTCTCGGATAATTCTTTCATCTTCGGCATTTTATCATACGGTCATTACCAAACTGATCCTGTCGGATCTGAATTTCTTTATAACCCATCTCTTCCAGCATCTCACTGGTTGCACGACCATATGCACGGTTTATCTCAAAATAAAGGCTTCCTCCAAGGCGCAAATATCTGAGTCCGGATTCAGCTATGGCACGATAAAAAAGCAACGGGTCATGATCGGGTACGAACAAAGCTGTATGCGGCTCGTGATCAAGCACATTCCGAGTCATATCCTGACGCTCGCGGTCACAGATATAAGGCGGATTGCTTACCCAAACGTCCCAGCACGGCTCTTCGGCCAGATGCTCCGGATTCAGGATATCATCACGGAAGAAAGAGACGGATGCTTCCAAGCGTGCAGCATTTTCACGGGCCACAGCCAAGGCTCCCTCGCTAATATCACAGGCAGAAACTGAAGCCCGAGGCAACAAACGGGCCAAAGAAATGGCTATGCAGCCGCTCCCGGTACCCAAATCAAGTATCCGCGGACGGTCCGGAAAATCCGATACGTCCGAAACGATCCAATGCACCAGTTCCTCTGTTTCCGGACGGGGAATCAGCACATTATGGTTCACAAGGAATTGCCGGTCGCAGAATTCCGCTTCGCCCAGAACGTATTGCACCGGCTCATTTTCCAATAAACGGGATACAATATTTTCAAAATCTTCCCGTTCTTCTTTAGAGAAATCCCTATCTTTGCCCAGACAATAGTCTAAACGGGTATAATGAAAACGGCTCTCGAAGACCCAACGCGCGATGGCAGCAGCCTCACCGGCTGAATAACAAGCCAAAAGCTTTTCCTGCAGATATTGCTGTTCGTTTTTCACAAGCTGTTCGTTTTATTTGAATACCAGTAAAAGTAAATTCTTACATCAATACAAACATAACACATTTTTCTAAGATAAGAAATGGAATTTAAAGAAATATACATGGACCGCTGCCTGCAACTGGCACATAATGGTGTTCTGACAACATCCCCCAACCCCATGGTCGGCGCTGTCATCGTGTGGCAGGATCAGATTATCGGCGAAGGCTATCATATCCGTTGCGGCGAGGGGCATGCGGAAGTAAATGCGATCGCTTCGGTGAAAAGGCCGGAGCTGCTTCGGGAATCGACTATGTACGTAAGTCTTGAGCCTTGTGCCCATTACGGCAAAACACCGCCCTGTGCAGACCTGATTGTAGAAAAGCAAATACCAAGAGTAGTCATTGGCTGTCGGGATCCCTTTGCCAAAGTTGCCGGACGCGGCATTCAGAAGCTGTTGGACGCCGGCATTGAGGTCGTGGTAGGCGTCAAGGAGAAGGAATGTCTGGAACTGAACAAACATTTTCTGACTTTCCATCAATACAAACGCCCCTTTATTACTCTGAAATGGGCGGAATCGGCCGACCGTTACATGGATGCTCCGCGCAAAGACGACCAGCAGCAGGCTTACGTCTTTTCTACCCCGGAAACCACAACGCTCGTACACAAAAGACGGGCTGAGCATCAGGCGATTCTGATAGGAGGAGGCACTGCGATAAAGGATAACCCTTCGCTGAATGTCCGTCATTGGGGCGGTAAATCGCCTTTGCGCCTGGTCGTTGACACCCATGGGGCACTCCCGGAAAATCTGAAACTGTTGGGCGACTCTCTCGCCCCTACCCGTATCTACACATTCAATCCACAGATGGAAGAACAAACGGACTCTTCTCAGGTTTCTGTCAAAGTGCTGAGTCGGGAAGAGAATCTGCTGAAACAGATTCTTGAAGATCTGCACCAGAACAATATTCTTTCCCTCTTGGTGGAAGGCGGTGCTGAAACCCTGAAACAGTTTCTGGAACAGGACTTATGGGACGAAATCTACATAGAACGCTCTCCGGTCTGTCTGAAAGAAGGAACCAAAGCTCCGGAAATCCCCATGCAAAAGCTGAAGGAAATCAAAAAATATCACGAGCATGACCTCCTTTGTTTTCAGCAAAACCTGGGTTCTACGAAAGAACTGTTTTAAAGCGAATCCTGTTCTAACAGAAATATTTATATAGAAATTATCTATTATTTTAGATAATTCAACGTATTAATTTTCGCCAAAGAAAAAAATGTGAGTATTTTTGCAAAATTAAAAATCAATATTTTATAATAAACCATCATAATGAGAAAATTCTTTCTTCCGATCATCACCATATTAGCCGCCATGCTTGGCTCTTGTAGCGAAGAAATTGATTACTCTTTGAGTAACGAAGCGATCATTACCGGATTCACCTTGGGGCAGATCAAACGAACCATGCATACGACCGACAAAGATGGCAATGACAGTACATACACCATCAATTATGCCGGAAGTTATTTCCCCATGACCATTGATCAGCTTAACAACAAAATATACAACCGCGACTCACTGCCTTACGGCAGCCAGCCGTCCAGCATTCTGGCAACAATCTCTTCTGTAGGAAGCGTTGCCTATTGTATTGCCGGAGAAGCCGAGCCGGAATGGAAAATATACAGCTCGTCCGACTCCATTGACTTTACTTATCTGCTGACATTCCGAGTAATGTCTAACGACGGTAAAGCATATCGCGATTATGAAATGAAGCTGAATGTGCATCAGCAGGACGGCGAAGAGTTTGTATGGCAGAAAATGGAAGAAGCAGCTCCGTTCGAGGCTATGAAGCAGACCAAAGCTGTCTTTTGGAAGGACAAAGTGTTTGTTATCGGTAAAAAAGAAGGTGTTGTTTACGCAACATCCCGAGAAGACAACACCTGGAAGCAAAGCGCAACGGTTGGTTGCGAGCTGGCAGAGACCAGATCATTGGTTGCTCTTGACAACGCCTTATACATGAATACCATCGATGGTCAGTTATTAAAGTCAGAAGACGGCATCACCTGGAACAAAGTGAACACCAGCCAACAGATTGAACAACTGATCAGCAGCAACGAGTCTCAACTGTTCGCTTTAAGCAGCGAAGGCATTGTATATTCTAAAGACGGAGGAGTGAACTGGGAAAAAGATTCTTTGGACACCAATAACGAATATCTGCCGACGCAGGATATTGCCGGAGTATGCTATCAGCTGAAAAACGGCAATACTCAGATGGTATTGACAGGAAACAGAGCACCGGAAACCTTTACCCAGGATACTACCGCCATGGTTTGGAGTAAATTGTTCGTAGCGAATAGCAACGAGAACCATCCGTGGATATACTATCCGGTAAACGGGGACAATCCTTATCCATGTCCCAACCTAAGCGACTTGTCCTTAATCCGATATAACAATTCCATTATCGCATTCGGAGGCAAACCGGTAAACGGAAAAGAAGACCTGGCCTATAACCGGCTTTATATCAGCGAAGACAATGGTATCACCTGGAAAGAAAGCGATACCATTGAAATGCCTTATGCCATCAGAGGCACAACAGAGTGTGTAGCCGCAGCGGTAGACACCGACCAGTTCATCTGGCTTATCTGTGGTTCATCTGTTTGGAAAGGACGCTTAAACGAGCTGGGCTTCCAATAAATCAAAAAGACGACTCCCAAGAACCATCAGGATATGAAAAAAAGGATCTTCTTCTGGCTTCTACTGATTATGACAGGAATTCATCCGGTCATAGGACAGGAGTTGGAATATAAAATGGAATTAGGCGGAGCCTTAGGAGGCAGCTTCTATTTGGGAGATCTGAATAATACTCCTTTCAAGAACCTGGGAGCAAGCGGAGGCGTTCTGGCGCGCTACATTCTCAATCCGAGAATGGCCATAAAGGGCAATCTCTTTATGGGACATATCAGTGGCGATAACCGGGATGTATTCATCCCCGAAAACGGATATAACCCTTCAACGGGTGGCGGAACAGCCGCAACCGTAAATTTCTCCAGAAACGTCTTCGATCTGGGTGCCCAGTTTGAATTCAACTTCTGGGGATATGGCATGGGAAACAGCTATAAAGACAACAGCCGGATTACTCCGTATATGCTTGTCGGAGCCGGACTGACCTTTGCCCCAAAACCGGCAAACATCGTAGCCGGATTCAATATTCCCATAGGAGTAGGAGTAAAATACAAATTGAAAGAAAGAATAAACATAGGCTTTGAATGGAGTGTCCGATTCACGACAAGCGATGCTCTCGACACCACCAATCCGCAAGGAGCTCAAGTGATCCACCCTTATGGAATAGAAGCCAAGGGGTTCAAGAACAAAGACTGCTATTCTCTGAGTCTGTTCTACATCACCTATGATTTATTTCCCAAATATAGATTATGTAATAACTAGTATATATGTCTTACAAAGAACAAATAGATAAATCGCGCATCCCCGAACATATAGCCATTATTATGGACGGGAACGGTCGTTGGGCCAAAGCACAAGGGCTGCCACGCACTGCCGGACATCAACAGGGAGTGGAAATCGTAAAAAGAATCACAGAGGAGGCTACAAGACTTGGTGTGAAATATCTGACTCTATATACCTTCTCTACAGAAAACTGGAATAGACCGGCTGCGGAAGTCGCCGCACTGATGGGACTTATTCTGGATCATCTGGAAGAGGAAATCTTCATGAAGAACAACGTGCGTTTCCGAGTAATCGGAGATTTGTCAAGACTGCCGGAGAGCGTACAAAAACGTCTCGACGAATGTATAAAACGGACGGCACGAAATGATAAAATGACCATGATCATTGCATTGAGTTATTCTTCCCGCTGGGAAATCACTCAAGCAGTCAAGAATATTGCGCAGGAAGTGCAGGAAGGAAAACTGACTGCAGAAGCAATCTCAGAAGAAACAATCAACAAACATCTGAATACAAACTTCATGCCCGATCCAGACCTGTTAATCCGTACAGGCGGTGAACTCAGAATCAGCAACTACCTGTTGTGGCAATGTGCATATACCGAATTGTATTTCTGTGATACATTCTGGCCGGACTTTGATGAAAATGAATTTTGTAAAGCAATCGTTAACTTTCAGAATCGAGAAAGACGATTTGGAAAAACCAGCGAACAAGTGGCTGAACAATAAAGCACCCAAACACATGAAACAGAAATTCATAATAGGACTGACAACTGCAATTCTCTGCGGAAATATCACCTCGTCGTGGGCTCAAGACGACAAACACATTCAAATTAAACCGGAAATTGAATATTCCCGCACTCCGATTGAATGCACCATCGGAGGCATTCGTGTGGATGGCGTCAAGAACTACGACGACTATCTGCTTATCGGTATATCCGGACTGTCTATCGGCCAGAAAATCAGTCTGCCGGGCGAAGAAATTACGCAGGCAGTAAAACGATATTGGAAAAACGGATTCTTTTCAAACGTGAAAATTGAGGTTGACAGTATTGTCGACCAAAAGGCGTTTCTCCATATCCAGCTCAGCCAGCGTCCAAGAATTTCTCAGATCAACTATAATGGAGTAAAGAAATCAGAAAAAGAAGATCTGGAAGCCAAATTGGGACTTATAAAGGATGCCCAGCTCACTCCGAACATGCTGGACAAAGCTGAAATCCTCGCCAAAAAATACTTTGACGAGAAGGGATACAAGAATGCAGAGGTGCATTTTGTGCAAAGAGATGATATCAATGAAAGCAACAAAGTGATTTTGGACATCAATGTAGACAAGAAGTCAAAAATCAAAATCAATCAGATCATCTTGGACGGCAACAAAGCCCTGACCGAAAAACAGATCAAAGGTACTTTGTTCAAACCGGGTGCATTCAAAAAGACAAATGAAAAGGGAAAAATAGCAAGTTGGTTCCGCACCAAGAAGTTCGTTCCCGAGAAATACGAAGAAGACAAACAGAACCTCATCACTAAATACAATGAGTTGGGTTATCGTGATGCCATGATTGTGACAGACAGTGTATGGAATCACGACGAAAAGACTGTGAACATCTATGTAAAAATCGATGAGGGACAGAAATATTATCTGCGTAACGTATCGTGGGTAGGTAACACCTTATATAATACGGAATACCTGAACCGACTTTTAAAGATGGGACGGGGAGATGTCTACAATCAGACAGAATTGGAAAAGCGCCTGAACATGGATGAAGACGCCGTTGCCAACCTCTATCTGAACAATGGTTATGTGTTCTCCAGCATCGAACCTGTAGAAATCAACATCGACGGAGATTCCATTGACTTGGAAATCCGTATCTCTGAAGGTACACAGGCTACCATCAAGCACGTAAAGATCTCCGGTAATGACCGTGTTTACGAAAATGTCGTGCGCCGAGAGCTGCGTAACAAACCGGGAGACCTCTTCAGCAAAGAGGCATTGGAGCGTTCTTATCGTGAAATCGCTTCTATGGGACACTTCGACCCGGAAAACATTCAGTATGACATCCAGCCGGATCCGGAAACCGGAACCGTAGACCTTTCTTGGGGACTGACCTCAAAATCAAACGACCAGATTGAATTCTCACTGGGTTACGGACAGACCGGTGTGATCGGACGTATCGGATTGAAGTTCTCCAACTTCTGTATGGCCAACCTCTTTAACAAGAACGGACTGCGCCGCGGTATCCTGCCACAGGGTAACGGAGAAACCTTCAGTATCAGCGGTGAAACCAACGGACAGTACTACCAGTCATACAGCATCAGCTATCTGAACCCATGGTTTGGCGGCAAGCGTCCGAACAGTTTGTCTTTCTCGGCCTTCTATTCAAAACAGACCGAGGTAAACGACCGCTACTACAACGAGGCCTACTACAACAGTTATTACAACTATCTGTACGGATACGGTTCAACCAATTCGAACTATTATGAGAACTTCTACGACCCGGACAAGTATGTAAAGGTATTCGGTGTTTCACTCGGATGGGGTAAGCGTCTGCGCTGGCCGGATGACTATTTTACATTGATGACAAGCCTTTCATACAACCGCTATGTATTGAAGGACTGGAGATACTTCCTGATTGCCAACGGTACTTGTAACAACATCAACCTGAACCTGAGCATCGGACGTAACTCTACCGATAACCAGATTTACCCAAGACGAGGATCAGAGTTCTCATTCTCTGTTTCTCTCACTCCTCCATATTCTCTGTTTGACAATGTGGATTACAAGTCTTTGGCAAACGACTACCAGAGTTCTTCTTACCAACGCGAATTGCAGAAGAAATACAAGTGGGTGGAATATCACAAATGGAAGTTCAGAAGCAAGACCTATACTGCTCTGACCGGAAAGAACAAGTGTCCGGTATTGATGACCCGCGTGGAATTCGGTATTGTAGGAGCTTACAACCAGTACAAGCCATCACCATTTGAAACTTTCTATGTGGGTGGTGACGGAACCTCGGGATATTCATCCAACTACGCAACCGAGACCATCGGTCTTCGCGGTTACTCCAACGGTTCGCTGACTCCAAACGGCTACACCGGATATGCTTACGACCGTTTCACTCTGGAACTCCGCTATCCGTTGATGCTTCAGACCTCTACCAACATCTACGCCCTGGCATTTGTTGAAGGAGGTAATGCATGGAACAGCGTGAAGAAGTTCAATCCGTTCGACATGAAGCGTTCTGCCGGTGTGGGTGTACGTATCTTCCTGCCGATGGTTGGTTTGATGGGTATCGACTGGGCATACGGATTCGATAAGGTATTCGGAACAAAAGGTGGCAACAACTTCCACTTTATCTTAGGACAAGAATTTTAAACAAGGAGGTTTTTATGAAAAGACTGATATGGATTCTGCTGGTGATGTTCTCTTTCGGCATGCCAGAAGTAAAGGCGCAGAAGTTCGCCTTGGTTGACATGGAATATATTCTGAAGAAGATACCGGCTTATGAACGGGCCAACGAACAGTTGAACCAGGTTTCCAAAAAGTGGATGGCTGAAGTTGAAGCGTTGAATACGGAAGCACAGACTCTTTACAAGAATTACCAGAGCGAAGCCGTATTTCTGAGTAACGAGCAGAAAACCGAAAAGGAAAATGCCATTGTCGCCAAAGAAAAAGAGGCCGCAGAACTGAGAAAGAAATATTTCGGTCCGGAAGGTGAGCTGTTCAAGAAGCGTCAGAGCCTGATGGCCCCGATTCAGGACGAAATCTACAATGCCATCAAGGATATCTGCGATTCAAAGGGCTATTCATTGATTTTGGACCGCGCTTCGGATGCCGGTATCATTTTCGCTTCGCCTAAAGCAGATATTAGCAATGAAGTGCTTGCTAAATTAGGATATTCAAACTAACATTCGTATTTTTGCAATCGCTTACCATAGAAAAATAATAACTTAAATAAATAAAGGAATAATGAAAAAATTAATTTTAGTATGCCTTCTGTTGGCTCCGCTGACAGTTTTTGCACAGAAGTTCGGACATTTCAACTCAGCTGACATCATTCAGGCTATGCCGGAATATCAGACAGCGCAAACAGAACTGCAGAACCTGCAAAAGCAGTATGAGGACGACCTGAAACGTATGCAGGATGAGCTTCAGAAGAAAGTGGCTGAATACGAAAAGGAAAGAGCTAATCTTTTAGACAATGTACGTCAGCGCAGAGAAACAGAATTGTCAGACCTGCAGCAGCGTATCCAGCAGAGCTATCAGGACAACCAGCTGGCCCTGCAGAAAGCCTCTCAGGAGAAGATGCAGGCTATCTCAGACAAGATGTTAGGTGTCATTAAGGAAATCGGTCAGGCAGGAAACTACGTTTACATCATGGATGTAACAGCAGGTGTACCTTACATCAGCACAACACTCAGCACAGACGTTACCGCTGACATCAAAAAGAAACTTGGCTTACAGTAATTTCTATCGCAAAATAGAATCAAAAGAGGAGGTTTTTCAAAATCTCCTCTTTTATTTTTCTAATAACTAAGCACTTTATTCAATCAAAAGAATTATTTTTGCAACATTAGAAAAAACTACGCCTATGCTAAAAAAGATATTTTTTATCCTTATCTGTTTCGGCAGTCTTACTGCTTCCGGACAGATCCGATTCGGCTATCTGAGTTATCAGAAGGTTATCAGCATGATGCCAGAATACCAGAATGCTATTCAGGAGCTCAATACTCTCAAAAGCAAATGTAATGAAGAAGCCAAAAGATCGGAAGACGAACTGGTAAAAAAATATGCCGAGTTTCTGCAAGGCCAGAAGGAATTCCCGGAAAATATCCTTCAGAAGCGTCAGAACGAATTGCAGTCACTGATCAATAACGGCCTCATGTTTCGCCGTGAAACGGAACTGCTGCTCAGAAACGCGGAAAAGGAAATGCAAAGCGAAGCTGAAAACAAACTTAACCAGGCCTTGGAAGCCGTGGGACAGGAACAAGGATTGGCCTTTATCCTGAACACAGACAACAACGCCTGCCCCTTCATCAACAAAAGCTCCGGAATAGACATCACTCACAACGTACTGGTCAAACTGGGGCTGGTTAAAAGCCAACCAATCGCTGTACCGGAATCTACGACTACCATTCAAAAGAATGGAGTTGCCAAGGGAACTCCAGAAACAGGTACAGCAATACAACCCAAAGACTCTGTTCTTTCCGAGAATGATTTCTTAAAAGGAGTTGACAGTTCACTGATAAATACCATTCATACGACAGACACCATAGCAGACAATGAATAAAACAGAATTACCGCTACCTCCCGGCCCCATAGGAATCTTTGATTCCGGATACGGAGGACTTACCATATTAAGACAGTTCCGTCAGTCTTTGCCTCAATACGATTATCTCTATTTAGGCGACAATGCCCGTGCTCCCTATGGAACACGATCTTATGAAATTGTCTATGAATTCACTTTGCAGGCCGTAAAGAAACTGTTTTCCATGGGATGCCATCTGGTAATCCTGGCATGCAATACGGCTTCAGCAAAGGCTTTGAAAACCATTCAGGAAAAGGATCTGCCGCTGTTGGACCCAAACAGACGAGTACTCGGCGTCATCCGCCCTACAGCTGAGTGCATAGGCGACATCACCAAAACCAGACATATCGGTATTCTGGCTACCCAAGGAACCATCAACTCGGAATCTTACCCTCTTGAGATTCACAAACTGTTCCCCGACATTGTAGTCAGCGGAGAGGCGTGCCCCATGTGGGTTCCCTTGGTAGAGAATAATGAATTCGATTCTCCGGGAGCCGATTACTTCGTTCAGAAACGCATTGGCAACCTGTTAAGAAAGGATCCGGACATTGATACCATCATTTTAGGCTGTACTCATTATCCGCTCCTTCTGAACAAGATTCTGAAGTATACTCCCAGAACCATCAAAATCATCCCACAAGGTGATTATGTGGCAGCCAGCCTGAAGAAATATCTGCAACGGCACCAGAGCATTGAAGAGAACTGTACCCGAAAAGGAACATGCCGCTTCCTCACCACTGAGTCTGTTGAGAAGTTTGAAGAATCCGCTTCCATATTTCTTCGTGACAAGATTGTGGCGGAACGTATCACACTGGAATAAAACAAAGAAGGCTTTGATATCCCCAACAGGAACTCAAAGCCTTCTTTGTTTTATAATCAGTCTGTCTTAATCAATCAAACGCTTGCCTAAATAACGGATAGGATACCATAAAGCCACATATCCCACTAAAAGAACCGTAACAAAGACAAGCAACAGATCTCCCCAATAAATGCTTACCGGATAGGCATCCACCAGAAACAGTCCCTCGGAAGAGCCCATCTTAAGCAATCCGAATGTCTGTTGCAGCCAGCACAAACCGAGCCCCAACAGCAAACCGGCAACTGCTCCGAAAGTAGATATCATTCGTCCTTCATACAGGAAGATACGAATAATTTGCGCATCTGTCGCTCCCAAATTGCGCAAAGTATGCACATCCTCCTTTTTCTCTATAATAAGCATAGATACCGATCCGATGATATTAAAGCAGGCTATCAGCAGAATAAAGGTCAGGAAGATATATGCGATCAGTTTCTCCACCTTCATAATCCGGAAAATATCGGCTTGCTGCTCATATCGGTCCAAAACCTGAAAGCGCTCCTCGCCTAAAAGTTCCTGAATCCGTTGCTTGGCCTCATTGACATCCACTCCATCCTTCAGTTTCAGATCAATTGAAGAAACCATATCCGGCTGATCAAAAAGATCACGTGCAAAAGCAATGGAAGTCAATATATAATTATTGTCATACTTCTCCTGATTCACGGAAAATACGACTCCGGAAGAATAGAGTTCTCCCTGACGAAATGAAGTAACCGGATTGGACAGATTAATCTGTGCTCCTTTCTTCGGAGCATATATCTGAAGAGGTTCTTCAAAGTATGCACCAACTCCCAATGAATTAGCCAGACGGATACCGGGAACACCATATTGCAACACATCGGCATGCAATACAAAAGTGCCGTCGCCGTAAAGCAACTTATTGATATCTGTGAGTTGAGAGAACTGATCTTCTACTCCCTTTATATGCACCATAACCTGACGGTTCCGGTAAATGGCGAGCGCATTATCCTCCAAACATTCGGAAAACAAAGCAATATCCTTGTCACTACGAAGTTTCTGAATGGCCGGATCATTCTTTTGAAAGACCTTTCCTTCCACCGGTACGATTTTCAGTTGCGGATCAAAAGCCGTAAAGAAAGAAGCCACCAGATCCTGAAATCCGTTAAACACCGACAGGGTACACACCAATGCCATAGTCGTAAAAGCCACTCCGCATACGGATATGGCGGAAATAATATTAATGGCATTGTGTGATTTTTTGGAGAACAGATAGCGCTTGGCAATATAATAAGGAAAGTTTGCCATAATAAAATAATAGGAAGAAAAGCGAATTAGTCTTCCGTTTCTGATTTCTGACCGATAGTGCGGGAATCTCCCTCTACATTATTTAATAAATGGTCGATGTTTTCGATATAGTCCAAAGAATCGTCCAGGAAGAACTTCAATTCCGGAATAATGCGAAGCTGGTAACGCACGCGCTTACCCAGTTCGAAGCGGATTTCCTTGGCATTCTCATTGATATTCTTGATAATCTCCTCGGCACGTGCGCTTGGGAACACACTGAGATAAGCACGACAAATGCTCATATCAGGACTGATACGACACACGCTTACCGTAACCAATACGCCTTTCATGGCTTTGGTCTGGAGCATAAAAATCTCGCTTAATTCTTTCTGAATCAAACGAGCTATCTTGTTTTGTCTGGTTGTTTCCATCTTTTTATTCTTTTTTTCTTATAATAGTCAATCCGTCACGCATCGGAAGAATCACCTTTTCCACACGTTCGTCCGCAGCCACAAAATCATTGAAATGCATGATACCCTTTGTCTGAAGATCATTGGCGTGAGGCTGTTCCTCCAGTACATGTCCGTCCCACAATGTATTGTCGGCCAGAATATATCCTCCCGGAGACAACTTGGAAAGCACCAGTTCATAATAATCCAGATAGCGACGCTTATCTCCGTCAATAAATGCCAGATCAAACACGATGTCCATCTCGGGCAGCAGTTTCAAAGCATCACCGATATAAAAACGGATCTTGTCCGCATAATCTGAGCCTTCCAGCCACGGCCGTGTAAAGTCTTCCTGCTCATCATTGATTTCAAAGGTATGCAGCATGGAGCCTTCGGGCAGTCCTTCGGCCAGACATAAGGCGGAATATCCACTATAGGTGCCTATTTCCAGGACCTGTTTCGGGCGTATCATTCTTACAAACATCTTCAGCATACGCCCCTGCAGGTGTCCCGAAGCCATTCGGGGACGCAGGAAATGTACATGCGTCGCCCGATATAAAGCCTTCAGGTATGTTCCTTCCGGATCAATATGATTCAGGATATATTCATCCAAAAGATCCGTTTCCTTCATCTCAGAATCTGATTACAGATAACGATTGCGGTTTGGCAATACATAATCCATGGCATACTTCAAGACATCACCCACAACATTGATCTCCAGGAATGAAGTCTGTGCGCCCTGCTTACCACCACTCAGATAAGCCACCATCTCGTTTTCAGTCAATACACCGTCGTCGAGCAACTTGCGCAATGCGGCGAAATAGTATGCCTGTCCGTTGGCCTTCTCCGGCATATAGATTGCCTCTACACCGTAAGACAATGCCAAGTGACGCATGGTCTTTTCCTTATAACAGATAGCCAATACCGGATACTTTCCTCTGAAGGCAGCCAGGTTACGGGCCATTCTGCCGCTGAAGCTGTCGGTGATAATCGCACGGATAGGAAGTTTGGTAGTAGCCTTCACAGCCTGCTTAGCCAGGAATGCGGTTACGTCGGTACCCTCTTCCAATGGGATGCGGATATCGTTCTCTGCCAATTTATCCTTCTCTGCCTGAGCTGCGATCTTAGCCATGGTGCGGACAGCCTCAACCGGATATTTTCCATATGCAGTCTCACCACTCAGCATCAAAGCATCGGTACGGTAATAAATAGCGTTGGCGATATCGGTAACCTCCGCACGGGTTGGACGCGGATTGTTGATCATAGTATGCAGCATCTGAGTAGCCACGATTACCGGCTTCTTGGCCAGAATACACTTTCTGATCAGCTGGCGCTGGATACCCGGAATACGCTCCTGAGGAACTTCGATACCCAAATCACCACGAGCTACCATTACACCGTCGGCCACTTCCAGAATCTCGTCGATGTTGTCCACACCTTCCTGGTTCTCGATCTTGGCAATAATACGGATATCACTGCCATATGCGTCCAGAATCTGACGGATATCCAACACATCCTGCTTGTTTCTTACAAATGAGTGAGCGATGAAGTCAATATCCTTCTCAATAGCGTAAAGAATATTGTTGCGGTCTTTCTCGGTCAGTGAAGGCAGGTTGATTCTTACACCCGGCACATTCACGCTCTTGCGGCTACCCAAAGTAGCATCATTGCAAATCTCGCAAGTCAAAGCCTCATCAGTTTTCTCTGTTACACGCAGATCCAGTTCACCGTCATCCATCAGGATTTCATCTCCCACATTCAGGTCGTTTACGAAATGAGTATAGGTCACAGCGATACACTCCTTGGTTGTCTTCTGCTCCGGATTACCGACAATGCGAACAATATCACCGGTTTTAAAATCAATAGAACCGTCAGCACACTCTGTGGTACGTACTTCCGGTCCCTTTGTATCCATCAAAATAGCAATACGGTTTGACACCGTACGCACATTGGCAATCAATCTCTCAAATCCCTCTCTGTTGGCATGAGCCGTATTCATACGCACTACATTCATACCCGCCTCGTACAAAGCACGGATAAAGTCTACGTCACATCTCAAATCAGAAATGGAAGCTACGATTTTTGTCTGTTTAAGCATCATAATCACTTAGTATTTAATATCATTTTTCATTTTCAAAAGCGCTTCTACTGCCAGGCGGTAGGAATCCAGCCCGAAGCCGCAAATCACTCCCTTGCAGGCGGCAGAAATCATGGAAACATGCCGGAATGCCTCTCTTTGATGCACGTTACTGATATGCACTTCTATTACCGGTGCCGTCACAGCGCGTATGGCATCCTGCAAAGCAATGGATGTATGCGTATAAGCTCCGGCATTCAACACGATTCCTTCATAGTCAAAACCCACTTTCTGGATCACATCAATCAATTCTCCTTCTATGTTGCTCTGAAAGTAATCAAATTCCACATTCGGATACTGTTCCTTCAGTTGCTCATAAAAGTCTGAGAACGGGACAGAACCATAGATTCCCGGCTCGCGTTTGCCCAGCAAATTTATGTTCGGTCCGTTAATGATTTGTATTCTCATGTTTTATTCTCTATATTTGTGAAAATTTGGGTACAAAGTTAGCAAAAAGTATGGAATATCCCGCAAAAAATCAACAGAACTATCCCGTAATAGATAAAAGAATATTACGCAAATACAGCCAATATCTCCAATTAGAGAAATCTTTGTCATCAAATACCCTCGAAGCCTACCAAAATGACCTGAAACATCTGCAGGAATTCCTTAATGAGAAAAAACTTTGTTACAAAGATGTTACAATTGGAGATTTGCAGGAATTCTGCAGTGTTCTGATTGACTTGGGCATCAGTTCCCGTTCTCTGGCTCGCACGCTTTCCGGCCTGCGCTCTTTCTATCGTTATCTGCTGCTGGAAGGCGAATTAGAGAAAGATCCCACAGAATTGCTGGAAGGGCCTAAAATAGCCCGACATATTCCGGACGTACTGACTGTAGAAGAAATTGACCGGATGATTGCCTGCGTGGATCTTACCAAGCAGGAAGGCCAGCGCAACCGGGCCATTCTGGAGGTTCTTTACAGTTGTGGTCTGCGTGTCAGCGAATTATGTCAGCTAAAGATTTCCAACTTATACCTGGACGAAGGATTCATCCGAGTGGAAGGCAAGGGGAATAAAGAACGTCTGGTTCCCATTTCCGAAAGAGCTGTTAAAGAACTACAATATTGGTTTACTGAAAGAGTGCACATCCCCATCAAACCCGGATATGAAGACCATGTGTTCGTCAGTTTCCGCAGAGGCAGTGGACTGACCCGGATCATGGTGTTCTATATTGTGCAGGAGCAGGCCGAACTTGCCGGTATACACAAGAAAATCAGTCCTCATACCTTTCGCCATTCCTTTGCAACTCACCTGCTTGAGGGAGGCGCCAACCTTCGGGCCATCCAATGCATGTTAGGGCATGAAAGCATTGCCACCACCGAAATCTACACTCATATTGACACGGCCCGTATTCGTGAAGAAATATTGTCTCATCACCCACGAAATATCAATAAAAAGTAAATCCAGAGATAAAAAAGACAGGAAAAACATACTTTTATCATTTTTTTTGCAAGTTTTCAGTCTAATAAATCTCTTTGTTGAACAAAGTTACTTATCTTTGCAACTGCAACGAATAACATAATTTAAGTTAGTATGCGTAAAAATTTTTATTTAGCAATGACAGTGGTGTCTGCATTGGCATTCACCTCTTGTAAAAAGTTGGGCGCTTTGTCTGCCGACAACTTTACAGTGACTCCTACTCCATTGGAAAGCGTAGCTGGTCAGGTACCGGCAACTATCAACGGTCAGTTCCCAGAGAAGTACATGAAGAAGAAAGCCGTAGTAACTGTTACTCCGGTTCTGAAGTACGAAGGTGGCGAGGCAACTGGTGCCAGCGCAACATTCCAGGGTGAGAAAGTAGATGGCAACAACCAGACTATTTCTTACAAGATGGGTGGAAACTACACTATGAAGAGCATCTTCGATTTCGTTCCTGCCATGCAGAAATCAGACTTGTATCTGAAGTTCGAGGCTAAGGTTGGAAAGAAATCAGTAACTATCCCTGAAGTTAAGATCGGTTACGGTGTAGTTGCAACTTCAGAATTGTTGAAGAACACTTTGGCTTCTGCTAATCCTGCTATCGCTCCAGACGGATTCCAGCGCATTATCAAGCAGCGTCAGGAAGCTACTATCAAGTTCTTGATCCAGCAGGCTAACATCCGCAACAGCGAGTTGTCTTCTACTTCTATCAAGGACTTCATCAAGACTTTGAAGGACATCAAGGCTGACCAGAAGGGTAAGGCTCTGAACGACATCGAGATCTCTGCTTACGCTTCTCCAGATGGTGCTTTGGATCTGAACACCCGTTTGGCTGAGAACCGTCAGAACAACTCTGAGAAGTATGTAAACAAGGAGTTGAAGGCCAACAAGATGGAAAGCGATATCAAGACTAAGTATACTGCTGAGGACTGGGACGGATTCCAGGAATTGGTTTCTCAGAGCAACATCCAGGACAAGGACGTAATCTTGCGTGTATTGTCTATGTATAAGGAGCCAGAAGAAAGAGAAGCACAGATCAAGAATATGTCTGCTGTATTCCAGGAATTGGCTGAAACAGTTCTTCCTGAGTTGCGTCGTGCACGCTTGACTATCAACTATGAGTTGATCGGCCGCAGCGATGACGAGATCCTGGCACAGTTCAAGTCAGATGCCAGCAAGCTGAGCAACGAAGAAGTTCTTTACGGAGCTACTTTGGTAAGCACTCCTGCTGAGAAGGAAGCTTGGTATCAGAAAGCTACTCAGTTGTATGCTAACGACTACCGCGCTTACAACAACTTGGCTCAGTTGGCTTACGCTAAGGGTGATTTGAGCTCTGCAGAAAGCTACCTGAACAAGGCTAAGTCTTTGAAGGCTGACGCAAGCGAAGTAAACACTAACCTGGCTCTGATCGCTTTGGCTAAGGGTGATGTTTCAACTGCTGAAACTTATATCGCTAAGGGTTCTGGCGCAGACTCATTCAAGGAAATCATGGGTAACATCCAGATCGCTAAGGGTAACTACCAGCAGGCTGCCAGCAACCTGTCAGGTGTTAACACCAACAGCGCTGCTTTGGCTCAGATCCTGAACAAGGACTACGCTTCTGCCAAGACTACTTTGAACAATGTTAAGAACGCAGACGCTTACACTTCTTACCTGAAGGCTATCGTAGCTGCACGTACTAACGACGCAGCAGGTGTAAGCAGCAACTTGAGCGCAGCTATCAGCAAGGACGCTTCTTTGGCTAAGCGTGCCGCTACTGACCTTGAGTTTGCTAACTTCGCTTCTACCATTGAAAGCCTGGTTAAGTAATTAACTGTAAATTTAAAGAATGAAGAGAATATTTCTCTATATTTTATCAGTATTCACCCTGCTCAGCTGTAGAAATTCTGAAGACCGCTTTTCATTAAGCGGAGAATTCGACCACCTGCAGCAGGGTGAATTCTATATGTATAGTCCAGACGGCGCAATCGACCAGCTGGACACCATAAAAGTGGTCGATGGAAAGTTCGACTACCAGATTCCCTTGAAAAACAAGGCGATACTCATATTGCTTTATCCCAACTACTCTGAGCATGTAATCTTTGCAGAAGGGGGTAAAGAAGTGAAAATCAAAGCTGATGCCCGGAAATTAGGTGAAGCGGAAATCAGCGGAACCCCGGAAAACGAAGAAATGACACGTTTCCGGATAGAAAACCTCAAAAGCAGCAAAAAGAAGATGGTATCGGCCGCGGAAGATTTTATCAGGAAGAACCCCACATCGGATGTCAGCCTCTTCTTGTTTCAAGAATATTTTCTGAACAATCCCAAAAGAGATATCGACAAGACATGGGCACTGTATCACTTGCTGACAAAATCCCTGCCGGACAACATCCAATTGAAAGCCCTGCAAAACAAAATATCGGGAATAACCAATACAACAACGGGAAAGAAACTTCCGGACTTCAAACTGGTTGCCATTCAAGGAGATACAATCAACTCTGCCAAGTTCAAAGGCAAGATGACCCTCATCTCATTTTGGGCTAACTGGCGCAATGGCGGCTATGTGATCTATCAGTCACGCAAACTGAAAAAGAAATATGGCACACGGCTGCAACTGATCAGCTATTCACTTGATATCAATCCAAAGATACTGAAAGGAAACATGGAACGGGACAGCATCAACTGGCCTGTATATTGTGATTTTCGGGCATGGGACAATCCCTTATTAGAGAAACTGAATGTTTATGACATTCCTTATCATATACTGATTGATTCAAAGGGTACTATTATTGCCCGAGGCAGACAACTCGATAAGGAGATACAGCCGGAAATAGAAAAACGACTCAAATAGGAATCAAAACATCAGTAATCTAATATCATGTTAGTCAAGGTTTTTGGAGCAGCCATCCAAGGTCTCGAGGCAATCCCCGTGACCATTGAAGTGAACGCATCAAGAGGAATCAAGTTCTTTTTGGTGGGTTTGCCGGATAGTGCCGTCAAGGAAAGTCACGAACGCATCATCTCGGCAATCGAAAACAGCGGATATGAGTTTCCATCCAAAAGAATTGTGGTCAATATGGCACCGGCCAGCATCCGGAAAGAGGGAGCCGGATATGATCTGCCTCTGGCCATAGGAATTCTGGCTACTCAGGGCACTGTGCGCACAGAGCGTCTGGAGCGTTTCATTATGGTGGGCGAGCTCAGTCTGGACGGAAGCATACAACCGGTTACCGGTGCCCTGCTGATGGCCATCAAGGCCCGTGCTTTGGGCTACGAAGGCCTGATCGTACCGGAACAGAATGTCTGCGAGGCTGCCGTTGTGAACCAGCTCAAGGTGTATGGTGCCAGTCACATCCGTCAAGTCATTGACTTTCTGAATGGCGAGGACAGCCTTACGCCCAAGATATTGGATACCCGCAAGGATTTCTATGAGAAGCAGGCACAGCATGAATTCGACTTTGCCGACGTAAAGGGACAGGAACACGTAAAGCGTGCTCTGGAAGTGGCGGCTGCCGGCGGACATAATCTCATCATGATCGGTCCTCCGGGAAGCGGAAAATCCATGATGGCCAAGCGATTGCCGTCTATTCTTCCCCCGCTGTCACTGGCCGAGAGTCTGGAAACAACCCAGATTCACTCCGTGGCCGGAAAACTGGGAAAAGACACTACGCTCATTGCCCAGCGCCCGTTCCGCGCTCCGCATCACACCATCTCGCAGGTGGCCCTTGTGGGAGGCGGTGCCAATCCGCAACCGGGCGAAATCAGTCTGGCGCACAACGGTGTGCTTTTCTGTGACGAGCTTCCGGAATTCTCGCGCGCCGCTCTCGAAGTGCTGCGCCAACCGCTTGAAGACCGGGTCATCAACATTTCCCGGGCCAAATACACCATCACCTATCCCTGTTCGTTCATGTTCGTAGCCTCCATGAATCCTTGTCCGTGCGGCTACTATAACGACCCGAACAAAACCTGCGTCTGCACGCCGGGACAGATCCAACGCTATCTGAACAAGATTTCCGGTCCGCTGTTAGACCGTATAGACTTGCAGATAGAAATCACGCCCCTATCCTTTCAGGAACTCTCGCAAAAGGAAAAAGGCGAAAGCAGCACCGCCATCCGCGAACGGGTCATTAAGGCACGCGCCATACAAGCCGAGCGCTATGCGCCATACAAGGGAATACACTGCAACGCCCAGATGAACAGCAAGTTGCTGCATCTTTATGCCACCCCGTCGGAAAGTTGTCTGGAACTGCTACGCCAAGCCATGAACCGGCTGCAACTTTCGGCCCGAGCCTACGACCGTATTCTGCGTGTGGCCCGTACCATCGCCGATCTGGAAGGAAGCGCACAGATAGAAACACACCATGTAGCCGAAGCCATCGGTTACCGCAATCTGGACCGCAGCAACTGGGGCGAATGACATACCGGAAAAAGATAACCGAAAAAGGCACCCGCAATCTGGGTGCCTTTTTCATTTTTTATCCGTATCTTTGTAAGCAAAACAGTAAATTAAACAAGAAACGATAAAATGGATAAGAAATTCAAAAGAACCACGGTAACATCGGCATTGCCATACGCCAACGGTCCGGTACACATCGGACATCTGGCCGGCGTCTATGTTCCGGCCGATATCTACGTAAGATATTTACGTTTGAAGAAAGAAGAAGTATTGTTCATTGGCGGATCGGACGAGCATGGTGTGCCCATCACCATCCGCGCCAAGAAAGAAGGCATCACTCCACAGGATGTCGTAGACCGCTATCACACTTTGATCCGCGATTCTTTCAAGGAATTCGGTATTTCGTTCGACGTGTACGGACGCACCAGCTCGGAAGTACACCGTCAGACAGCTTCTGAGTTCTTCAGAACCTTGTACGACAAAGGCGAGTTCATTGAGAAAACGTCTATGCAATACTATGACGAGGAAGCACAGACTTTCCTGGCCGACCGTTATATCACCGGAGAATGTCCGCACTGCCACGCTGAAGGCGCTTATGGCGACCAGTGCGAGAAGTGCGGTACTTCACTCTCTCCTACCGATCTGATCAACCCGAAGAGTGCCATCAGCGGTTCCAAACCGGTAATGCGCGAAACCAAGCACTGGTATCTGCCGCTCGACAAGCACGAAAGCTGGTTGCGCCAGTGGATTCTGGAAGACCACAAGGAATGGCGTAATAACGTGTACGGTCAGTGCAAGAGCTGGCTCGACATGGGCTTGCAGCCACGCGCCGTAAGCCGTGACTTGGACTGGGGTATTCCGGTGCCGGTTGAGGGTGCCGAGGGCAAAGTGCTCTATGTATGGTTCGACGCTCCTATCGGTTATATCAGCAACACCAAGGAACTGCTTCCGGATTCATGGGAGAAGTGGTGGAAAGATCCTGAAAGCCGTCTGGTACACTTCATCGGTAAGGACAACATCGTGTTCCACTGCATCGTGTTCCCGGCCATGCTGAAGGCTGAAGGCAGCTACATTCTGCCGGACAACGTACCGAGCAACGAGTTCCTGAATCTGGAGGGTGACAAGATTTCCACTTCACGTAACTGGGCCGTATGGTTGCACGAATACCTGCGCGACTTTGAGGGCAAGCAGGACGTGCTGCGCTATGTGCTCACCGCCAATGCACCGGAAACCAAGGACAACGACTTCACCTGGAAAGACTTCCAGGCACGTAACAATAATGAACTGGTAGCCGTTTACGGTAACTTCGTAAACAGAGCCCTGCAGCTCACTCAGAAATACTACAACGGTGTGGTACCAGCCTGTGGCGAACTGACCGAATACGATCAGGCTACTCTCGACGAGTTCAAGGATGTGAAGGTGAAGGTGGAAGAACTGCTCGACAACTTCAAGTTCCGCGACGCTCAGAAAGAGGCTATGAATCTGGCCCGCATCGGCAACAAGTACATCGCCGACTGCGAACCTTGGAAGGTGATCAAGACCGACCCAGAGCGCGTGAAGACCATCATCTACATCTCTTTACAGCTCACCGCCAATCTGGCCATCGCCTTCGAACCGTTCCTGCCGTTCAGCAGCGAGAAACTGCGTCACATGCTGAATATGGAAACCTTCGAATGGGCCCAGCTGGGTAACACCAATCTGTTGCAGGAAGGCCATCAACTGAATAAGCCGGAGTTGCTCTTCGAGAAGATCGAGGATGCCGCTATCGAGGCTCAGATCCAGAAGCTGCTGGACACCAAGAAAGCTAATGAAGAAGCCAATTACAAGGCTGAGCCTATCAAGGAGAACATTCCATTCGAGGACTTCGAGAAACTGGATATCCGTGTAGGTACCGTATTGGAGTGCACCAAAGTGCCTAAAGCCGACAAGCTGCTTTGCTTCAAGATTGCCGACGGACTGGAGAACCGCACCATCGTTTCGGGTATTGCCAAATACTACAAACCGGAAGATCTGGTGGGTAAGCAAGTTTGCTTCATCGCCAATCTGGCTCCACGCAAGCTCAAGGGTATCGAAAGCCAGGGTATGATTCTCTCTGCCGTGAACCACGACGGTTCGCTCAGCGTCATCACTCCGGAGAAGGAAGTAAAACCGGGCTCTTGCGTAGGATAATGCAAGAAGAATTGAGAAAGTAAAGAAACACTTATAAAAACATCAGGACCGTTTTGGAATTTCCTTTCGTTGATTTTCCAAAACGGTCCTGATGTTTATTTTTTAATGACACTGCGAACTACAAACCAGACGTGCTGTCCGATAGCCGCCGGCCAACCGAAATGGCGGGCCATGATGCGCAAACGCTCCATAAGCGACTTCCGGTGATTCTGTGTCGTGAGCCCCTCACTCAGATAATCGGTAAGAATCAGATTGGAGTTATGCAAAGCCAACCGCTTCTTCTTCGCCTTCTTCATGATGCGGATGCACCAGTCGTAATCAGCCGAGAAGCGATACCGCATATCATACAAATCCTCACGAGCCATATCCGTGCGCACATAAAAAGACTGATGACATACCAACATACCTTGCAGGAAACTGCGGAAGCTGAGTTTCTTGGGAGCCTGAAGCCTACGGTGACGGATGAAATGCCCCTCCGCATCGACCAGATCCGTTTCTCCATAAAGAACTGCCGGACGACGGCTCGGTTCCAACTGGTCCCATTTGATCTGCTCCATCAGCTGCTTCAGCGTATCGGGACTGTGAAAGCAGTCGCCGGCATTCAGAAAACAGATATATTCGCCTTCTGCGGCCAAAATAGCCTTGTTCATGGCGTCATACAGTCCTTTATCGGGCTCGTTGATCAGGTGAATCTGATGGGGAACTGCCTCGCGGGTATTCTGCTCCACATACTGGTGCACCAGTTCCATGGTGTTGTCTTTGGAACATCCGTCTACAATAAGATGCTCAATGTTCGGATAAGTCTGTGCCGCTACGCTTTTCAGCGTACGTGGCAATGTCTGTGCTGCATTATAGGTGACCGTAGCCACCGTAATACTCGGATAGGGGTCTTGATTCATATAATTTTAAAAAGTTGTTTTTATTATTTCAAGCTTTTGCCTTGTCTGTAGTCTGGTTATATATATTGATATATTTCATAGCCACATGACGCTCGCTATAGGCCAGTCCGGCTTTCCGGACAGCCGCACGGCTCATTTCCTGATAATCCGCTTCAGTAAGCACATAAGCCATACCTTTTGCCAGATCGGAAGCATCCTTGAATTCGGCCACATAACCATTTTCCAAATGATCAATCATCTCAGGAATTCCTCCGACACGGAAACCCACACACGGAGTGCCACAGGCCATGGCCTCAGCGATTGTATTCGGCAAGTTCTCCTGTAATGACGGAGTCACAAAGAGATCTACTGCATTATATAATGTAGCCATACGTTTCTCATCAGCCACATAGTCAATGGAATAAGTAGGAAGCGGCAGACTGTCGCGTAATTGGTCTGCTCCATTACCGACAATCACTACTCCCAGCTGCTCCGACAACCCGGCATACTGCTCTTTCAATATGCGGCAAGCCTCGATCAGATAATCAATACCTTTACGCTTATCGGTAGTCTTTACGGAACCGAACAAAATCAAACGCTTCTTTTCGGGCAAATTAAATTTCAAGCGTGCCTCTTCCTTTGACTCTGGTTTGAAAATCACCGAATTGATCGGATTGGGGATGGTTACAATCCGCTGTCCGATCAGCAGAGCACTTTGCTTGGCCCGTTTCTCCAGCCACTGGCTGCAAGCCACAAAAGTGATATGAGCATTACGGAACAGATTTTTCTTTTTCTGGAAAACACGATAAGAAAGATCATGTGCTCCGCCTTTATAAAGCAAAGGACAGTGATGGCATTCCTGCTGAAAACGCTCGCAGTCGTCGCTATGATGGCAAATACCGGTAAAAGGCCACATGTCATGCATGGTCCATACCACAGGTTTGCCGCTGGCTATAATCTTACGTATACCATCTAAAGAAAGAAAACCCTGATTTATCCAATGCAAATGAATAATATCTGCCTCCTTAAATTCGGGCAGAGAGGTAATATCTGCTCCTGCATTGGCTATATCTACATAAAACAAATGATGCTTTTTAAAAGAATTGGCTTTCCAGATAGCCAGACGCTCCCAAAGAAAACGCATCCGGTGCATCCTGCTCTTCGGCAAGGCAGCTACCGTGATCCTTTCGGTCACCTTGTCACGAACCAGCATTTTAGCCTTCACCCCATTGTTGTTCAGGGTTTCCATAAGACGGTTGGCTGCAATAGCGGCTCCTCCTGTCTTCTCAGATGTATTGACAATCAGTACTCTCATACTACAATCTTTGGAATGAATTAGTTATATTGTTGGCGGTTAAACCATTTATTGATCCGGTTGGTCAAAGCTTTCCGGATGGTTTTTCCGTCACCATGACGCAAATTTAAATACAGCTCCTCAAAAGAACGCGCCACCTTGATCCAAGGATGACGCCATGCCATAATACGGTACACGCGCTCTTTATATGCGGTATGATCTATTATGTACTTAGGATGGCGGATCGGATGATCCAGTTCAAAACGCTTCATCGTAAAGATACGGCGATAACCCCGAGGCAGTGTTTCCAAAGAAGCGCCAAAATGTACCGATCCGGCCGTTGCGCCCAAGTTATTGATCATATTCCGTGTCGGGACGATACTCAACTGGGAGTTCAGGAACAAAGCCGCCTGAAAAATGGTTTCATAATAAGCCTTATGCTGGTTACGATGACTATGGCACATGGGCAGGAAATCATCGCGGAAGCAGTACGTATGAATCAGATTCTCGATTTGCTGCACGGCAAAGGCATCATCAAGGAAAGTATAATGCTCGTCCCACTGATCAACAACCCTGCGCCAGCTGGCCCATCCCCAAATAGAGAACGTCCGGCAAAAGAAATAATCATCCGGACAATCTGGAGTACATTCTTCCAGATTAAATCCAGAAATAATACCTATACGGCTATCATGTTCATAACGGTCCAGCATTTCCTTGCAGAAAGAGAAAAAGGAAACCGAAGGCACATCGTCATCCTCCAAAACGATACATTTGTCCGTAATGGAAAAAGCCCATTTCTGGGAAATAAACTCCGAAGGATCACAACCGTAATTCTTCTCCTGATACAAACGATGTATCTCACATTCCCAATCAACATCGGCCACCACTTCCCGGCATGCCATAATCCCTTCCATATCCTTTTCATTACGGGGACCGTCCTGATACAGGAACAGTCGCGCAGGACGTGCCTTCTTCACTTGCTCGAACACTAAAGAAAGCTGTTGCGGACGGTTAAAGAAGAGTATCAGTACAGAGGTATCGATCAATGCTGGTTTCATGCGTTTTGATTTGGGTTAAGTTCTGCGGCAAAGAATACGGCATGTGTCTTGCGCTTCTCTACCGGAGGTATTTCCATATAGTTTTTATATAAGTCTTTCAGATAAGCATCAGGATTGCAGGGAGCCATAAACTTTCTTCCTTCAAAATCTATCTCTCCTATAGGGAAAATAGAATCCTGACGATGCATAATGCCATAACCGTTATTGATCAGGATATTCGAAATATAGGTATCCTTCCGATGTGTCTTTTCCAAGAACCACCAGATGGCCCGATACAGGCCGTACTCTGCTCCGAAGAAAAAGAACTCGGCAAACGAGCGCCAGGAATAATAATGTCGGCTATGCAGAATGGAACGACTCTTACAGATGCCTTTAGCAAAACGTTTCACAGCCTTCGGAGAAACAGACGGATAATCAATAAACGGGAAGATATCCACGAAAAGACCTTTCTGATAGGAGGCATGCAGGTCATCTACAGCCTCTATCATGAGGGAATTCAGACAACGTACCTTACAGATGGGTACCCGGAATTCAGGGTCAGTATCTTGGGTCTGCAGGAAAAAATCTTCCTTCAGTTCTTTGGGCGCAATCTGCTTGAAGCGTTCCACATCCTCCAGGCGCATAGCGATATCGATATCATCATCCCAAGGAATAAAGCCGCCGTGACGTACAGCTCCCAACAGCGAACCGCCATCCAGCCAATAAACGATCTGGTGCTTGCGGCAGATGCGGTCTATCTCCTCCAGAATAGTAATCTGTTTGAGCTGGCAAGCCCTGAGTTCTCGGTTCAGATAGGTTTCCAGATGATTCTTTTTCATTTCGCTTCTCTTTTAACGTCAATGATCTGTCCGGTAATGTCCGATTGTAATGTATTTACGGTAGCCAAAGCTACTGTTTCTGCCGAGAGAAGGGTATCACTCGGTTCTATACCAAAATTCTTGGTACGCATCGGTGTGTGTGTCCGTTCCGGATTAATACAGTTCACCCGAATATGATGTACTTCCCATTCCTGGGCTATGGCCTGAACAAAGTTCACAATTGCGGCCTTAGTCGAAGAGTAGATGCTGTAAAAGGCACGACCACGTGTGTATGAACTGGAAGTAAAGAACACCAACTGTCCTTCGGTTTCTTTCAGATATGGGAAAGATTCCAGCGCTACATGTACTGTACCCATATAATTGGTTTGTACCGCCTGGGTAATGGTATCGTAGTCCGTCTGAATCAAAGGCTCCTTATTCAGAACACCGGCTGTATTGATCACGAAATCAATGCGTTGCTCCTGCTGATATACCGTCTTAAGAGCGGTTGCCACTGTTTCACGCAAACCTACATCTACCCCATTGGCACTTCTTGAGAAACTGTGTACTTTGCAATTCCGCTCCCGAAGCAAACGGACGATATCCTCACCGATACCGTAGCTGCCTCCAAATACGACTGCGACCTTTCCTTTAAAGAAATCACTTTCAGCAAACTTCTCAGGAGCACACTGCTTCAACTGGAACAGTTTGTCCAACAAGTAAGTATCCTCTTTATAAGTCAGTTTCATATTGCTTTCCTCACCGGGTACCACATAGATCGGGACCTCAGGCAAGTATTTTCGTACTACGCCACAATCGTCCGTAGCCTTAAACTTCGGATCCTTAAGCGCTTCCTCATAGGCTCTTCTAATCACATCCAAAGTAAAAGCCTGCGGTGTCTGTCCTCTTCTCAAACGACTGCGATCGGGAATACTGTGAATCAGATTTCCTTCCACCTCAATTATTGTATCTGTAGCAGGAAGAGCCACATCTACGGCCTGATAAGTTTCCAAAGCATCAATGACTTCACTGATGATCTTATGACTTACCAAAGGGCGTACTGCATCATGAAAGATCAGATGCACATCACTCTGATCGTATGCATAAATGGCCGAAAGGCTGGAATCATATCGCTCTTTGCCTCCTTTAAGAATCTTCTTTACTTTCTTCCAACCATTCTTCAAGACCATGGTTTCAAAATCGGTAATATAAAAAGGATTGGATACGATAGCAATCTCATCAATACGCGGATGATGCTCAAAGGCTTCGATCGTATGCTCTACCACAGTTTTACCGGCAACCTTGAAAAACTGCTTCGGTGTAGACAAGCCCAAACGGCTTCCTACTCCTCCGGCCAGAATGACAGCTATATTTTTTTTCATGATGTTCTTAATTGTATATATTTCGCAAATTTAGCAATTCTGCAGAACCTTACCAAAACTATAAATAAAAATAAGTATTCCCATAAGCCCGGATCATAGGATAGCAAAAACTGCGTATATAACTCATGAATCCTTTCTGATTTGGATTGAAATAAACAGTATCCTTATGTTTCATACATAACACACAAAGACGCAATAAAGAAAACAAATCTCTGCGAAACAGCAATTCACTAAGCTGATAAGCCAAATGCTGCTGAACAGGATCAGCATGTTTGTGAATATATCGGTAAAAGAATTGCCAAGTTTCCAGCTTCTGTAAGGCCCTGTATTTGCGGAAGCCAATAATGTATGGTTGCCAGGTTGGCTTTTTTACCAGATAAGGAGCATATTGTGCATTCAGTTTTGTGATTGCAGAAGCATTATGCGGACGATGCCAATTTAAAGGCTCTTCTACACAAGTTATTCCATGATGCAAATGAGCATTCACGGAAATCCACCAATCATAGAGTATATGACCGTCCCAAGCACGGAATATATGATGAGCAAAGTCTTTTTTTATAAGCATGCTATGTCCGGGAGTACAATCATAAAAAAGCAGATACTCCAATTGATAAAACGGTAACACCACACGATTTTCATTCGTGGGAGGATAATTCTCACCGCCGTGATAAGCCGAAATGCACACATCTGCTCCATCAATCTTCTGCACTTGCTTTTCTATCTTTTCAGAATACCAGATATCGTCCTGATCAGCGATGGCAATCAACTCACCCTCCGCACGCAAAATAGCTTGCTTGAAGTTGTGGTTAAATCCTTGATTGATATCATTGCGAAAAGGCTTGATCAGTGAGCATTTCTTTGCATACTCTTGAATAATATCCCAAGTATGATCCGTAGAAGAATCATCCTGAATAATCAATTCATGGATAGGATATGTCTGATTTAATATGGAATCGATCTGCTCAGTCAGAAACTTCTCACCGTTATAAGTACACATCACGATTGATACACGAGACATAGATATAGTTTCTTTCATAATAAAGTATTATTTTTCAATTCGTTTCTGATCAAGAAGATCCATTAGCGCATCACTCGTTCCGGTGCACGTTTTCCGACAAAACGGTTTACCGCAGGCCATCAAGGTAGGTAAATCTTCTTCTGTCAAAACCTTGATTATCGGATTATAATAAATATAATGTAAAGGAGTAAGGCTTGCCAGACTAACGTACGATCCCTCAAACAACATGGCCTTCTCTGCAAAAGGAGAGTTGAACACCAGACTCTGCCAGAGCAACTCAGACGGGACAAACGTAGTGGAAAAATAACGCAGAATTTCCGGATAAGTATCCAGCTGCTGCAACAGATAGCGCCCCAGCTGAGGTGTGATACCCCACCAGTCAGATCCCTTGAACACAGGACATATACGTTCTCCCCAGCGGAAAGTCAGAGGTTTGCGTACACCCAAAGCATAAAGAAGCTTTCGCAATAAAATACGAATGCGCAAATTGCAACGGTTACCCAATAGAGAACAAAAGAATTGCGGGCGATAAATCCGGTAGTTTCGGGTCACCTCTGGACGCTGCACACTCAAATCAATACCTTGAATAAATTCACGATCGGAATGCGCAACAAAAAAATCGCGCAACTGCTGATTACTCATCAGGGGATAATCCAAACCGCTTAAGATGCAAATACGATCAAAAGCTATTCCGCTTTCCAGACAGGCCCGAAGCAAATCCCGCTGATAATATACCTGAGTAATATCTCCCCAAAAAACAACATGGCGTTTCTTTAGAAAGTGAACCCGTGGATTTTCTTCGAGAGAAGCAAAAGGGGCAAAGTCGATTTTAGCATCTATATGGATAAAGAAATCCGCATGATCATCCAAAGCATTGACTAACCTTTTCAGATGTTCCGGATCACAGTAAGTAGCGATAAGGTAAGCTATTCTCATACATCAAAACTTTTTCTTTTTCAGAAGATACTGGATGCTCTCGCGCAACACCTGTGCACGACAAATCCATAATATAGCAGGATAATAAATTGCCGTAGTTACAATTTTTGCCAACATCAGCCACAATGGCCGAGTAATATTACGAGTGGTAAACCAGCTCAGCATAATGGCTAAAAGAGAAAACAGGATAAACGGTATGACATCTTTCATAATATCCCATAAAGACAGACGTACCAGCTTCCAGGCAAAATAATGCCACACCAGCAACCAGCCCACATTGATTGTTATAAAAGCTACCACCATAACATGCAGCCCGAAGGAATGCAAGACAATCATTGCCACCCAAATCAAGACACATGATACAATGGTGTTCATCATATTGATATTTGACTTGCCTTGTGTCACTACCAGATTATAATACAAAGTATACATGGGGATAGTAGAGCCATAAATACAAAGCATACGCAACAAATCGGCACTCTCAAGCCAGGCCTCACCAACCGTCAAATAAATAAATTCATGGGCTATGAATCCCAAACCGAACATTGCCGGGAAAGAAATGAAACTGGTAAAACGGATCATTTTACGAAACACCTGACAATATCGTGCCCGATCATCCTTCACCTGAGTCAAAACAGGTTGAGCCACTCCGGAAATCATACCGTTGATCATATTGGAACTCATTTCATTCCACTTGCTGGCATTTCCATACTGTCCGGTTATGTGTGTATCATAATAACGGCCAAGTAGTGTGGAAAGCACATTTCGATTTATCTGACTAAAAAGGCTTGTGATCAGCAATTTGCTACTAAAACCAAACATCTCCCTTATCGGACGGAAATTCCAGGTAAAAGTGGGGCGCCACGGAGAGTAATACCAGTTCATCGCCACAATAACGGTAACAAACACCACACTTTGAGCGGCCAGCCCCCAGAATGCAAAACCGGCATAAGCCATGGCCACTCCGGAAATTCCGGAAACAAGCAGAGATGTAACCGAAATGATTGATGACTGTTTTACCATCAAGTGGCCGAAAAGATAAGCTCGCTGGGCTATTCCAAAACTGGATATGAGAAAACTCAGAAAAGCAAAACGCGAAAGGGCTACCAACTGTGGCTCTTTATAAAAGGCAGCAATAAGCGGAGCCGCAAAGAACAGAATGATATAAATGGCCGATCCGCATAAGATATTAAACCAGAAGACCGCATTATAGTCTTCATGTGTCGGATTCTTTTTATTCGCCAAAGTTGCTATAAATCCGCTTTCCTGCAGACAGGCAGCGATGCTTGAAAAGACATTAAGGACCTGCACCATACCATAATCTGAAGGAGTAAGCAAATTCAACAGACAAATACCGAATATAGCATTGAGCACCTGCATCATCCCATTGCTCATGCCACCCCACAAGAGTCCTTTTGCTGTTTTATCCTTCAGTGATGTTTCTGCCATTCCCAATAAACTTCTTTATGATTGCCGTGCAAAGGTACATCTTTTAATTCTTGATACAAAGAATAGTAACGCATATTTGGATATAGCAAACCGTTATTCCATATAAAATAGAAGAAGCACGCTCTTGAATATGATTTTTACATAAGTAACCAATTATGATCATTAAGGCGCTATTTAAGACGTTGCAGAAAAAAATAACCCCAGAAGGTATTGCCATGACGAAAATAATCGGTAAATTTAGCCGCATCAAATTAACAAGCATATCACTAAAATCTAAAATATGGAGAAGATCGATGAACTAACGAATAAGATCTACCACGAAGGTGTAGAGAAAGGAAAAGCCGAAGCTCAGCGTATCATTGAAGACGCTCAGGCAGAGGCTCAGCGTATCATTGCCGAGGCACAGAACAAAGCTCAGGAGCTGGCAGCCGAAGCCGAAAAGAAAGCAGCAGAACTGGACAAGAATACCAAGTCGGAACTGAAGCTTTATACCGATCAGGCCGTCAATGCTCTGAAATCAGAAATTACAACACTTATTTCTGACAAGCTCTTAAAAGAAGGAGTTCAGAAGGCCACATCAAGTACTGACTTTTTGGGACAGTTCCTGGTTTCGCTGGCATCACGTTGGGACGAAAAGGAACAGATGGTCATTTCCGCTCCGGAAGCCGACAAGCTGAAAGCCTATTTTGCCAGCCATGCCAAAGAACTGTTGGACAAAGGCCTTACCATCCAGAAAATCAACGGTAAGGATGTATTGTTCTCTGTTTCACCGGCCGACGGTTCTTATAAAATCAACTTCGGCGAAGAAGAGTTTATCAATTATCTGAAAGATTTCCTGCGCCCACAGTTGATTGAAATGTTGTTCTAAGTCTATTGTTATGAAGAATTATTATTGTTTGGTAGCCGGCATGCCGGATGTTGCGCTCGACGACTCCAAACTTCCTTTTCATGTTTCAGACTTTAAGGACGAATATCTCCCTCAACTCGCTCCCGAGGACCGGAAGTTAGTAGAACTCTTTTATCTGCAATATGACAATCAGAACCTGCTGAATGTGCTGGAGCAGAAAGAGGACAGCGAACTGCTTCCGGGATTGTTTACCCGTGAGGAACTTGAAGAGGAAGTGCGTGCAGCCCAGCGCGATGAAGCCTGCACCCTTCTGCCGGAATACATGTATCGCTTCATCCGGGAATACAGCCAGCTGAAAGAGGAAAGCAACGGCAGTCTGCCCGAAGATATTCTTACCGGATACTACTATGATGAGGCCTGCAAAGTGAAAAATACCTTCGTTAAGGAATGGTTCACTTTTAATCAGAATGTAAACAATATCCTGATAGCCTTTACAGCACGCCGCTTCGGTTTCCCGCCGGCATCGTTTCTGGTAGGTCAGGGAGATCTGGTGCATCTGCTGGCCACTTCGGCCGCACGCGATTTCGGAATCGGTTCGGATTTCGAACAGATCCACGAACTGATGTCTATCAGCGAACTGAGCGATCCGGTGGAAAAGGAGCGCAAGATCGACCTGTTGAAATGGAACTGGCTTGAAGAGCATACCTTCTTCCATTATTTTTCCATCGAAAAGATTTTTGCCTTCCTGCAGAAACTGAACATCATCGAGCGCTGGACCATTGTGGACAAAGAGCGCGGTGGACAGGTGTTCCGGGATATGATACAACAATTAAAGGACGAAGTGGAAGTGCCGTCTGAGTTTCGTATAAAATAATCAATATCAAATATGACAACAAAAGGATCTGTTATTGGAGTAATTTCCAATATTGTAACCATACAGGTAGATGGTCCCGTATCACAGAATGAAATCTGCTACATCACCGTAAACGGCGACAGACTGATGGCAGAGGTGATCAAGGTTGTGGGCCAGAATGCCTATGTTCAGGTTTTTGAAAGCACCCGCGGCATGAAAGTGGGCGCCGAAGCCGAATTCACCGGTCACATGCTCGAGGTGACTTTGGGACCGGGTATGCTCTCCAAGAAGTACGACGGTCTGCAAAACGACCTGGAAAAAATGGAGGGTGTGTTCCTGAAAAGAGGACAATATACTTACCCTCTTGACGAGGACAAGAAATGGGCATTCAAGCCACTGGTCAAGGCGGGCGATACCGTAGCAGCCTCAGCGTGGTTGGGCGAGGTGGAAGAAAACCATCAGCCGCTCAAGATCATGGCTCCGATTGCCATGAAAGGAACAGCCGTAGTGAAGAGCATCGTTCCGGAAGGCGAGTACCTGTGCAATGACACCATTGCCGTGCTGACTGCCGAAGACGGAACCGAGATTCCGGTAACCATGGTACAGAAATGGGCCGTAAAAGTGGCCATGACCAATTATAAGGAAAAGCCGCGTCCCTTCAAGCTGTTGGAAACCGGTGTGCGTACCATCGACACCATGAACCCAATCGTAGAGGGCGGTACCGGATTTATCCCGGGTCCGTTCGGTACGGGTAAGACCGTGTTGCAGCATGCCATTTCCAAGCAGGCTGAAGCCGACATCGTAATCATCGCAGCCTGCGGTGAGCGTGCCAACGAGGTTGTGGAGGTCTTCACCGAGTTCCCCGAACTGATTGACCCGCACACCGGACGCAAACTGATGGAACGTACCATCATCATCGCCAATACCTCAAACATGCCGGTAGCTGCCCGTGAGGCCTCTGTATATACAGCCATGACCATAGCCGAGTATTACCGTTCTATGGGTCTGCGCGTGCTGTTGATGGCCGACTCTACTTCACGTTGGGCACAGGCACTGCGTGAGATGTCCAACCGTATGGAGGAACTTCCCGGACCGGATGCCTTCCCGATGGACTTGTCTGCCATTATCTCCAACTTCTACGGCCGTGCCGGATTCGTTTATCTGAACAACGGACAGACCGGTTCCATCACCTTTATCGGTACGGTATCTCCTGCCGGAGGTAATCTCAAGGAGCCGGTAACCGAGAACACCAAGAAGGTAGCCCGCTGTTTCTACGCCTTGGAGCAGGACCGTGCGGACCGCAAGCGCTACCCGGCTGTGAACCCGATTGACTCTTACTCAAAATATCTGGAGTATCCGGAGTTTGAAAGCTACATTACCGAACGCATCAACGGCGAGTGGACCACTAAGGTAAACGAGCTGAAAACCCGTCTGCTGCGCGGTAAGGAAATTGCCGAGCAGATCAACATTTTGGGTGATGACGGTGTTCCGGTAGAATATCACGTGATTTTCTGGAAGTCAGAGGTCATCGACTTCGTGATTCTGCAACAGGATGCCTTCGACGAGGTGGATGCCGTTACGCCGTTGGAGCGTCAGGAAGACCTGCTGAATCTGGTCATCGAGATCTGCCACACCGAGTTCAACTTTGAAACCTTCCTCGAGGTAATGGAATATTTCAAGAAGCTGATCAACCTGTGCAAGCAGATGAACTATGCCGTTTACAAGAGCGAGCAGTTTGAGAACTACAAGGCACAGATTGCTGCCCTGCTGGACGAGCGAAGAGCAAAATAACTGAATAACTAAAACGATTATGGCTACAAAAGCATTTCAAAAGATATACACAAAAATCAGCCAGATTACCAAAGCCACCTGCTCGCTGAAGGCAACAGGAGTGGGCGCCGACGAACTGGCTATGGTAAACGGCAAGCTGGCCCAGGTGGTTAAGATTGCCGGAGACGAAGTGACCTTGCAGGTGTTTGAAGGTACCGGCGGTATTCCTACCGATGCCGAAGTGGTCTTCTTGGGCAAGGCTCCTACTCTGAAAGTGAGCGACCAGCTGGCCGGACGTTTCTTCAACGCCTACGGTGATCCGATTGACGGCGGACCGCAGGTAGAAGGTGTGGAAGTGGAAATCGGCGGACCATCCGTAAACCCGGTGCGCAGAAAGCAGCCTTCTGAACTGATCGCTACGGGTATCGCCGGTATCGACCTGAACAACACTCTGGTGTCCGGACAGAAGATTCCGTTCTTCGCCGATCCGGACCAGCCGTTCAACCAGGTAATGGCCATGGTAGCCCTGCGTGCACAGACCGACAAGATCATTCTGGGCGGTATGGGTATGACCAACGATGACTATCTGTACTTTAAGAACGTGTTCTCCAACGCCGGTGCGCTCGACCGTATCGTCAGCTTCGTGAACACCACCGAAGACCCGGCCGTAGAGCGTCTGTTGGTGCCGGATATGGCGCTGACCGCTGCCGAATACTTCGCAGTTGAGAAGAACGAGAAAGTATTGGTGCTGCTTACCGACATGACTTCATACGCCGACTCACTGGCCATCGTATCCAACCGTATGGATCAAATTCCATCCAAGGATTCCATGCCGGGTTCGTTGTATTCCGATCTGGCCAAAATTTACGAGAAAGCCGTACAGTTCCCGTCCGGAGGTTCCATCACCATCATTGCGGTGACAACCCTGAGCGGTGGCGATATCACCCATGCCGTGCCGGATAACACCGGTTACATCACCGAGGGTCAGTTGTTCCTGCGCCGCGACAGCGACATCGGTAAGGTCATTGTAGACCCCTTCCGCTCTCTGTCCCGTCTGAAACAGCTGGTAGCCGGAAAGAAGACCCGCAAGGATCATCCTCAGGTGATGAACGCCGCCGTGCGCCTGTATGCCGACGCCGCCAATGCCAAAACCAAGATGGAAAACGGTTTCGACCTGACCAACTACGACGAGCGTACGCTGGCCTTCGCCAAGGACTACGCAGACAAGCTGCTGGCCATTGATGTGAACCTGAACACCACAGAGATGCTGGATGTTACCTGGGGCCTCTTCAGCAAATACTTCAAACCCGAAGAGGTGAACATCAAGAAAGAGCTGGTGGATGAGTTTTGGAAAAAATAAAAATAAAATAGCATGGCTATAAAGTTTCAATATAATAAAACTTCGCTTCAGTTGCTGGAAAAACAGCTGAAGGTGCGCGTACGCACTCTGCCGATTATCAAGAACAAGGAGAGTGCCCTGCGTATGGAAGTCAAGAAATGTAAGGCCGAAGCAAATGAACTGGAAAAGAAGCTGGAGGAAAGCATTCAGGCATACGAATCCATGTTTGCCCTTTGGGCAGAGTTCGACCCCTCTATCGTAGGTGTCAAGGATGTCAGCCTGTCGGTGCGCAAGATTGCCGGTGTGCGGGTTCCCATGCTTCAGAATGTGGAGTTGGAAGTAAAGCCTTTCAGTCTGTTCAACGCCCCGAAATGGTATTACGACGGCATTGCCCTGCTTCAGGGGCTCGCCAAGACCGCCATCGAAAGGGAATTTGTTTTGGCCAAGCTGGGCCTTCTGGAATATGCCCGCAAAAAGACAACCCAGAAGGTGAATCTTTTTGAGAAGGTACAGATTCCGGGCTACCAGGATGCCTTGCGCAAGATCAAGCGCTTTATGGAGGACGAGGAAAACCTGTCGAAGTCTTCTCAGAAGATCTTGAAAACCATTCAGGAAAAAAGAAAGGAGGCAGCCGTATGATTACGAAAATGAAAAAACTCACGTTTCTGGTCTATCATAAGGAATATGAGGAGTTCCTGAAACGGATACGCGATCTGGGCGTGCTGCATATCCAGACGGCTCAGGAAGGAAGCAGCGACACTTCGGTGCTGCAGGAACGCATCCAACTGGCCGACCGCATCAAACGGATGATTGAATCGTTTGCAGACATCGAGCCGTCGGCTCAGGAAGGCGATGCCGCCAAAGGTCCGCAGACGTTGGAACATATCGAACAGCTTCAGGCCGAGAAACAGGCTCAGGAAGGCCTCGTGCAGGGTTGCCGCAAAGAAGAGGAAGCTCTAGAAGTGTGGGGTAATTTCGACCCGAAAAACATCAGCCGCCTGAAAGAAAACGGCTATGAGGTGCGCTTCTTCACCTGCCCGGCCCGCAACTTCAATCCGGAATGGGAAGAGCAGTTCTGCGCCACTCTGATCAATAAGGAAGGCGACCGCCTGTACTTCATCACCGTAACCCCTGCCGGACAGCAGCCCGATCTGGATGCCGAGGCGGTGATTCTGCCTCAGCGCTCCCTTCAGGAAGCCACTCAGCAGAAAGAGGTGCATGAACATGCCGCCGAGGCTATTCAGAAGCAGATAGACCACTGCGCCCACAAACATCTGAAGGATCTTCAGGCCTGGTTGCAGCAGTTGCATTCTTCTGTTGCCTTCGATCAGGTGGTATTGGGCACAGTCCGCGCCGCCGAAGACAAGGTGATGATTCTCGAAGGCTGGATTCCAGCTCCGAAGGAACAGATGGTACGCGAATTTCTGGACAGTCAGGAAGTGTACTACGAGATGCGCGAAGCACGCAAGGGCGACCATGTGCCCATCCTGCTGCGCAACAACGCCTTCACCCGCATGTATGAGGTGCTGACCGGCATGTACGGTATGCCTGATTACGATGAGTTTGACCCGACACCGATGATCGCGCCCTTCTTCACTCTGTTCTTCGCCTTCTGTATGGGCGACGCGGGATACGGATTGGCCCTGATCCTGCTGGGCTTCTACCTCAAGAGCAAACTGTCCAAATCCATGGCAGGCATGATGAATCTGGTCATCACACTGGGTGTCGCTACAACCATCTTCGGTGCCATTCTGGGTACCTTCTTTGGAGTAGACCTGTTCAAGGCCGATGTGCCGGAATGGATGAAACAGTTCATGATTACCGGAAAGATCGGTGAGACGAACTATGACAAGCAGATGCTGCTGGCACTGATCATCGGTGTGGTTCACATCTGCATAGCCATGACCGTGAAAGCCATCGGCGCTACCGTGCGCTTCGGCTTCAAGGAGTCGCTCAGCGACTGGGGCTGGCTGCTGCTCGTGGTGGGCTTCGTTGCTTTGGGCAGCCTGTCGTTCTTCCAGCTGATACCGGAACAGGTATCTTATTGGGGCTTCATCGTTGTGGGCGGCATTTCGGCCATCGGAATCTATCTGCTCAACAACCTGCACCGCAATGTGCTGGTCAATATCGGAGCCGGACTGTGGGACACTTACAATATGGCCACTGGACTGATGGGCGACGTGCTCTCTTACATCCGTCTTTATGCCCTCGGACTGGCCGGTGCCATGCTGGGCGGTGTGTTCAACCAGCTGGCCTTTATGGTACAGGATGCGGCAGGAGGCGTGCTGGGCATCATCTTCTGCGCCCTGATTCTGGTATTCGGACACACGCTGAACATTGCCATGTCCTGTCTGAGTGCCTTCGTTCACCCGCTGCGTCTTACCTTTGTGGAGTATTTCAAGAACTCCGGCTACGACGGCAAGGGTGAAGCTTACAAACCTTTTACAGTAACAGAAAAAGAATAAATAAAATCAGAAACAATAAAAAATTAAAGTTATGAATGAAATTTTAGGTTATCTGGGTCTGGGCCTGATGTTGGCTCTCGCCGGAATCGGAAGTTGCTATGGTACAACAATCGCAGGTAATGCAGCCGAAGGCGCATTGAAGAAGAACGCTTCAAAGTCTGCCAGCTACATGATCCTTTCGGCTCTGCCGGCTACTCAGGGTCTGTACGGTTTTGTAGCTTTCCTGATGTCTATGGGACGCGACTTCACTACTGAAGGCCCGCTGATGCTGGGTATCGGTTTGGGTGTCGGTCTGGTATGTCTGTTCTCAGCCATCCGTCAGGGACAGGTTTGTGCCAACGGTATCATGGGTATCGCTCAGGGTCACGATGTGCAGACCAACACCATGATCTACGCCGCTCTGCCTGAGTTCTACGCCATCCTGGCCCTGGTTGCCGCTTTGATGGTATAAAACGATCCAAAATTTTCGTCGGGATGATTTTTAAATTTCATCCTGTCGAAAATAAATTATCATCACGTTGAAAATTTTAAAAGATAAGGAGTGCGCCCAAACATGAGAAAATCCTCATGCGGGCGCACTCCTTTTTTTCCTATAATCTTCCGAACCGGATTACTTCTGCAACAGCACACGCTCTATCGCCTCGATGAGCTGTGGCTTCGGCATGGCACCGGTCACAATCTGCGGCTGTCCGTTCACCGGAATGAACAGCTTTTTCTGACAACCCTTACATATTCCATTACGGCACTCCTGCCGTCCCGT
>CAJMQV010000007.1 GCA_905215575.1 uncultured bacterium | reverse complement strand
ACCATGACACAGCAAGGAGAGATAGACCTGACTTCATTAGGAGTATCCGACAGCAATCCGGATCCATCCGCCATGTTACTGCGCGACGGACTCCTATTCGTAGGCCTCAGCCAGATGGTGGGTGGATGGATTCCCCCACAGGATCGCCCGTACAGCGACATTGCCATCATTGACACCCAAACGGATAAGTTGCTGAAAATGATAACAGACAAGACCAGCGGCATCTCTATGCCAACCCGCCCAATCGACCGCTATTCCATCTTCATGGACGAGAAGAAAGACATCTACATTTCGTGTATGGGAGGCTTTGGTATGGTCAAAGGGCATAATGCCGGAGTTCTGCGTATCAAAGCCGGAGAAACGGAGTTCGACCCGACTTATCAATGGACAATCACAGGAGCCGCCATCAGCGGAGAAGAAAAGACTGCCGGATTTATCTCCGCCATCCGGTATGTAGGTAATGGAAAAGCGTATGCTTACATCAATATGCCGGGTTACTACAAACCGGGAGAACAAGGACACACAGCCATCGCCGATCTTGCAGTGGAAATAGATCTATACAATAAAACCATGAAAAAAGTGCAAGGACTTGACTTGTCCAACGGTTTCGGGGTTATGCTTTCCCTTTATAAAGGGAGTATGTTGATAGGTAACTCATCGGCTAAAGCAAAAGGTATCTACTCACTGGATATACAGACAGGTGAAGTGTCTAAAGAACCGATACTGACCACGGTAGGCAATCCGATATTATGTTACTATTTTGAAAAATAAGGATAGTCACCTTTGGATGATTTTAAGAAAGAAGTGCTCTTGCAGGATACACAGAGTTACCGTATCTTTGCAGCCGTTTTAAAAAAAGAATAATTATGGAACTTCCTGAAGATCCGATGATGCTGTTTAGCGTCATCAACATGAAACTTCGCGATTGCTATGCATCGCTCGACGAACTCTGTGAAGATATGAATATCAGCAAGGACATACTGATCGGAAAACTGGAATCGATCGGGTTCGAATACAATGCCGAACAAAATAAGTTCTGGTAAATGTGCCATATACTTGAAATCGCCACAGATTGAAAGTATGTCGAAACTCGCACTCATCACAGCTTACACGGATTTATACTAATAAATATCATTAGCTATCAATAGGTTAAATTCGTTCTGTGGAACTCTATGTTACTCTGCAATGAGTTTCGGCACACTCCCAATCTATGGCGAAAAGGTTATCCCCGCCTTTTATTATTTATTGGTGAAACGGAACCAATTAAAATCGGTATATCCGTCTTCTCCCGCTTTCTCCTTACTAAAATTGAATAAGGCAAAACGATTGGCAGTCCAGACCAGCCCAAGCCCCATACTAAGTTCATTACCGATGGCAAGTATTTCCTTCCCATCGGTAATGTAATAGAAAAAACCGCTTCCAAATCACGCAATACATCGTCCACATTCACTTTGCTGGTAGATAGAGTAAACCTGTTATTCAATAGGATGGAATCACGCACCACAAAATGAACATCATACTGCCGTTCCATGACCTTTATAATATCTCTCAGCGGAGTAAGATAAAAATTCAGGCTATTGGAACGCCAGGATGAGATCTGGCTCATATCATCCGGTTTGGTTATCTGGCAAATTCCGGATGTCCGGTTGTATTCGGCACTTTCACCCGGTACGAGAGGATATTCCTTGTTCTTGATATCTTTCAACAGCACGCCTCCTTCTTCCAAGGTGACCCATACATTGGGTTCTGACGGATATGCCTTTACATTAAATTTAGTTCCGGTGACCTTTACTTCAACACCTTTCAAATCGACGATAAACGGACGCTTCTTATCCTTAGCGACCACAAAAAAGCCTTCTTCCCATAACTCCACACTCCGACTGAACAGACCGAACTTCCTGGGATACCGCAAACGGGTATCCGAATTCAACTGTATAACTGTTCCATCTTGCAGAACAACCTGCACTTGCTCTCCGCAAGGAACCTTTAACTCAGCATATTCTGTGGCAGAAAAGACTCCGGTTCTGTCAGCCAGAAACCAAAGAGATATACTAAGGAATAAAAAAGGAATCAATACCGCTGTCGCTATCAGTCCACGACGATAAGAAACTATTTTTTTCTCAGGTTTTATTTGCCCGATGAAGCGTTCCCACATCCGTTCTTCCGGCACCGGATGGTCTAACCATTCCCGGGCCCGTTCTTCGATGAGCCGTGCAGACTCGCTCTCCAAACGCCCCGACAAAAATTCGCTACCCTCTTCTGTAGCAAACCATTCCGCAACCAATCCCGCTTCTTCCACAGAAGCTCCGTTATTGAGCACTTTATCTATAATCGCATCATCTATTTTCATTTCGACTTTTCTTTATCTAATAATAAAAACACTTCATCAACTTAAAAGTATGAGTTGCTGCTCACTCTAAAAAATGAATCCACAATACATGAAGTAATACAATTAACGATTCAATTTCCGCACGGAGTATCTTAATGGCCTGAGTATAATGGGACTTTACGGTAGGCACCGTGATATGCATCTCGTCCGCTATTTCCTGGTTAGAAAGTCCCTTTTCTATTTTCAGGCGGCATATTTTCTGTTTTTGAGGAGGTAGTTTACCGATGGTAGTCCGAAGATGTTCCCTGAAATCTTTATCTTCAAAATTCTTCAGGAAACTGTCGTCCGCTTCTTCGTTCCGTTGAGCCATCTCGTAATGCTTTTCAAAGACAATCTGCCGATGTCTCAACTCGTTCATAATGTAGTTTTTCAGGATGGTGAACAACAGGCTTCTGATGCCGGATTGAAATTCAAAATCGGAACGTTGCTCCCGCAATTTCATAAAAGTATATTGCACTGCGTCTTCAGCCTCTTCACCCGATTTTAAATACCGATAAGCCAGCGCATACAACAAGCGGTTATACCGTTCGAAAACAGTAACAAAAGCGTGCTCGCTGCCTTTACGGAGTTCAGCATACAGTTTCTGGTCAAAATCTAAAAATTGATTTATTATCGAATATTTCTCACTTGGTGATCTAAGGTCCTGCTTTTAGAAGTGGTAAAAATAAGAAAAAACAGTTTGAACCTTATCCTCTTTGAGAATGTTTTAACTGTAGAATCTTAAAACAATAACGGTTATGGAGAAATATCTTATTCACAGTAATGAGCTGCACCTGATCGATCAAGAAAGAATCCACCAGGCAGTAGAGCAGATGGTAGAGTCATTGGATATGGCCGCCGGATCTACATTCAGTTTTGACCTTTACAAAGTGGTGGAAACCTATTTCAAGGATCTGGATAAACGGAGAGAGATAAACCATCTGTTAGGCATCACAGACAACACGTATGATCCTACAGAAGATTTCGGAGTGTGTTAATTGGTTAAATATAAATTTGCAAAAAGAGGTTGTGTCAAAAATGCTGGCATAACCTTTTTTTACGTTTTACAGTCCTGCTATATTTTCTTTTGGCTATGCCGCTTTTTTCTCATTCATTTGGTAACAAGTTGCTATATTTCCGTTGTATCGGGTTATAAATAGCCCCATAAATATATATTTAGCAAGTGTAATAAGTCTTTCTCCTGCTTTTCGCATTTTTGCACACATCTTTTTGATATTAAACGCTATGGCAAAGAAAGCAAAGTCCATTGTCACCTTGTCTTCTCCCACATGCCGGAACCTTCTGTATGCCATATTGTATTTCATCTGTCCGAAAACAGCTTCCGGTTCTATGCACCGCCTGCCTCTATGCCTGACTCCTTCTTCTGAGAGCAACCTTTCCCGGACCTGCCGTTTGTATTGGTTTAACCGGTGGTTGACTTCTATAATACGGTTCCCCTGTGCTTTAAAACAACTGCCACGTAAAGGACACCCTCCGCATCTTTGTGCCTTATATCGGACACTTTCGGTGATGTATCCGCTCGCCGTTTTGTCACGTTTGGTTCCTATGCGGTTCATATGTTGCCCCATCGGACAAACGTAATAATTCCCCCCGCATTGTAATGGAGACTTTCCGCATGGAACGGGTTGGGGGTATAACGGGAACGCTGCTCCTTATGGAAGTAGTTGTACTTGACAAAGCCTTCTATCCCGTTCTCCTGCATGAACCGGTAATTTTCTTCCGAGTCGTAACCGGAATCTGCCACACCGATACCCGGTAAGCGGTTATAGCGGTGCCGGAAAAAGTCGAAGAAAGGGATTAGGGTCAACGTATCAGTAGGGTTGGGAAACAACCGGAAGTCTATGATGAATTGGTTTTCAGTACCTGTTTTAAATTATACCCGGGCTTGGGAAAGTCTGGGCTTTGCGCATAAAAAAGGTTGTGCCAACGTTTTGACACCTCATGGAATAGTGTTGCTTTATAACCAGATATGACCTGGAAAACATGTAATTTACCCTAATAGTATATTATTGGTTTTCAACAGCCTCCCACTGCAAAATTTCTGTGCATCTTTTGCAGTGGCACTGCAAACAATATGCAGCAACTTTGCAGTAAACACACATGTAGTTGCATCAAAAAAACTCATCTGGAAAAAAAGAACAGGTCCATTAGCAATACTATTCGATGTTATTTGATAAGAATTTCTCAAATTCTCAAATAATTTATAACTTTACCGCCCAATTATTGTCAATCTCTACTAAAAAGAATGATTTTATCCTTTGTACCGATATGATTGCAGACGACATTTTATTGTTAAAACTTATACAATCTAAAGATGAGCACGCTTTCAAATATTTATTTGATTTGTATTTCGTGCCCCTCTGTCGCTATGCGCATTTATATCTGACCGATGCACAAGAAGAGGAAGAACTCGTTCTTGACATCTACATGCATCTATGGGAACATAGTGCCCAAATCAACCTGACCTTATCATTGAAAGCCTATCTATTCCAAGCGGTACGCAACCGGTGCCTCAACTTCTTGCGGGATAAAAAGTCTACACTTTCGCTTGAAGAAGCAGGTGACATCGCCAACAATGAAACTACCTCTACGCTTGAAATGGAAGAATTGACTTTTCTGATACAGGAAGCTATTTGTGCATTACCCGACAAATGCCAGCAGGTATTCCGACTGAGTCGCGAAGGGAACAAAACCAATCAAGAAATAGCTGATGAACTGAACATATCAGTAAAAACCGTAGAGGCACAAATCACCAAATCCCTTAAACGTATAAAAAACTTTCTTGACAGCAAATATGTTTATTTGTTTTAAGAAACGAGCAAACATACCTTATCAATACCCTTCATTCTGTTCCAGCTTATCATTTAAATCCCTGTATTTCTGCGGAATAGGCAGGTATCGATTATAAGGAGCAAAGCTACGTGGTTCTATCAAGACCTTTCTGTTCGGATTTACCACCGCCCGCTTATAAGGATTAGCTTCAGCATAATCAATAGTTCCCATAGGACGCAACAAATCGCCATTCAGCAGGGTTTCTGCCAACATCTTCCCCGCAGCGTCCCTCCAACGGAGGATATCGGCACGACGAAGCCCTTCACCAGCCATTTCTATGGAACGCTCTCGTCGAATCAGCTCACGCAGCTTATCCTGAGTATTGTACTTAGCCACATCCACATGGGGCATGCCCACACGATTACGAATAAGATTCAACTTATCATATACATCATCGGACGGACCATTCAGTTCATTCTCTGCCTCAGCATAGCACAACAGTACTTCGGCATAACGAAAAAGGACAGTATTGATACCCGTATCCCATATATTGTAATATTGGGACATGGGAAACAGATACTTACCCCACGTCAAGGCTGTCTTGGAAGAGTTATTGGCAGCAATAGGATGATTCTTGTTCTTATCGTTCTCATCTACCTTTCCATCTCCATTCACATCCCAAGGCAGGAACTCATCCATGGTATTCAGCACCTCAACCGTACCATTCTCCCTTACCCAGTCCATGCCGGGAAAGGCTATGGTCATTGCTAAGCGGGGATCTCGGTTGGCAAACGGATGCTCGGGATCATAATAATTACCTGCCTCTTCTTTGGTCAAGCCGTTGTCCATTTCGTAGCAATCCACCAAGTTCCATGAAGGAACCATAGACGACCATCCCCCGTCCATATTGTTATACATGGAGCCTATCCATCCATTACCATCAAAATTCTCAATGTGCTGAACGGCTGCAATCACCTCCTTGGAATCTTTTCCTTCCAATCTGAACAGACGCGCATAATCTTTTTCCAATTCAAACTTACCCATGTCAATAATGGCTTGTGCCGCCTCCTTAGCCCGATTGTACTTAGCATAATAGAGGGCATGACGCATTTTCACAGCCAATGCCGTGGCGCGGTCGATATAACCCGGACCACTCGCTTTGTCCTCCATAAACATAGGGATAGCCGCATCCAGTTCATCCTCAATGAATTTATTCACTTCTGCCTCCGTATTGCGAGGAACCATCGCTTCCTCTCGCGAAGTATAAGAATCGATGATGGGCACTCCGCCATAATGCCAATTCTTGTTGAAATAATCGTATGCACGGATTACTTTCACTTGTGCCATCATGTCCCTCTTCCTGGCTTCGTCGGCAAACGTCACAGCTTCCATGTTTTTCAGAAAATCATTGCAACTGCGAATCTTTCCAAAAGTATAATAATCGGCAACCTCTTTCAGTCCGGCAGCCATCGAACCGTTGCCTATGCTCTGGTAGTGGTCCCACAGGAAATTGCTGTATCCGAAATCAGAGGCGCAATCCCAATAGTAGATACCTTTTTCGTCAATCCAATCATCATAACAACCCACCAAGAACTTCTCGGCATCCTGTTCCGTTTTCCAAGTATTGGATGGATCTAGGGCATCGTTAGGGGCAGTATCCAGGAATCCCGAGCAGGAGGAGATGAGTATCCCCCAAACACCTGCCAACATATATATCCATATTCTTTTCATATATCCGTTAAGTATTGACTATCCATTTTCAAAACGTAATGTTCACTCCAAAGGCGTGACTTCGGTTGATGGGGAATCCGTAAAGGTTGCCAAGCTCCGGATCGGCTTCAACCATCATCTTATGAAATGTCAGTAAGTTTTCACCGGAATAGTAAACGCGCAGATTTTCAACACCCATCGATTTCAATATCTTCTTGGGAAGCGTATATCCTAATTGCAGGTTCTTCAACCGGAGATAGCTGCCGTCTTGCAACCAAAAGTCAGAATACTCCAGATTGTTCGAGGTCTTACCCACCGCGATGCGCGGCATCTTGGCATCCCTGTTATCGGGAGTCCAGGCATCCAGCCAAATGTTATTAGGATGACAATCATCACCGCTCCATTCACCACCAAATCCGTTGATATCAATCATACGCTTCACATCGGCCACTCCCGTCAACATGACGGAGCAGTCAATACTCTTATAACCGGCACTCAGATTCAAGCCAAATGTATAAGAGGGGTTGGAAGAACCGCACAGCACACGGTCGTCAGCATTAATCAAGCCATCTTCATTGGTATCCATATAAATCAAGTCGCCCGCCTTAAAATCTCTCTTGAAAGGGTAGCCTGCATCGTTCTTATGCTTCTCTTGCCACCTCTTGGCTTCTTCGTCGGATTGGAAGAAACCGCCAGTCTTATACAGACGATACGTACCGTATGCCGCACCAACCTGCTTCACTTTTAAATCTCCATCCGCCAACGATTGTACCCCATCCAAATACAAGACCTTATTCTTATTATAAGCTAAGTTGGCAGACACTCCAAACGACCAGTCGTCCCAGCTTTCATTGTAGTTCAGGGTCAGTTCTACCCCGCGGTTCACCATGGCACCCACGTTGTCCTTGTAAGCTCCTAAACCGAATTCGGCAGGAACCGGCACATCCATGATGATACCCGTAGTCTTGCGGTCGTAATAGTCAAGCCCCACAGTCAGCTTACCAAAAAGAGTGGCATCAATCCCCACTCCCCATGTACGGGCCTTCTCCCAAGAGATGGTAGCTATTTTATAATTCTTCTGATGATAGCCCGTCTGCAAACTTCCGTTGAGGGAATAATGAGCATCCAAGTCGTAGCTATTCATCCAAGGATAAAAGTCACTCAAAGCCGACTGGTTGCCTAAATTTCCGTAAGATCCTCTGATTTTCAAATCGGTCAGCCATCCTACAGCCTCCTCCATAAACGCCTCCTCACTGATACGCCATGCAGCAGAGAAAGAGGGGAAATATCCCCAACGGTGCCCTTTAGCAAAACGGGAAGAGGCATCAGCACGGATATTTGCCTCGAACAGGTACTTGCCTGCATAATCGTAGTTAACGCGCCCAAACCAGGAAATCATCGCCAACTCGCGGGAATAACCGCTATTTTTCACAGTGGCAGCATCACCGGCATTCATATCCGTTAGGTCGTTGTTAGGAAAGTTGCTGCGCTCTGCCTTGCTTTCATTATAGGTATATTTCTCCGTATGCCAACCTGCCAAGGTCTTCAGTCCGTGCCGCCCGAAGCGTTTGTCGTAGTTCAGCAGGACATCGAATGTGGCGCGATGCCAGCCATAATAGTTTTCGTTCAATCGATTGGGATCGCTCTTTTTGTTAGGGTTGTATTGGATAAACTTTCTGAAAGCCTTGTAGTGCTGCTGGTTGTTGACGTATGCACCGGTCAAGGTAGCCACCAATCCATTAAACAGCGTATAGTCAGCCGACAAGATACCGGAGAAATTCTGATTCTCGCGCCTCACCGTCTGGTCCACATCCAACCATGCAATAGGGCTTCCGTCCGAAATAGTTCCCCAAGTACCGTCTTCGTAGCGTGCCACAATCCAAGGAGCCATTTTGCCCAAACGCATCACAATCTGCTCGGAACCGTCTTCACCATACGAAGAGTTAGGGTCGGTATAATCATTGTTGATGTATGCCATGTTGACATGTACGTTCAAACGGGAATTCAGTTTAACGTCCAGATTGGTGCGTCCGTTGAATTGCTGGCGGGCAGCATTGGGCAATGTGCCCTCTTGCTTCAGGTAGCCTATGGACATCAGGTATTTCAAATAATCCGTACCACCACTCACGTTCATGTTGTGAGAATGCTGGATACCAGTACGGTAAGCCAAATCATACCAGTCAGTATTAGGATAATTGTAAGGATCGGAACCATCTTTGAACTTTTCATACACTTTTCCATCTCCCACCGTATCAAAGTGAGGCGGTCTTCCATACTCCACGAGCGCCTTATCATAGAAGCGTGCATAGTCGTAAGAGCTCATGAGGTCTTGCAACATGGTAGGATTTTGCAGGCTGACATAGCCGTTGTAGATGATGCGCGGCTTCCCCGTCTTTCCGCGTTTGGTGGTGATAAGGATAACGCCGTTGGAGGCTTTTGAACCATAAATGGCTGCCGAAGCAGCGTCTTTCAATACAGAGACACTCTCAACGTCGTTGGGATCGATGGAATTCAGCGTGCCGGTCTCCAGCCCGTCCACCAGGATATAAGGGTTGGCATCATTTAACGTGCCGATACCTCGCACACGGATAACTCCCCCATCCTGTCCCGGACGACCTTCACCGGAAACAATGGTCACTCCCGGCATCCAGCCTTGAATGCCGATGGAAACATTCTGTATCGGACGGTTTTCCAGCACTTGCCCCTCTACCTGGCTCACAGCTCCGGTCAAATTGATTTTCTTCTGTGTGCCATAGCCCACCACGACTATTTCTTGCAATGCTATCGCATCTACTTCCATCTTGACCGAAAGCAGACTTCCACCCTTTACCTTAATTTTCTGTTGTTTATATCCGATGAAAGAAACCACGATGCTTGCGTCGGTAGGGGCTTCCAAAGCAAAATATCCCTCTATGTCGGTGACGGTTCCCTTCGTTGTGCCCTCCACCATCACGTTGGCACCGATGATTGCCGCACCCTCCTCGTCCAGCACCTTGCCACGTACCCTGATACCCAGCGGAGGCAGGAAATCGTCTTGATTGAAAATAGCTATCTGAGTATTGATAATATCGAATGACAAACGAATGGGTCTCAGCATCTTGTCTAAGGCTACGGACAATTTCTCGTCTTTACACTCCAAGCTTACCTTCTGCTCCACCCTCACCTGGGTAGCGTCGTAAAAGAATGTATAACCGATGGACTGTTCGATGCGCCACATCGCCTCCGACAACGAAATGTCCGAAAAAGAAGCTGTAATCCTTTTCTCTTGCGCCTGTGCCGAAAGATTCAGCATGCAGAGCAACAATAGGAATAGCACAATGCAGTTTCTTTGAATCATATAGTATGTTTAAGGTCAATGGTTCGTTTCCCTATTTCTTTCCTTTCCCCTCCTTATTTTCCCATTTCTGATTGATAACCAACACATTATTATCATCAAAGTGATAGGCTATGGGATTGATGCGCGCCATAATCCGAACAATCTCCTCCAACGTCTCATTACGCAACGTAAAAGTATATCGATACTTGTCCTCTAACTCGTCATCCACCTTTATCTCCACATCGTATCGTTTGCTCAAAATCCGGCAAACCTCTCCTAAAGTCTTGTTCGATACGAAGAATTCATCTTGTATCCACATCTTCTCGAGCGCCACATCGCCTGCATCTATAGCCAGCCGATTGTTTTTCTTGTCATATACCGCAATCTCTCCGGGCTTTAGGAAGACCAGTCCCGCACGGGTCTCCAACGAAACCGAACCTTCCATCAGGCTGACTCTGCTCTCGGCAGCTCCATCCGGAGATGCCACATTGAACTTAGTGCCGTGTACCCTCACCTGCATGCCCTCGGTACGCACAATGAAAGGCTTCCGTTTATCCTTCGCCACTTCAAAATAGGCTTCACCCGACAGCCTCACCGAGCGGTCACGATCCCTGAAATCGTTACCGTATGCCAGTGTTGTATTAGCCTGGAGCCATACTCCAGTGCCATCCGGCAGAAATATTTTCGACTTGCCGTCCATGCTGGTATATACCTGCTCGCCCATCGGCTGCCTGCCCATAGAGACACCCCAATAATAGCTCATGCCTACGGACAACACCAGTACAACACAAGCAGCGGCTATATAGCGATAGAGACTGCGGAGTGTGAATGTCTTTCCCGAAGCCTTCTCTTGCAATACTTCCACCTGCGGTTTCCCAGCCTTGCCTATCCGTGCCGAAAGCACTTTCCAATAATACTCCTTATCGGGTGTATAATCGCTCGTCTTCTCCTGTACCCTCTTCCACACGACATTCAAATCTTCCATGACCGACCGGCACTCTGGCCGTTCCGCCCAACTCATCAAGCGTGCGTCGTCTTTCTCCGAAATTTCTTGTTTGAATTTAGAGATTATCAATTCCCAAGGAATATTTTCCTGCTTCATAATTGAATACGTAATTACCTGTCTATACTTAGACGACACAAAAATAGACATTAACCCTTATTCCCGCAACATTTTTTAGGATATATCTGTCCGTCAAGGGCCATTATTTGCATTTGCCGGGCTTTCCAAAGAGATATGACCACCCGTTTATCCTATTACATCCTATCATTCAGTTCGTTCAGCCTACATCTCCATGCGCTTGTTCAAGATATCCTCCCAACATACTTCAAAAAGCAGAAGTTTCAGCCCGACAACCGATGGATAACAACCAAGCAGCCAAAGCTGAAACTTCTGCTAGAGTATAAATACAAATCCTGTTTACAATCCTACGTGTTCTTTCTCGTTGAGATAGTGTTCGGGACTACGATCGCGCTCACCGTTGTAATTCCATTCTATTTCATCCACGTACTCTTTGCCATTCTTCATGGCAACGGCTTTGAGCGTATTCTTGCCATCGGCAAGGGTGACGTTATCGAAGACAAAATGTACGACAGTGTATCCTTGGCGGATGCCGGTAAGTTCTTTGCCATTGAGGTACACTTTCGGCGTTCCGATGTTGGAGTAAACGGTAACGGTGGTGTTTTTGCGTTCACGCTGCGTGTTGCGGCGTTGCGTCAGATATACCGTCGGTTCTTTGCTCCAGTTGGCTTTATACCAATAATAAGAGTCTTTCTTTATCTTACGGTCGAAAGTTATCAGGCCTTTTGTATTTTGTGCAGGGATGTCGGTGCGGTCGTTCATCGGTGTGCAGAAGTCGAACATGTTCCAAAGATAGGAAGCAAGAATCACCGGATGGTTGGCAATTACGCTCCACTGATATTCGTGAAACTTTGTCTGATATTCTTCAGGGTAATAGTTACCCCAAGCGTTGAGCGATTCGCCCAAGATTTCCGTATGATGCTCGATATTAGCTTCCGCACCATATTCAGAGAAGATAAGACGGAGGTCGGAATAATTCTTTGTCAGTCCGTCCACCCACTTGTCTATGTCCTTGATGCGACCTTCATACCAACCGTAGTAACGGTTCATCGCTTGAATGTCAGCATTCAAGTTGACAGAATGTTCCACGTGTCCATATCCGTTCACAGACACCGTATATCGGTACGGGTCTTCTGTCTTTGCAAGGTCGTGTAGTTCGGCAGTGAGTTGTGCAGTGTAGGGCGTAGGACTATACACCTCGTTGTGAAGCCCCCATACATAGATGGAAGGATGGTTGTAACTCTGGCGAATCATTTCACGCAACTGGCTTTTGGCATTTTCGGCTTCCTCTCCTGTCACTTGGTTGACGAATGGAATCTCTGCCCAAATCACCAGACCAAGTGAGTCGCAACGCGAGTAAAGGTAGTCGCTCTGTTGGTAGTGGGCAAAGCGCACGGTAGTGGCACCAATCTCCATGATGTCGGCAAGGTCGTTATCGTGGTGTTTGTTGGTCAGTGCACTGCCCAGTCCCAGGTAATCTTGGTGGCGACATACACCATACATCGGATACTTTTCTCCGTTAAGGTAAAAGCCTTTGCCTGCTACCATTTCATAATGACGAACACCGAGCGGCTGCACCACTTCATCGATGGTTTTGCCATCCTTCACAAGACGGGCTACTACCTTATAAAGATACGGGTCTTCGCGTCCCTGCCAAAGATGTGGATTTTTTAAGCGGAAGTCGGCGGTAAAGGGTTGTGAGCCTTGCGGAGTAAGGTTGATTTCTTTTACATTCTTTGCCACTTGCTTGCCTTCCTGTGTATAGATGACAGTTTCGAGCGATACGCTTGTAGCGTGCAAATCGGCATTATCAAGCTTTACGTTGACACTGATGTCGGCACTTTTCTTCGTAACATTTGTTTGCGACACATACACGCCGGGCGAAGCATTATCGGTCACGGTGATGTTGCTTTTCTCGGTCACAATGAGCTGCACGGGACGGTAGATGCCGCCGTACACGCCAAAGAGCCGGTGATTGACAGGGATGACGTCCGGACGTTGCTCATTATTAGCAAGCACAACAATCTCATTCACCTCACCATACTTCAATGCTTCGCTTATCTCAATAGCAAAGGCAGAATATGCCCCCTTATGGGTACCAAGCATACGCTTGTTGACATAAACTTTCGCACACGCTCCCACGCCCTCAAAGCGAAGGAACACACGTTTACTCTTCAGCTCGGTGGGGCAGTCGAATTGTTTGCGATAGTAGGCTTCGCCTTGGTAAAAGCGGTCATAGCCACTCTGCATATCTTTATTGTTCCAAGTATGGGGAATGCTTACCGGTTGCCACTTTCCGTCCCATTTGGCCGTGGCAAGAATCGTTTCATCAGGATATTTGCCTCGCTGAAACTCCCACCCGTCGCAAAACGACTTTACTTCGCGGGCATTTGTGCCCACTGTTGCGAGCAGCCCCAAACAGATTGACAAAATTTTTCTCTTCATTTCCTTATTCTTCTTTAGTATCATTAGTAATTGATGGTGAAGGTTCACCACACAGAGTGATTCACTCCTCTATTTAAACACTATCTTATCGGAAAGCGACAACGATGAATTACCATTGTTTTTCAGTTCAAACACAACCACTGTATTTTCGCCTTCCTTCAAGTTACCGGCAGGTACTTGAATGGACTGCTGCAGATTGTTTTCCCAATAGGTTCCCACAAATTCATTGTTCACCCATACTTCGCCCATTCCCCAACCGGACATATTGAGGTGCACTTCGCGGGAAGCGTCCAACGAAAAAGTCCCTTTAAAGAAACCAGGCATTTCGGTAGGCTTGAATGCTTCGTAAATGAGTTCGCCCACTGCGCATTCTTTCACCTCAATGGGAGTCATCGTCCAACCGTCCAGTTCATTGTCGGCATACGTGATTACTCCCCAAAGTCCGCGTGTATTGTCAAGAATTTCCGGTCCGTACGTAATGCGTCCGATGTTCTCCACGTAGAGTTGCAGTTTATGTGTTCCTTCGGGCAACGCAAGTGTCAGCTCTTTATGTGTGTCCGAGAGTTCACCGTAGCGTTTTTCGCCCATATACACTGCGGCATAGTCACGTATGTTCTCCACAGCCAGTACCGCTTCTTCCCCGTTGGCTTCCACCTCTGTCTCGTAAAGTAAATAGCCACCGGATACCATGTCCATATCGTTCATTGAAAGGGGAACATCATTGTCTTGTGCTTCACCGAATATCTGCGCGAGACCGGCCATTTCGGTTATCTCAATTTGCTGAGCACGTACCGGTGCGGCAAAAGCCAATGCCGCACCGAGCAGAAGTACACAAACTATTGCTTGTTTCCTCATAAAATTTTATTTTGTCTTGTTACTTTTCTTGTTGTTTTTCTTCAGTATCGTCTCCATGAATGATTCGTCAAGTTCCACTGTGGGATTGAAAGCATCACTCTTCACGTAGTTATCAATACTCTTCAGCAATTGATGGGCAGCAATGCGCTTCTCCCAGTCTTTCTTCGTGTCCATGGTCAACACAAGGAGCTTACCGCCATTCATCTTGGCTTCGAAAGCGATGCCCAGTTTCTTATTGCTGTCGTAAGAGTCGATGGTTTGGATGAAAGGACGCAATTCGCGCGGTGTATCCTGCATCTCCATTACCCTGCAATAATTAATTATGTCCCACCACTGCCAGTCGAGGTTACTGTCGGTAACAAACTCCTTGAGTGCAGGATGGTCTTTATGAATGAGGCAACCGAGAGTCATCGGATCCCACTTGAACATCAGCGGATTCCAGAAATGATTATGAAAATCGCCTTTGCGACCGCCCACCTTATTGAAAGGAGGTATATAAACCACCTTCTTGCCTGCCTTGAGATAGGTTCGAACGCTGTCGTTCCACTCACTGGCATAATATACTTCATCGGAAGATTGCATCAAGTTCTCCTGCTTAGGGTAGAGCCACAAGCTCCAGTCGTTTGCCACTTCTTTGCCTACACGCAACGAGACGGTAAGATGCTTCGGAGAATCGGTTTCCGGCATTTGGAAGCTGAATTCGCCCATGGGGAAAACACCATGATTACCGAGCGTATTGCCTTTGAGTGAACCGGATTTCACTACCTTGCCAGTATCATCGGTCACTGTCCATTTCACTTTTGCCCCTTTCAGCGATTTGTCGCTGTAGTTATACACCTCGGCTTTGCCTGTAAAGGTCTCACCCGGTACGAAAGTACGTTTGCCGAAACGAAGCAGTGCCACAGTAGGTGCACAAAATTTACGGAACTCATCGGGCGTTACAGCTCCTTTCGAATTCCAAAAGGGGTCGAGTATGCCTACGCAAGAATAGCCTTGTTCGGGAAGGTCGGTGATAGAAAGCAATTGGAAACCACCAGAGGTGGAAGTACGAAGCTGTGCCTCTATACAATCCTTATATTCAATGGCAGTTTGCTTGCTCGACACGCGGAAGAAGTCGTCAGCGAGGTCAAGCATGCCATTTTCCTCCAGTTGGTCGCGGAATATCTCAAAATTGCGGGCTTCAACGGGGCAATCCTTATAGAGTTCTATCTCCTTAAAATTAGGATAAGCGCAACGTTGTCCTACTTCGTGCGAAAGTACGGGCACATCGATTTCCGTTCCTTTCCGGATGTCCCAGTCCGTGTAAGGCTTTCCGCTGTAAGTGGTGGCACTACCCTTATCGGTGGCATGCGTGGTATAGAACTGGTCACTCTTCACGCGTTTGCGGGCCGTAGAGCCGCTGTATAGATGGCGGCTGTCCATGGCACGACCGGTAGCCGTAAGTTCTTCCACAAAATCGAAGTCACCGCTGATTTCGTTTCCGTTACAATAGAGTATAAACGACGGATGGTTACCATATTCCTTCAGGATGGCTTTGATTTCGCGGCGGAAGAAGTCAAAACGTTTTTCCCAGTCATCCTTACGTTCGCAGTCGGCACCCCAAAGCGGCATTTCCACTTCGAAGTAGACACCGAGCTTGTCTGCTGCACGGAAAGCTGCTTTCGTAGGACACCAAGAGTGGAAGCGGACGTGATTCATGCCGTGTTGCTTAAGGATACCGAGCATGCGCTCCCACGAAGCATCGTCCACAGGGCAGTAGCCGGTTTTGGGAAATACGGCGTTGTCCACCGTACCTCGCAAGTGAATGGGATTACCATTCACCAGCACATGATGCTTGCCTTGTGCCACTTCACGCATACCGAAGGTCACTTCCCTTTCGTGCCGATAGCTGTCTTTATCGTCCTTCGTTTCGAGAGAACAGGTTATCTTATAGAGGTTAGGGTGGAATTCATCCCAAAGGCGAATGTCCTTACCCAGCGGAATAATACTTTCAAACTCTATTTCCTCCTCTTTTCCACTTACAGGAATGGCCTTTGTCAACTCATAATTCTCACCGGCAATATTGAATACAGCCTGTCCGCCTATAACTTTCTTCGTGTGATTCTTGATTTTCATCTTGACCGTTACTTGCTTGTTGGTCACATCAGGATACACTTGCATGTCGTCTACGTAAACCGGATCAACCGCCACAAGCTTGATGTCGCCCAGAATTCCGTTCCAGTTAATCTGAGTAAATTCGGTATGGGCGTGGTTCCATTTATGTGTTTGATATTGAAAGCGGTTATCCACACATACCGTAAGCAGATGCTTCTCACCGGGCTTTACGTGCTTGGTGATGTCATGGTTGTGTGGCACGCTGATGTAGTCCTTTTGGCTGGCAGCTTCTCCACCGAAATAAGTGAGGTCGGCTTTACATATATATACAGAACTAAGCCAATGTGTACGTTCAAAGTACAGGAAAATTTGCTTTCCTTTCCATTCTTTCGGAATATCAATTTCACGTTGATACCAGGCAGGCCCCATATACTCGTACTTTCGGGTCAGACGGTCAATGTGCCGGTAGGGGCACTTCCATCCTATTTGGTAATCGTCCGTGATACCCGGAAGTTCTATTTTGTCTTGCAGGCGGTGCAGATAACGATAGTCCAGCGAAGCAACTTTTGTACGGAAGTCCATAAAGTCCGCTTGGAATCCCCAGGTTCCGGAGAGATCCATTTCTTCTGTTTGGGCTGAAGCATTAAATGACATAGCCATGCCAAATACTACGAGCAACGAACGTTTTAAAAAAGGAATCATAATAATAATCAATTAGGTTAGTTAACAATTTAAATTTCGCCATTTCCTGTGCTATATCTGTATGACACAGAAACGAACGTTATCCCTTATCCCTACCCCTGTTTTTTTATAATTTCTCACATTTGCATGGTTGAAGTAGATACTCAACATCACATAATCAATACAGCGAAATCTCTCCCAATCCGGCACGTCCTTCGGAAACACCTTCAATGGTGAGGCGCAGATATTTGACATAGCGGTCCACGGTCATCGGCTTAAATTCCCAACCGGTACACTCCCGTTCGTACAAAGTCACCCATTCTTTTCCATCCTTAGAAGTCTCCACCTTGTGTTTATACGAGGAGCTGTCTTTCTGAAATACGATACGGCTTGCCGTTACCCACGTCGTTTTCTCCAATTCCACCACGATGATGTGAGGCAGATGTCCGTCGCCCGCAATCCACCAGGAGCGGTCGTCATTGTCCGTGATGTTCGATACGGGATAACCTTCCTGAGTGCTTTCCGTCTTGACAGATGCAATCTTCAAGCGTGGTTTCTTCAGCACGCGTTGCTGCCAGGACGAGGGTTTCACCACCACGTTGTCCTCTTCCTTGCCCAGGAAAGGGGCGTGTTCACCATCCCTCAGGCTGTTGCCTTCAAAGGCTTTGGTCTGCACTTCCGCCTTTCCAGCCATCAGCCCGTCTGCCGTGGCTTCCACCACAATCTTGCCCGCCTTACCGGTAGTGCGCACAAAGGCAAAGCCCACACCACCTTCCACCTCCTGCGGATTGATGCCGATGCGGCGGATGGTATCGCCTACCAACACTCCCTCACCGGAAACGCGGATGGCGACCTTCTGACGTGAGTTGGAGACCAGAGTACCGTTCTTGTCACACACCTTGAAGTAAACGGGAATCATGTCCGAGCCGTCTGCCACCGGCACAATGCCATCCGTCTTGATATCCACCACCAAGCGGTCGGCAGCTTCGGGAGTACGCACACTGTGCGTGGCCACTACCTTGCCATCAATCAAAGCTTCTGCCTTCAACATGCCTTTCTCATATCCTCCGGCATCGAAGATGAAAAGCGGACTGCCGCCTTTCTCCACGATAGAGCGATAAAGCAGCGTCCGTTCCTCACGGGTCTGCGTGCCTATCAGCTTGTCATTGCGGTAGAGGCGTACTTCGTCGCAATTAGAAAAGACAGTTATCTGATTCGTCGAAGAAAAGAACTCTTCCGCCATATTATAAGAGGCAACGAACACCATCGGTCCCTCATACAGTCCCGACTGGGAAATAAACTTGTCACGCATACTCTGCAACATATAATAACTGAACTTGGGGTAGCGATTCATATCCACCACGCCACAATACATTGTTTCGTCCTCGCTGCCGCGGGCATAGTCGTTGTAGCTCCACAAGAAGTGACCGCCCATATTAGGATTGGCATCCAACATACACCAGTCGAAATAACCATTGCCATTTAACTGCTCGATGCGACTGAAGCATTGACGCAGTTGTTCCTGTTCGTTCTCTTTGAGACTGACACGGGGTTTAGGACCGGCACCGTCGCCCCACTCGCGGGTAAACACCGGCTTGATGGCAATAAAGTCTTCGGGGAAGTTACTCATCACATCACCATTCTTGGGATAGCCCTTCACCTGTTTGTAGAAGACATCATAGCAGTGTTCCATATCGGCATGTCCCAAATAGTCGCCAGCTGTGTACATCTGGTCACCGGGCATTTCGGCATGCGCCATCTTCTGCAAATCTTCGGCCAAAGAGACGGGATAGCGCGACTCGTTCAAAGCCGTCTCCCACAACACCACAGAGGGATGGTTGCGGTCGCGGCGAATCATTTTCCTGCCCACATCGAAAAGGCGGTTTACAAAAGTGGTATCAGGATTGAAGAATTGCCAGCCCGGTATGCACTCCACCACCAAGAGGCCATAACGGTCGCATGCATCCAGGAAAGCCGGATCCGACGGATAGTGGGCTGCACGCACGGCGTTATACCCTCCACGCTTCAAGTTGAGCACATCGCGCACCTGCATGGAGTTGGAGGCAGCATCGCCCACGTTGGGGAAAGCTTGATGGCGGTTGGCACCGCGCATATAGAGGTGCTTGCCGTTGATGAAGAATCCCTCTTCGGCGGTATAGCGGATGGTGCGGATGCCCACTTGCTCCGTAGTCTCATCTACGACTTGAGTGCCTTTCAGCACCTGCGTGCGCAAGGTGTAGAGGGAGGGATGATAGGGATGCCAAAGAGCCGGAGACGCTACTGCGAAATCCTGTTCCGCAGTCTGTCCCCTCTGTGCTTTCACGGCAAGTGGGGTCGTTGCCTCCGCTACCACCTTGCCGGTAGAATCGCACAATTGAGACAGCAGTTGAAGCTCCGCATCCTCTTCTGTCAAGTTGCGCACATGGGTAGCCACGTGCACCGTTGCCTTTTCTTCGGAAACTTCCGGGAAAGTAACAAACTGTCCTCCACCAGCTACAATATCTTCCTGCAACGGGTCTGTGATATAGATTTTATCGGTAATCACCATCCGCACATCGCGATAGATGCCGCTGTAGTAGTAGAAGTCCATCCGTTCCTGCGGTTTCCCCGGAGGAGTCAGCTTATCATATTCTGCCGACACTCGGACAGCAAGGACATTGGTACCTTTACGGTCGATACGGTCGGTGATATCTGCTACAAATCCCATGTAGCCTCCATGGTGTTCGGTTATCTTCTCACCGTTGAGATAAACCTCACAATTAGTCATTACACCTTCAAACTCCACCACCACACGCTTGTCTCTTGCCTGCGCGGGCATCTTGAAGTAGCGGCGATACCAGCCCACCCCATCGTAAATGGAGTTTCCACCACAATGCTTGGTTTCCAACTGCATGATATGGGGCAGGCTGACAGGCATCCAAGCCGTAACATCGGCATCAGCCGCCGCACCATTTTCCACATCTCCCCGGAAGAATGCCCATCCGGTGTTCATGTCAATCACTTGACGAGTGTCCTTATCTGTGGTGCAAGCTGTGCAACACAAGCAGAATAAAACAAATAGAAATAACAATAATTTTGAGTGATTCATACTAATATAACAGGTTAATTGTTTTTAGAAAAGCGCGCAAATTCCCGTGCGTCCAAATCCACCTCCTCTACAATAAATTCCGGTAGATTGTACGAAAACGGCAAATCATCATAGAAATTCGGAGTGCGTTGTGGCAGCACAAACGGTTTCGACGGTCTGCCTTCCGCATCCACATAAACCAGATAGGGACGTGTATAAAGCCCATCCATACGTCGACTGCTGAATACCGTCCATCGTCCGTTATCACTCCATGAATGGTAACTTTCCACGTCATCACTATTTGCCGGCTGCATATCGATAAACTCGCCCTTGTGCAAATCAAACATCTGCAAGTCGGCATCTTTATGCCAGATAGAGAAGTTGCCATAAGAAGAAGTGGTGAACATCAAGAAGCGACCATCCGGCGAAACGCGCGGAAAAGAGACACTACTACCCATGGAGCGACTGTGATAGATAGTGTCCACACGAGTGCCGAAACTGAGCGTCTCTATATCGAAGTCGATAGCGCACAAGTTGTACTTCACCGACTTAAAATCTTCTGGCATACGCTCTACGGCATGAGCGGAACAAAAATAGAGCCGCTTACCGTCGGGCGAAAAGTGCGGAAAAGTCTCGAATGCCGACGAAGAGAACAACACAGAGTCTACCAGTACCTTTTTCTGAAGAACATCATACAACACTATGTCCGACTCGCTGTCATACACCTCTACCCGATTAGGGTTGTTACGATGAAACTCCTGGCGGGTCTTATTCACAGAAAAAGCCACCACGCGACCGGACGGATGCCACGAAGGATAAACCAGCGACTTTACGTGTGGGTCATCTCCTAATTTCACCTTTTCCGGGATGCCATTGTCTATCAGGTAAGTTCCTCCGAGGTCTGCCCTCATGTGGAACAACATCTTCTGCGGCTTGCGATTCAAGAAAGTATGGCAGTTCATGCAGTTATGCTGGGTAAGGTCGTTTTCGATGATGCTTTTCTGCTGATAAGTAGTGATATCCCGCTGATAAATGCCCATTTTGTTCCACAACACATATCCAGGTTCTATCAACCGGTAAGCCAGATAGCGGTCAGCCGGTTCTACAGCCACCTGCCAATGGAAAGGAGCATAGCACTGCCACAAGCCTTCTACTTTCCGATAGACCAGAACTTCTATTTGTTTGCCTGTCGCCGTGTCAAGCAGTTCTTTCCAGTCCTCTTCGTCAAAGAGGAAGTTGCCTTTGCGGTCTGCACGGGTCACCATATTTTTCTCTCCACACTTCAACACGGCCAATGCTTCGACACCCGACTCATAGTCTGCCAACTGAAAACGTAGAGGAGCTATTTGCGGAGGAATGGTCACATCTACATAATCTGGAGTAATGGTTGGCAAAGTATCCAACGGCTGCGCCTCCCGAGGTTCTTTACTGCCGGAGCAAGCAGCAAGTACAAATAATAAAACGGATAAAAGAACAATACGCATCTTATTTCTTATTTATGACAATGATACAAACAGGTAGTAATACCAAAATGTATTTCCAAACTCAGCCCGGAGTGTAGCCGATGAAGCCTTGTTCTCTTTCAGCCGCTCCATTTGATGTTTGAAAGCTTTAAACTGCCCGGCTACAGCCTGCGATACAAGATTTTGCGACGAACATACTTGCGGATTCGTCTCTTGTATCAACACAATGGCCTGTTGCAACAACAACGGTACGGGAGTCAGCCCCGGACCACCGCCATACGTCTCGCCCAGGTAGGCTAAGGTATTCAAGTCTTTGGAAAGCAGTGCATGGCCCAATAAGTATTGGAAAGAGGTGGGATAATCGGGGTTAGACTCCACAATGTCCAATAAGTTCCTTACCGGATGAACACTGCATAACCCATCAAGCGCTGCCACACAACGGTATCGGGGACCCAATTCAGCATCGGCACGCACCGCTTCATCATTGCCAACCAATCGCTTCAGCCTCTCCGCTTCCGCACGATAGCCGTAGCTCTGCAACAACGGACGCAGATACTTGGCAGCCACCCGGTGATGTCCCAATATCAAATTGGTCTTGACCAAACGCAACAATAGGCGAGGATTGACCGCCCATTCCGAAGCAACCATTCCCTCGAACGCCATCCGTTGTGCCTGCGCCACATTGCCCATTGCCCAATACACATCACTAAGCAATGACGAAGTATCTATAGTGCGGTTCCAATCCATGCAAAGACCTTTACTGCCTGGCTGTTTACTATCGAAAAGGTAATCGCCCAGTAGTTTCTTTTCTGCCAAAGCTAAGTTCTTGTAACCGGCATGCAGTGGATATCTGCCCGTATTGAGCGGAGTTGCTACAATCTTGCCCCAAGCACCGTCTCGGCTGTATGTATTTACTTGTTCTGTGATGTATTGTGCATAGGTGATGCCGGTTCTGAACCCGACATAGAGCACACCGAACGCCAATGCTGTTTGCAGCAGCACGCTGACTGTTTGCAAGCGGTGTGACATATTTTTTTTTAAATAACCCGACAAGGTTGTTATCAATACTACCGTCGGTAAAGCTGCCCACACATAGTAGGAAACAGCTTGCGCCTGCAATCGCGACGAATAGTAGGCATCGGGCGTGAAAAGCACTCTTGACTCGCCTCCCTTGCCGGCCCAATAATAGAGTATGGCGGGCAACAGGCTTACCGGGAGTAGCAGGTAGTATTTCCGTAAGGATGAACGGGCGACACACTCGTAAACCAGCGCCGACAAAACGGTCATCTCATACATGGGACCTGCCAAATAGAAACCCAGCCAGCTCACCGCCAACAAGTAAACTACCCTTACCACACTGCGAGGCAGGCAGAGATAGAGATAAAAAGAGTAAATGGAAAGCAGAAACGCCAACGTTTCTTCCAAATGATGATTGGAGTCAAGCTCGGCAACCAACGGCAACATACCGACAACCAACCAAAGAAGAGGGAAACTGCGCCGGGGAGCCAAATGACGGCATATCCCCCGAAGCCCCATACAAGCAAGCAGTGCCAACAGAGCTGAAATCAATGCCCCCGCATGCGGATGTATATAATACTGTATGAGGAAAGAAGCCGCATAGAAAGCCGGACCACCGGGATAAGAGAAATGTTCTTGAGCGTATTCAGCACTGAAGCGGAACAACCGGAATTGCTCTATAAAGCGAAAATGATACGCAAAGACCGAATCTAAAAACAAAAACAGCCCCACACCGATGCAAAGCCATATCACGGATAGGCATAACCGAGGACTCTCCTGTAAATAGTTTTTCTTCATACTCGATTTAATAGTAGTGGAATAAAAAAGGCAAGGGTATATAAAGTGATATATTCAATTCAATTCCACTCCACACACTCCTCACCTTATTCTTTTTGATTGGAGAATCCCCATTCAAAGAATTCTCCAATTTTAATCATTAATAACCCGGATTCTGTTCCAGCTTATCGTTCACATCTCTATACTTCTGCGGAATAGGCAAATATCTGTTATGGGGCGCAAAGCCGCGTGGCTCAATCAGTTCCTTTTTATTGCTAATCACAGCACGTTTATAAGGATCGTTCTCAGCATAGTCTATTTTACCAGCAGGACGCTCCATAGCAACATTCAACAACGTCTCGGCCAGCATCTTGCCGGAGGCATCTTTCCAACGGAGGATGTCAGCGCGACGGAACCCCTCACCAGCCAGCTCTATCGAACGCTCGCGGCGAATCAGATTGCGAAGTGTCTCACGGCTGCCGTATTTGCTCTCGTCAACAGAAGGCATACCCACACGCTTACGGATAAGGTTCAGCTTATCATAGACATCCGAAGAGGGACCGTTCAATTCATTCTCGGCCTCGGCATAGCTCAACAGAACCTCGGCATAACGGAAAAGAATCGTATTGGTGTTGGTATCCCACATGTTATTATACTGGGTCATGGGGAAAAGGTACTTGCCCCACGTCAGACCGGTCTTGGAAGAGTTGTTAGCGGCGGTAGGATAGTTCTTGTTCTTGTCATTTTCGTCAATCTTTCCGTCTTTGTTCACGTCCCAAGGAAGAACCTCGTCAAGAGTGTTGAGAATTTCCGTATCACCATTGTCCTTTACCCAGTCCATACCCGGGAAAGCGATACTCATGGCAAGACGAGGGTCACGGTTGGCAAACGGATGGGAAGGATCGTAATACGCGCCAGCCTCTTCTTTGGTCAAACCGTTATCCATCTCATAGGCATCCACCAGATTCCATGAAGGGACCATGGATGACCAGCCGCCATCAGCATTGTTGTACATGGTACCTATCCAGCCGTTACCGTAATAATTTTCAATATGCTGAACGGACGCGATAATCTCTTTGGAGTCTCTACCCTCCAACTTGAACAGGCGCGCATAATCTTCTTCCAAGTCAAACTTATCCATGGAGATAATAGCCTGCGCAGCCTCTTTTGCACGCTCGTAATTGCCGTAATAAAGAGCATGACGCATCTTTACGGCCAAGGCCGTGGCACGGTCGATGTAGCCAGAGGTGCTTGCCTTGTCTTCCAAAAACATGGGAATAGCAGCATCCAGCTCGTCTTCGATAAATTTATTGACTTCTGCTTCCGTATTACGCGGAACAATAGCCTCCTCACGCGAAGTATAAGAATCGATGATAGGCACTCCACCATATTGCCAGTTCTTATTAAAATAGTCGTAAGCACGAATCACTTTTACCTGAGCCATCATGTCTTTCTTTTTTGCTTCATCAGCAAACTGTACATCTTCAATATTGATCAAAAAGTCATTACAGCTACGGATCTTTCCAAAGTTATAATAATCGGCTACCTCCTTCAAACCGGCAGCCATCGTACCGTTACCGATGCTCTGGTAATTGTCCCACAAAAAGTTACTATAACCGAAGTCGGAGGCACAATCCCAATAGAAGATACCTTTTTCGTCAATCCAGCCATCGTAACAGCCTGTCAGGAACTTCGCTGCATCATCTTCCGTCTTCCAAGTGTTGGAAGGAGCCAATGCGTCATAGGGTACGGTATCTAAAAAATCCGAACAGGAGGAAGTGGCAAGCAAGGAAACACCTGCCATCATGTATGTAATTATTCGTTTCATATTTTTCTATGCTTATTTAAGTTCAACATTTTAGAATGTAATGTTCACACCGATGGCATGAGTCTGGTTTATCGGGAAACTATAGAGGCTGCCAAGTTCGGGGTCGGCATCAATCATCATTTTATGGAACGTCAGGAGATTCTCGCCCGAATAATAGACACGGATGTTTTCAATACCCCATGACTTCACTGTATTCTTGGGAAGTGTATAGCCGAACTGAACATTCTTCAAACGTACATAACTGCCGTCCTGCAACCAAAAATCGGAATTCTCAAGATTGTTTGAAGTTTTACTCACGGCAATGCGAGGCATCTTGGCGTTCTTGTTATCCGGAGTCCAAGCATCCAACCAGATATTGTTGGGATGAACATCGTCACCGCTCCATTCCCCGCCAAATCCGTTCGTATCAATCATACGCTTGACACCGGCTACTCCCGTGAACATCATAGAAAGGTCAAAATTCTTATAGCCTGCATTCAAGTTCAGTCCGAACGTATAGGAAGGGTCGGAAGAACCGCACAATACACGGTCGTCGGTATTAAACAAGCCGTCACCGTTTGCATCGGAATAAATCAAGTCGCCTGCCTTGAAGTTCTTTTTGAAAGGATAACCAGGATCATTTTTATGCTTATCCTGCCATGCTTTAGCTTCCGCATCGGACTGGAAGAAACCCTCCGTCTTATACAGACGATACGTATTGAAGGCCTCGCCTACCTGACGTATTTTCAAGTCACCGTCCACCAACGAAGATACACCGTCCAAATCCAGAATCTTATTCTTGTTGTAAGCCAGGTTGGCAGTAGCGCCAAATGACCAGTCGCCCCATTTATCATTATAGCTTACGGTCAATTCCATACCACGGTTCACCATAGAGCCCACATTGTCCTTGTAAGCACCTAAACCGAATTCGGGGGGAACCGGCACGTCCATAATGATACCCGTAGTCTTGCGGTCGTAGTAATCGAAAGCCACAGTCACTTTGTCCAAAAGAGTAGCATCGAAACCTACTCCCCATGTGCGGGCCTTTTCCCAAGAAATAGTAGCAATCTTATAATTCTTTTGATAATAGCCTGGCTGCAAACTTCCACCGAACGGATACTTAGCGGACAAGTCATAATTGTTCATCCAGGGGTAGTAATCGTTCAAGGCCGACTGATTACCCAAGTTACCATAAGAAGCACGGAGCTTCAAGTTGGTCAACCACTCTCTTGCATCTTTCATAAACTCTTCTTCGCTGATACGCCATGCACCGGAGAAAGAGGGGAAATAGCCCCAACGATGGCCTTCGGCAAAACGGGAAGAGGCATCGGCACGAATATTTGCCTCAAACAGATACTTGCCTGCATAGTCGTAATTGATACGACCAAACCAGGAAATCATGGCCAATTCGCGAGAAAGCCCACTGTTCTTTTGCGTGGAGGCATCACCGGCATTCATATCCGTAAGGTCATTGTTCGGGAAATTCTTACGTTCAGCCTTTGTTTCATTATAGGTATATTTCTCCGTATGCCAACCTGCCATCGCCTTCAAACCATGAAGTCCGAATTGTTTGTCATAGTTCAGCAAAGCGTCGAAAGTGGCGCGATGCCAGCCATAGTAGTCTTCATTCAGCTTGTTAGGGTCACTCTTCTTATTGGCGTTGTATTGGATGAACTTTTGGAAAGCCTTGTAGTGTTGTTGGTTGTTGACATAAGAACCGGTCAGTGTGGCTACCAATCCATCTACAATCTTGTAGTCAGCCGACAGCGTACCCGAGAAGTTCTGATTTTCACGTCTCACCGTTTGGTCCACATCCAACCAAGCCAACGGGCTACCGTCCGAGAACGTGCCCCAAGTGCCATCTTCGTAACGACCCACAATCCAGGGAGCCATCTTGCCCAGACGCATCACAATCTGTCCGGAACCACTGCCACCGTATGAAGAATTCGGTTCAGAATAATCATTGTTGATATAAGCCATGTTGACACGTACATTCAGACGGGAATTCAACTTCACATCCAGGTTCATACGTCCATTGAACTGTTGGCGTTCAGCGTTGGGCAACGTACCATCCTGATGCAAATAGCCCACAGAGGCCATGTATTTCAGGTTATCCGTACCTCCACTCACATTCACGTTATGATTGTGCTGGAATCCGGTGCGGTAAGCCAAGTCATACCAATCTGTATTGGGATAGTTATAAGGATCCGATCCGTCTCTAAACTTCTCATAAATCTTTCCGTCACCCACTTTGTCAAAACGAGGTTCCAAACCATACTCCACACGAGCCTTGTCATACAGGCGAGCATAATCGTATGAACTCATCAGGTCTTGCAACATAGTTGGATTCTGTATGCTGACATAACCGTTATAGTTGATACGCGGCTTACCGCTCTTACCACGTTTGGTCGTAATCAAGATTACACCATTAGATGCTTTTGAACCGTAAATGGCAGCCGAAGCGGCATCTTTCAACACAGAGATACTCTCAATATCGTTAGGGTCCACGGAGTTCAATGTACCGGTTTCCAAACCATCTACCAGGATATAAGGGTCGGCAGAGTTCAGCGTACCCACACCACGCACACGGATGGTACCTCCATCTTGTCCGGGCAGACCGCTACCAGCCACTACCGTAACCCCCGGCATCAAGCCTTGAATGCCGGTAGAAAGATTCTGTATCGGGCGACTTTCCAACATTTTGCTATCCACTTGTGCCACCGAACCGGTCATATTGACTTTCTTCTGTGTGCCATAGCCCACTACTACAACTTCTTCCAATAATTGTGTATCTTCCTGCAGTTTCACAGTTAGCGAAGGCTGTCCGGTATACTTAATTTCCTGTGTTGCATATCCTATAAAAGAAATCTGAAGAATGTCACCCTCATTTACATTCAAGGTGAAATTACCATCCAAATCCGTTACGACACCGTTTGTTGTACCTTTTACTACTACCGACACACCTACCAATGGGCCAAATGCATCATTAACGGTTCCTTTCAAAGTTTTTTGTTGCTGAGAGGTTGCGGTCACAGAAGTTACTGCATTGTCTGCCGCATACACCGTTCCACCGGAACAAAGAGCTGCTGTCAATAGCAAGGAACTGACCGTTCTTACGATTTTAAACATACTTATTAGATTTTAATTAATTAAAGATTTAAGGCCGTGCAACCCCGTTTAAAAGGATGCACAAAACCTTGTTTCAACTATATGACACAAAAAAGAGGAGTAACCCTTACTCTACACTGAAAAATATTTTATTCATATTCATTGGCGGAATGAAATTCAGACTTTATTACTCAATTCCGCCACCGGGTAAAAGAAGATGCAGATGGGGAAAGAAAGAGCGGAAAAAAAATACCCAACAAGATGGGAAAGAATTCCCTCCTTATTGGGAAAAAGTTCCCATTACGATGGGAAAAAAGTCCCACCATAGTAGGAACAGGTGGGACTCCTTATACACTATCAATCAGGCTATTGAGAATCGGTTTACTATTTCCCATGAAAACGGAACCAATTGAAGTCGGCAAATCCTCCCTCGCCCTCGGCACTTGTGGAGAAGTTGAACAGTGCAAAGCGATTTGCCGTCCAGTACAAGCCCAAATTCATCTTCAGCACATCGCCGATGGGACGGAAAGTGACACCGTCCAAGCTATAATAGAAGCGGGCGGTGAAATCCTTGTCGGTGACACGTGCCTTTATCCACACTTTGTCTTGCTTGAGGTTCTCAATGGCAGTTTCTATAATCTTACCGTCGTTGCACATCACCAGTTTGCGATTGCCGCTTTCCTGCTGCACGGCTACGTAGGCGTATGGGAACTGAAATACACCGAAGCCCGCCACGTTTCCGTCTTTCAGTCCGGCAAGTTCCATCTCTACCACTCCTTCGGAGCTGGGGCCCTGGACGCGTTGTGTCAGTGTGTTGCGCGCACTCTTGAGGTCGGTTGCCAGCGAAGCTTTCAGACGCATGTAGCCCGGACGCTCGGTCAACGACCACTTGGCGTTGTCCGGGTTGTGGTTCCACTGCCATTGCAAACCCAAACGTTTGGCGCTGAACTCATCCGTAGTGGCAGGCGACTGTATCTTGTATGTCTTTCCCACTTCCGGTTTCTTGTAAGTGATGGCGTCTTTGCCATCGACACCCAGCATGGGCCAACCATCTTTCCACGTCACCGGCACTAAGTAAGGAACACGTCCTATCGCTCCTCTGTCTTGCATGATGATGAACCACCAGTCACCGTTTTTCAGCTGCACCATTCCTCCCTGGTGCAAGCCATTGGGCGGGTAGGAGCTGTCGTCCTGCATGATGACCTTATGCTCGTAAGGCCCGTAGATGTTCTTGGAACGAAGGCAAACCTGCCATCCTTCAGTGCCACCTGCCGGACAAGTGATATAGTACATACCGTTTATCTTATAGACATGCGAACCCTCCATGCCGGCGCTTTTACCCGAACCATGGCTATCGTCCACTCCTTTGTTCCAGATTTCAACAGCCTCTTTCTTTACAGAGCGAGCATCGGCATTCAGTTCGGTCACGTACAATTTGCGCTGTCCGTGCACTACATATACCTTGCCATCATCATCGAAAAACAATCCCGGGTCGTAAAGATATTCCGGAAAGATGGTCCGCTTCCACGGTCCTTCCGGTTTCTCGGCTTCGCAGACGGAGAAGTGTCCGGTCTCCCTGCCCCAACCGTAAGGGGTGCAGAAAGCCACATAGAACTTCCCGTTATGATAGCGCAGGGAATTTGCCCACGAACCGTTCAAGTAGAGATTTCCTCCCTGCATGTCATAGCGTGGGTCTTCATCATAACGGTCCACGGCATAGCCCACAATTTCCCAATTCACCAGATCCTTCGATTTGGCTACCGGAGAACCCGGCACATAGTGCATACTGGTGGATACTAAATAAAAATCATCGCCCACGCGGATTACATCCGGGTCGGGCCAGTCGCCCCACATCAGGGGATTGGTAAATGTACCGTCACCGTTGTCCGGTGTCCATACTTGTTGTGCTTCCAGCGGAAGTATTGATATGCCGCAAAGGCACATAGCCAACAGGGTATTCTTAATATTCATAACCAATTATTATTTATTAAAAATGTTCTATCTTTCAGTTTTCCTCCTATCTGCCCCATAGCATCTCCGTATCATCTCCCTACCTATACAGACGGAGCAGATAGGGAGAAGGTAGGAAGAAGATAGATTTTTTTCTATTTTTCAGATTTTACTTCTATTTCCTTATTTCTGCCATATTCCGGTAAGGAGCTATCTCCATGGCTTTCAATACAGCTCCATTGGCAGTCTGGCGCAATCCTATTACCAGCACGTTCTTCTTTCCTCCACCGAAATTAAGCCAGCATTCAGGCAAGAAGAACTCACGTTGCGGACCGGCTTCCCAGTGGCGTCCAATATTGTTTCCGTTCAGCCACATATAGCCATTGCCCGAGGCATTGATGCGTGCCAGCCAGGGAATCCATTCGCCTTTCTTCTGGCCAGGCAGTTCAAACTCTATCCGGTACCAAATGAACAATCCGTCCGGCTCGGCTTTCGGCTGTACGCCGTTTCCTTTGGCAGGAATCTCACAGGTCACGTCCAACGATACGTTTTGCCAATCCTGCGGTGCGAATTGCGGCAGATTCCATCCTTGGGCCACTCCGGCTGCATCTGCCGCATACTCCCACTCCAGGGGATGAGTCAAGGCTGTTTCGGTCAGTGACAAACCAGCCTCTCTGATACCGGACAATTCTTCCATAGGCACGTAACCATGAGCATGACCCAGGTTTTCATAGACAACCAGGATTTCATTGTCACCCTCCTTCAGTAAGCCCGATACGTCGAAACGGTTGTCGTACTCGTCCGGACGGATGCGTTCGAAGCAGTCGCGTGTGGTCCAGGACTGCGCATCGGCTCTGTCGGGGAAGAGACGTTTCGCCTGCTTTCCGTTCACCGCTACTGATACAATGTCACGAGTAAACATATTGAATAAGAGGAAACGTTCTTCGGCAACTTGACGGGAGGTCAGGCTGACTTGCGCACGGTACAGGCTGTAACGGAAATCATTGACACCCAAGTCGGGTAATGATACCAAGCGAGGGAGTTGCTTCCAGTCTGCCTTGGCAAAGGCATCTTCCTTTTTCAAGGCAGAAGCAATGCGTACCGGTTGGGGAAGTTTGGCAGGGCGCAAGGGGCGTATCTGCTCCTGCGGCCACCATTCGCCTTTCGTTTCCGGCTTTCCGGCAGGAATCACCAACACTTTCGTACCCAACGCAGGCAGGTCGTAGGAAACGTTGATGGGAGAAACGGTGACAGAGTCGGTATCCGCAGCTTCCGAAGCTGCTATCAACACCTTCTCGCCATGCTGGTTGATGTTATACATCGGTGTGGCAGGGCGATTCATCTTACCCGGCAACAAGCGTACCTTTCCACGAATGGCATTTTTGGGGTCTGTGTTGTGCAGAAAGACAAAGCGTGTTCCGTCCACCGCTACGCGTACACCGCCGAAGAGCGACTTCGCTCCACCCTCCATGGCACAAGGACCGCCTTCGGAACGGACCAATTGCGGCTCGAATGCCTGGATGAACTGCCCGATGGCCTTTGCCTCAAAGTATTTGTCGCTCCGCGCACCATTCTCGCGTATGGCTGCATTGTAGTCATAGCTGGTCGTCATGCCTCGTGCTCCCCAACCGGCAAAATGGGTACCGCCAAAGAACATGTAATAGTTGATGCCACCTGCACCTCCTAATAAGGACATCAAGCCCACCGCCTTGAAGTGGCGGGCATCGGAATAATGGTCTTCGCTCAATCTACCGGTCACCAACGAGAACCATCCGCCTTGGAGTTCCGTCACAAATCCAGGTGCATCCGGTTGCTCCTTCCTAAGGTTCGCCATGCGATACGCGCAGTCGGGAGCTGAAGAAAGCCCTACATAATAGTTGTCGCTGTCAAAAACCTGAGACAATTCCACATCTTCGCTGCTACGGCACTCATTGGTCAGACAGGTAAAGATAGGAATATCCATCCCACTTTTCCGTACAGACTGGTATAGTGCTTTCAACAGTTTTTCCTTACCGTAACATCCATGATGGTTATACTCGTTTTCAATCTGAATCAGGATAATTCCCTTTTCGCCCACCGGCTTGCGCGTGATTTGCTCGTCGGCCAACGCTTTGCAAACGGCATCAAACCAATGTTGCGACCAGCTGATGTGGCGATGGTCCGCACTTCTCAACCAGAAGTCGTCCATTCCGCCCGGACAGAACTTTGCCAACCAACGCGGATATCCTCCTCCCGAATACTCAGCGCAAATGAAAGGCCCCGGACGAACGATGGTATAGAGTCCAAACTCCTCTTGCGCCATCTTCAGCCAACGCTTCACATCGGAGAAGTCAAAGTGGCTATTATCGTTTAAGCCGGACGGCATGATTCTCTCATGCCAGTTCCAAGGCACGTATGTCTCCACCGTATTGAATCCGGCTTCCTTGATTTGACGGAAACGGTCTCTCCATAATTCTTCCGGACAACGGAAGTAATGGAAAGCTGCACTATAAATAAAAATGTCTTTTCCCTCAATGGTCATGCACGAACCATCATACCGAACCCTTTCGGGTTGGAGGAATTTCTTTTCTGGCTTTGCAGCCTGTTGCGTAGTCTGTGCCATGATTGCCAAGCTGTTAAAAGCGACTAAAGCAAACAGCACACACTTCAAGATACACTTGTTTTTCATGTTCTTAGTATAAAATAATTAATATAATATCATATTTCACGACCTCAACGTTTCGGACAGAACTCCAATACACCACCCTCCAACAAATCACTGATTTTCACAAAGGGAGAATCGAGCGCTTTACCATTCAAACACACATCATCCAATGTATGATACGACTCCAAACCTTTGGCACGTATTTTCAATACTCGCTTATTGGGAAGTTGAAGACGTATCTCCTCAAAATGAGGAATACCCAACGCGTACATACCCGATGCCGGAGTGACGGGATAAAAGCCCAATGCACTAAAAAGATACCACGCTGACATCTGCCCGCAATCATCGTTACCGGACAGGCCGTCGGGAGCGTTCTTATAGTTATCTTTCAGAATGGTCCGAAGGCGGGACTGGGTCTTGTCCAACCGATTGCAATAGTTATACAAATAGGCATAATGATGCCCCGGTTCATTGTCGTGACGGTAATGCTTTTCATCAAAATTCCGGTCCAAGAGCTGCATGAAAGCGTCACTGCCTCCCATCAAGTCAATCATTCCGGGCACATCTTGCATCACACAGAAGCGGTAGGTCCAATTGGCCCCTTCGGTAAATCCCACATGGGCTTGGTCCCACGTACCATCTGCCTTACGGGCTTGGAAGAATTTCAGCTCCGAGTTGTACAGATGTTTATAGTTGGAAGCGCGCTTCATCAAATCGACATAATCATCCGTATGTCCCAACCCTTTTGCCATTTGGGCAATACAATAATCATCCAAAGCAAACTCCAGGGTACGCGCCACGGACTCGTATGTACAATCGGAAGCTACGTATCCTTTGTGCAAATAGTTGGTCAGTCCACCACGTGCTTCGTATTGCCCGTTCCAAAGTGCTCTGTCGCCCCATTTGCTCTTATCGTCATAGAGTGGAGGTACATAGGCATCCTTGCGGATGGCTTTGTAGGCCTGCTCCACGTCATAGTTACGGAAACCGTTCACGTAGGCATCAGCAATGACTGCATCCGCATGGGTACCAATCATGATATTGGTGTAAGTGGGGTTGGGCCATTTAGGAATCCAGCCGCCTTCCTCGTACATTTGTACCAACGAGGTTATCATGTCATCAACACGTTCCGAAGCTACTAATTGCAGCCAAGGATGTTCGGCTCTGAAGGTGTCCCACAAGGAATAGGCATTGTAGGAAACTCCTTCATGCACTTTCCCGTCGAACGGACTATAGTATCTGCCATATTCCGAGAACTCACGGGGATATTGAAGCGTATGGAAGAAAGCAGTATAGAAAAAAACGCGGTCGTCTTCCGTACCGCCTTTCAGCTTAATCTTGGAAAGGGAGCGATTCCAGGCTGTACGGACTTTCTTTACTATCTGCCCGAAAAAGGCTGTTTTCTGAATCTCTTTGGCAAGATTTTCTCCGGCTTGTTCAAAACTGATAAAAGAGCTGCCAATCCGCAGCTCCATCATTTCCGTACCGGCAGGAAATGCCACATATCCGCCTGCGGAGGTTCCTGCTTCCTGAGTTTTCCCTGCGGTCACAAGAGAGTCCTTCCAAACGCCATAGTCTGCAAAATCAGCAGAAAACTTCAATACATAGTACCCTCTTAAATCAGGAGTTTCCGGTCCTAAATGGGCATCATGCCTGTCTTCGTTGTAGATGTGTATTTCTCTCTTTTCAGGAAATATCTCAATGCCGCCTCCCCGCTTGCCTCGTCCGGCTTCGAGGTACAAGAGAGCTTTCTCCTGCTTGGGATATCTGAAACGGAAGAACGAGGCACGCGAAGTGGCTGTCAGTTCGGTGGCAATCTGCTGCTGCTCTCCACCTTCCGAAGTGGTCACTTTATAATAATAAGGAGTAAGCACTTCTTGGGTACGGTCCAGTCTGACTCCCCGTTCCGATGGTTTCAGTTTGAGCGAGCCGCATTGGGGCATCAGGGTCATATAGCCATAATCGCCCATCCAGACAGCGGGTTGGTGGGTAGCCATAAAACCCAACAACAGAGAATCCTTGTTGTGATACATCGTCCGTGAAATACCGTTGATACGGGTGACGGGACACCATTGTGTCATGCCAAAAGGGGTAGTGACGGCAGGCACGGTTCCTCCATATTCGGTGCGATGCTCACCATCTGTACCAATACGCATGTTGACGTAATCTATCGGTTGCTGCGCATACATGTCCGAGAGGCCGAACAAGCAGACAACCAGGAGTGAAAGTAAATAATACATGTATTTCATATTTGCAAAGGTCATAGTTATGTGAAGTGATTCTTTTGATTTGCCGATGGAATCATCGTGCCGTGTTTCCACAACACACCGATTCCGCACGCTCGACAAACCCTTACAGTAATATAACAAATCTCATTCTGTTGAACTTTCATTTTGTGTTATATTCATACGTTTTAAAGGTTAGAAGAATTGAAGACCAGTTTTCGATTTCAATCATTATATATAAACTACCTATTGATTTTAAAAAACACTTTACCTTCAAGAGACTTTGTTTTTACTGATATTATTGATATTTGATGTGCAGGAGGCAAGAGTTTATCAACTCCTGCCATACAACACTTACTATTTAATAACGGAACGCCTGTTTATTGACATATACCGAGAAATCTTTAATCATCCCCGGATTACCTTTCTCAAACGATGGCAAGTAACGCAATCCCGTCACCGTTTTCACCTCACCCAAATCAATTACCACCTGATGCGGATAAGGGATTCTTCTTTGGGTCATCCAGCAGGTGGATTCTTGCTGGTCGTATATCTTGTCGGCAGTAGCGTTGACCCCGTAAGTTTCTTCGCTATCGGCATAGCGTATTCTCCATTGTTCGCGGGGAATGGGCTTGCCATCAGCTCCTAATATCTCCAACTCGGCAAGGGTGGCCTCTGTCTTACCATCTTGCGCCGACAAGGCTTCCAAACAGAAATATTGTCCTTGTGCTGATTGGGCGAACTTCACCTCCTGCCATCCGGCAACGGGTGCAAAAGCTCCTTTATAGACCGGCGTTTCCTGAGATAAATCCAACGTATCTCCTTTCTGGCGATTCTTTCTCTCCTTCTCACGCAGTATATCCAGCACCGGGGTCTTCAGACCTTTGACAACAGCCTCCGACGGTCCTTTCAAATCGAGTACGATGATTTCATTCTTTCCTTTCTTCAACCAGCATCCAGGCAAGAACAACGTTTGTTGGGGACCGATTTCCCAAAAACGGCCTAAAGCATGTCCATTTACCCAAACCATACCTTTCCCCCAAGTACTCATGTCAATAAACGTATCTCCGGTCTTTGTCAAGTTGAAAGTCGCCTTGTAGTAAGCAGGGCCTTCCAGACGGCTATTAGACGAATACTTTTTGCGGGCGGCAAATTTATAATCCACGGGAATGCTGTATACTTTCCAGTTCTTGAGAGTAACAGCCTGTTTGTCCGGCTTGATAAGCTCCACCTTCTCAGTGATGCCTTTCCGGTCGTGAACGGTGCTTCCAAAGTTGACCCGTCCCATGGCTTCAACCCATATATCCAATTGTGTGCCTTCCGGCAGTTGCGGCAGAATCACTTGATTGTCGTCCTTCCGGCGGTCCAGATAACCGAGCAATTTGCCATCAGCATATATCTGTGCCCAGTCGTGTGCTTCGGTAATGCGGAGAAGCGTATTGGCTTCTGTAGCAGGCAACGTGGTACGGTAGAGAATGCTTCCCCATCCTTGGTTGAAGTCTTCCATCGGCTTCACCTGTTCGCTTTGAACAAAATCGGGCAGTTGCTCAAAAAGGGGAGCTGCCGCATTCAGTTCCACGGCGGGTATTTCGATGACGGGGAACGGTTCGGGAACGGGACACTCCTTCTCCTCAGGACTGCGGTATTTGCCAAGAAGCTCCTGCAAAAGGTAATACTTGGGAGTGGTCCACCCGGCTTCGCTAATGGGAGCATCATAATCGTATGAAGAACACATGGCAGAATAGGTAGGAGAATTGGCACCTCCCCAATGACCGAAGGTGGTACCTCCATGTGTCATATAAAGACTAAAAGAGATGTTCCGGTCGAGCATATCCTTGATACCTTCCACCATTTTCTCGGCCGGACGGGTCTCGTGCTTCCTGCCCCAATGGTCAAACCAACCCGACCAGAACTCACTGCACATGAGTGGAGTATCAGGACGTACGGTAGAGAGTTTCTTGAATTCCTTATCGATATTGGCACCTGTACCGAAGTTCAGCGTCCAAAGCAAATCGTCCAAAGCATTCAGCTCAAACGTAGAGTCCCAATCGCACTGGAAAAGTACGGACTTGTCGAAACCTGCACGACACACAATGTCACGGATGGCTGTCATATAAGGTTTGTCAACCCCGTATCCGCCAAACTCATTCTCTACCTGCACCATGATGATATTACCACCGTTGGCCAACTGGAGGGGAGCCAGTTGCTTACCCAATTCCTTCATAAAGATTTCCGTACGCTCCATGAAATAAGGGTTCAACGAACGCACTTTCATATCTTTCTCTTTGAGCAACCACCAAGGCAGTCCGCCCATCTCCCATTCCGCACACACATACGGACCAGGACGCAGGATGATATACATGCCATGTTTCTGAGCCAATTTACAAAACTTAGCCACATTCTTTTCACCGGAAAAGTCGAATTTCCCTTCCTGTTGTTCATGGTAGTTCCAAAACATATACAAACAGATGGTATTCATACCAAGCGCCTTGCACATCAAGATTCGGTGTTCCCAATAGGGTTCCGGAATGCGTGCATAGTGCAACTCCGCAGCTTTTACTACAAAGGGGTTGCCATTCAGCAAGAATGTACGTTTACCTACCTCGAAGGTTTCTTTGGGAGTGACCGCATACATCGGCCAACTCATCAACAACAGAAGAAAAAGAAGAATTTTGTTTTTCATAAGTCTGCATTTATATGTTCACATAACCTATGACACAAAAAAACAACCCAACCCTTACTGCTTTAAGTCTTTTTATATTCTTCTTGAGGAATGTTTGAAAACAATAGTTGATTGAGAAAGGAGAACAGACATGGTTATAGAAAGAAAATCAAAATAATTTCTCAGATTCCATTTTTTATATCTTTCTTTGCATTTGGAAAGTTATTTCATATAGAATATGAAAAACATTATCCACAACTTATACTTACCAGTGGTTTGTTGCCTAATAAGCTACTCATCAGTCAATGGGCAGAAAACCTATAATGACTCTATCATTCACGCCGACAGCACCGCTGCCATAGTCACCTCCATCGACCAGCGGTTCAGTAAAGGCAAAGTATAGTTGAAAGACCACAAGCGATTCTTCCAATGACAACACCGGATACATCATCTTGCAGGCAGACACCTGCATCGCCATAACCGAAGAAAAAGAAGGGCAATGGAAAGACTTTATGGGAATGTACAAGCCTGAGACATTAAAAAGCAAGATGTTTTCCATTTATCTCAAACACTGTCAGAACATGCCTGCATCATATATTTATCTGATACTTCCTGCCACGACACAACAGAAAGCCCGTAGCTTTAATAGCAAATCTATTCACATTGTACGCAATGACGAAACTGCACAAGCGGTTATTATCAAAGATTTATGTTACGTAAGCATTTATCAGCCGATGGAGTAAGTACAAAAAAACGGGGTTGTGTCAGCATTTTGACACAACCCCGTTTTGAATATTCATCAATTCGAAGCCTGATGAACCGTAAGTTGCGGAAAGGGAAAATTGATGCCTTTTTCATTGAACGTAGCATAAATCGTCTTGTTTATGTCGAAATAAACGCCCCAATAATCGCTACTCTCCACCCAAACACGGACTACAACATTCACACTGCTGGCATCCAGCGCATGAAGAGCTATAAACGGAGCAGGATCATTGAGAATACGCTTATCGGCGGTCAGCACCTCACGTACCACTTTTTCCACCTTATTATAGTCTTCACCATAATCGACGCCAAAGATCCATTCAACGCGACGGGTCTTCTGGTTACTATAGTTAGTCACCACTCCACTGCTTAAAGCCCCGTTGGGCACATAGATGAGCTTGTTGTCGGCAGTTGTCAGGATTGTATGGAATATCTGGATTTCCTTGACCGTACCGGAAACACTTTGTGCTTCGATCCAGTCACCTACCTTATAGGGTTTGAACAGTAAAATAACCAGTCCGCCGGCAAAATTTTGCAAATTACCGGAAAGCGCCATACCGACAGCCACACCGGCAGAAGCCAGCAAAGCAGCAAACGAAGTCGTCTCGACGCCCAATGCGCCTACCACGGAAACAATTAATAGTACGGTAAGAAGGATATTAACGAGACTCTTTACAAAAGTCTTGATACTGATATCCACGTTTCTCTTATCCATCACCCGGCCGACCAGACGGTTCAGCATCCGGATCAGAAAACGTCCGACCAAAAATACAATGACCGCTTTCAGAATATGTCCTCCGGCCTGTATGCCCGAGTCTATCAGTTGTTGGGTGATCAGTCCCAACTTATCGAGCCCGTCTGCCTGGGCTATAGCCTGGTCCAGCTTCTCAGCCGCCACTTGCAGGGAATCGGCGACTTGTTGTGTAGTTTGGAATAGTAGCATAATAATACAATTTTAGAGTTTGTCCATTTAATAACAGCGGACAAAGCTACAATGTTTTTATCAAATAGCGAAGTGTTTCTTGCTTTACACAAGCAAAAAGCGTAAATTTGCCGCCGATTCACTTAGTAGGGGTGCCTTAACATGACGGGCTGAGAACATACCCTTTGACCTGATCCGGGTAATGCCGGCGTAGAGAAAAACAAATTAGCAACATGAAAAAGATGATTTTTGCCGGCTGTCTGATGGCCGGAGCAAGTGTCTTCGCGCAAGCGGGCGAGACAGACAGCTTGAAAGTAGTAAATCTGCAAGAGGTGCAGATAGTATCCACACGTGCCACTTCAAAAACCCCGGTGGCATTCACCAACGTTTCGAAAGAAGAACTCAAAAAGCAGAACTTCGGGCAAGACATCCCTTTTCTGCTCAGTATGACTCCTTCGGCACTGACCACCAGTGATGCCGGAGCAGGTATCGGTTACACCACACTGCGCGTACGGGGAACAGACGGGACACGCATCAACATCACAGCCAACGGAATCCCGATGAATGATGCCGAAAGCCATACACTCTTCTGGGTAAATATGCCCGACTTTGCTTCGTCCGTAAAGGATATACAAGTGCAGCGCGGTGCGGGTACATCGACCAACGGCGCAGGCGCTTTCGGAGCCAGTGTCAATATGCAGACGGAAGGTATTTCAATGCAACCTTATGCCGAAATAGACGCCTCGTACGGTAGCTTCAACGCTCACAAAGAGACAGTAAAATTCGGGACGGGACTGCTGAAGGATCATTGGGCATTCGATGCCCGCCTGTCCAACATCGGTACGGACGGATACATAGACCGGGCATCAGTAGACCTATACTCTTTCTACGCACAGGGTGGATATTTTGCCGACAATACTTCGGTGAAGTTCATCACCTTCGGCGGTAAAGAAAAGACGTATCATGCCTGGAATTATGCAACTAAGGAAGAGATGAAGAAATATGGCCGACGCTTCAACTCATGCGGCATGTACACAGATGACGACGGACACATCCGCTTTTACAAAGACCAGACGGACAACTACCTGCAAATGAACTATCAGCTCTTGCTGAATCATACTTTCTCGGCAGCATGGAACCTGAATGCGGCACTCCATTATACAAAGGGGGACGGCTACTATCAGGAGTATAAAGAGGATCGCAGCCTGAAAGAGTATCGCCTGCATCCGTTTATGTACGATGGAAAGGAAGTGGAAAAAAGCGACCTGATCCGGCAGAAGAAGATGGACAATCACTTTGGCGGCGGCGTATTCTCGGTGAACTACCGGAATGAGAAGCTGGACGCTTCGCTGGGCGGCGCACTGAACTACTACGACGGATGGCACTTCGGACGGGTGATCTGGGTGAAGAACTATATCGGCGAGTTGCTGCCCGACCACGAATATTACCGTAACAAAGCCAAGAAGACGGACGGGAACCTCTATCTGAAAGCCAACTACAATCTGGTGGCAGGCCTCAACGCGTATGCCGACCTGCAATACCGCTACATCAACTATAAGATACACGGTGACAATGACAAGTACGATTACAACACTGACGGACTACAAAAGCTCGCAGTCAACGATCACTTCAACTTTTTCAACCCGAAAGCCGGACTGAACTGGGATATCGACTCCAACAACCGGGTTTACGCCTCTTTCTCCGTTGCCCAGAAAGAACCTACACGAAACAACTATACCGATGGTAACGCAGACGAATATCCGAAGGCGGAAAAACTGTACGACTACGAACTGGGGTATACCTACCGAAACACATGGTTGAGCGCCGGAGTCAACTTCTACTATATGGACTACAAGGACCAGTTGGTGCTGACCGGAGAATTGAACGAAATAGGCGAAGCCATGGCACGCAACGTGCCGGACAGTTACCGGACGGGCGTAGAACTGATGCTAGGAGTTAAGCCATGCCGATGGTTCCAATGGGACATCAACGGTACGCTGAGCAAGAACCGGGTGAAAAACTTCACCGAAAAACTGTACGAAGACGAGTGGAAGAACCCGATCGAAGTGGAACATGGTAACACCCCGATCGCTTTCTCTCCGGACTTTATACTGAATAATCGTTTCTCGTTCAGCCACAAAGGATTCGAAGCCGCCCTCCAGTCACAGTACGTCAGCAAGCAGTATATGAGCAATGCCAAGCAAGCAGAGCAGACACTCGATGCTTATTTTGTGAGCAACCTCAATCTGGCATATACATTCCAATTGCGACACGTGAAGTCGGTTACAGTGGGATTCACCATCTACAACCTCTTCAACGAAAAGTATGAAAACAACGGGTATGCCGGAAGCGGCTATACGCTGAAGGACGGCAAGCCCGAACGCTATAATTATGCCGGCTATGCCGCCCAGGCAGGTACAAATGTAATGGGTAACCTCTCGATCCGCTTCTAAGCCATGAACTATCTCGAAATCACAGGTGCCCTTGTCGGGCTGATTTACCTTTGGCTGGAATACCGGGCAAGCATTTATCTCTGGATAGCGGGCATCATCATGCCGGCCATCTATATATTTGTATACTACCAAGCAGGATTGTATGCCGACTTCGGCATCAATATCTACTATCTGCTCGCGGCCGCCTACGGCTGGATGGTCTGGATGCGGGGAAGCGAAAAAGAGACCCGGGCCGAGCTGCCCATCACGCACACACCCTTGAAAAGATACCTCCCCCTATTGCTGGTATTCCTGGCAGCCTTCTTCGGCATCGCCTGGATACTGATCCGGTTTACGGACAGCAACGTCCCCTGGCTCGACTCGTTCACCACGGCGCTGAGCATCATCGGCATGTGGATGCTGGCACGCAAGTACGTCGAACAGTGGTGGGCATGGATCGTAGTCGACGTGGTATGTTGCGGACTCTACATCTATAAAGAGCTTTATTTCACATCCGCTCTTTACGGACTTTACTCAATAATCGCTATCTTTGGCTACTTTAAATGGAAACAAATGATGCATTATGAAAGTAAATGATATCGATATGGACGCCGTCATACTGGGCAACGGCGAATATCCGACCCACTCAATGCCGGAAACCATGCTGATTATGGCGCCTTACGTGGTGTGCTGCGACGGGTCCGCCGACGAACACATCCGAAGGGGATTTACACCCGATGCCATCATCGGCGACGGAGACTCGCTCTCACCGGAGAACAAGGAACGGTTCAGGACCATCTTCCACCAGATAGACGACCAGGAGACGAACGATCAGACCAAAGCGGTACACTTCCTGCTCGACCAAGGCAAAAAAACAATCATCCTCGTGGGTGCAACCGGTAAACGGGAAGACCATACCCTGGGAAACATCAGTCTGCTGATAGACTATATGAAAGCAGGAGCGCAGGTAACGATGCTGACGGACCACGGAATGTTTATTCCGGCATCGGGGCGGAACTGTTTCAAGTCATATCCCGGACAGCAAATCTCCATCTTCAACTTCAACGCCACCGGACTGAGGGCCGATGGGCTGGTATATCCGCTCAGTGACTTCAGTAACTGGTGGCAGGGTACGCTGAACGAAGCGACAGGCACCGAATTTACGATCCATGCGGAGGGAGACTACTTGGTTTATCTGAATTACTGACTGGTTTCTCCTTCGTCTCGGCCACTTCGACCAGATAGACACTGACGCAGATCATACCGATGGCAATGGTCTGCGACCAGCTGAAGCGGTCCTGTCCTACGAGTAGAGAGACGATGGTTGCCACGATCAGTATCAAATACCCATAGATGGCCACCACGGTAGTCTTCAGATATTTCAGTCCGATCGGTACCAACAGGTAGCTGACAACCGTAGGGAATATCAGGACAAAGAGGAGCACCGACAGCGGAAACCAGTGTAACGGCCCGGAAAATACCGGAGCATGGAAACCGGTGACAGCCGAAACGACGATGCTTGAAAAAGCCGCTCCGGCAAAGGTATACTTCAATACTGTAAACATTCCGACCGACTTCAGTATTCGGTTACTTGCCACCAGATAGACAGCATAGGCGATCGAACTCAACAGGCAGAGCATATTGCCTGTCAGGGCGTCCGAAGCCAGATCGTCACTCTTCTGAGCCAGAATGCAAAGAATGGCTCCGCCGAGTCCGAGGGAGATACCGGCTATCTTCATCGCACTGATCTTCTCCTTGAAGAAGACCACGGCGATCACAAACACCCAGATAGGCTGCAAACTGGTGAAAATGGAACTCGAGACCGGAGTCGTTTTACTCAACCCCATCAGATAAAGAAACATGAAACCATAGATGCCCAAGGCTCCCAGGAGAAAAAGGAATATTTTTTCTTTCCGGGTGGAAATTTCGGGCTTGACAAACATCCCGATGATCCAGAAAGCAATGGCGGCAAACACGCACCGGAGGGTAACTCCCGAAAGGGGACTGACCCATACGGGAAGCAGATATTTCAACGCATTCATGTTCAATCCGCTAAAGGTTTTGGAAACCACCATACTCAGATTGGCCTCCACTTTCTTATTCTTCATCATACGAGGGTTATTTTTTTATTCCCGTACAACAAAAGAGGGAGACGGAAAGTTCGGAGAAAGAAGGACGATAAAGTCCGGAGCGGAAAGCAGATTACGATTATTTAGTTTTACACTAAAAACAGACTTTCACCCGCATGCGGAACGAAGAAAATCCGCGGGCGGGCGGAAGCGAAACCGGAGATGCCTGCAGGCAAAAAAAGTGGCGGGACTTTTTTAAAAAAAACCCCCCCCTCCCCCCC
>CAJMQV010000006.1 GCA_905215575.1 uncultured bacterium | reverse complement strand
TACGTCAACGATGGTACTTACTCAAACTTGTCTAAGCGTGAGATCCTGCAGATCTCTCGTCAGCGTGCTAAGTTGGAGAAGAACTTGGGTTCTATCGCTGACCTGACTCGTCTGCCTTCAGCTCTGTTCATCGTTGACGTATTGAAGGAGCAGATCGCTGTTCGCGAGGCTAACCGTTTGGGTATCCCTGTATTTGCTATCGTAGATACTAACTCTAACCCAGATAACGTAGACTACGTAATCCCAGCAAACGACGACGCAAACAAGAGCGTTGAGGTTATCCTCGAGGCTTGCTGCGCTGCTATCGCTGAGGGTCTGGAAGAGCGTAAGGCTGAGAAGGTTGACGCTGAGGCTGCCGGCGAAGGCGAGGCTAAGGGTCGCAAGCGTTCAGCTAAGGCTCGTGTAGAGAAAGCTGACGAGGCTGAGGCTCCTGCAGAAGCATAATCCATTTATAAACTTTAAAATATAAAGAACATGGCTGTAACAATGGCAGATATCACCAAGCTCCGCAAATTGTCTGGTGCTGGTATGATGGATTGCAAGAAGGCTTTGGAAGAAGCTAATAATGATATCGATGCGGCAATGGAGATCATCCGTAAGAAAGGTCAGGCTGTAGCTGCAAAACGTTCAGACCGCGAGGCTGCTGAAGGTTGCGTAGTTGCTAAGGCTGAGAACGGATTCGGTGCCATCATCGCTTTGAAGTGTGAAACTGACTTCGTTGCCAAGAACGAGGATTTCGTAAAATTGGCTAAGGATATCTTGGATCTGGCTGTTGCCAACAAGTGTGCTACTCTGGACGATGTTAAGGCTCTTCCTATGGGTAACGCTACTGTAGCTGACGCAGTTGTTGATCGCAGCGGTATCACTGGTGAGAAGATGGAGCTGGATGGCTACCTGACTGTTGAAGGTCCAAGCATCTCAGTTTACAACCACCAGAACAAGAACCAGTTGTGTACTTTGGTTGTTCTGAACAAGGAAGTAGATCCTCAGTACGGTCACGCTGTGGCTATGCAGGTTGCTGCTATGAGCCCACGTTCAATCGACGAGAACGATTACCCAGCTGATGTACTCGCAAGAGAGAAGGAAATCGCAGCTGACAAGGCTCGCGAAGAGGGTAAGCCAGAGAACATGATCGAGCGTATCGCTATGGGTCGTATCTCTAAGTTGTTCAAGGAAGAGTGCTTGTTGAAGCAGGCTTTTATCCAGAACGACAAGCAGTCTGTTGCTGACTACTTGAAGGAAGCTGACAAGGACTGCACCGTAACTGCTTTCAAGCGTTTCACTTTGCGCGCTGAATAATTTGGATTTCATTTGAAATTCATTCAGATATTACGGATTCACAAAACCCGGGAGTATGCCAGCAGGCATACCTCGGGTTTGTTTCTTTTTCGTCCCTTTCTTTCATTTTCCTGCTTCTGTCCCTCCGTTTTTTTCCGGATTTGTCTTATTTTTGTATTCTAAACGGATAAAACGAAAAAAATGAAGATATTAGCAGTGGGCATGAACTATGCCGAACACAATAAAGAGCTCGACGGTACGTTATATAAACCGGAAGAGCCTGTGATATTCATCAAGCCGGATTCCGCATTGCTCAAAGACAGCAAGCCGTTCTTTATTCCCGATTTCACACAGCGTTGCGAGTACGAAACCGAACTGGTGGTCCGCATCTGCCGTTTGGGAAAGAACATTGCCGAGCGTTTTGCACACCGGTATTATGATGCCGTTACGGTGGGCATTGATTTCACGGCGCGCGATCTGCAGCAGCGTCTTCGTGCCGAGGGCAAGCCCTGGGAGCTTTCCAAGGCTTTCGACAACTCTGCCGTGATTGGTGATTTTGTTCCGGTCGGTGAGCTGCCCGCCATTCAGAATCTGAATTTTCATCTGGATATTGACGGCACCACCGTACAGCGTGGATACACCGGCGACATGCTCTATACCGTAGATCAGATCATCGCCTACGTGAGCCGTTTCTTTACTCTGAAAATCGGCGATCTGATTTTTACCGGCACTCCTGTAGGAGTCGGTCCGGTAGCGATAGATCAGCATTTGGATGGTTATATCGAAGGACGCAAGGTCCTTTCCTTTAATGTAAAATAAAATGAAACTCAGACATTTACTTCCCGGAATCCTTCTTTTCAGCACGGCTCTTGTGGGGCGGGCACAGGATTTCACGCATCTGGATTGGGATATTCTGCATATTGACTCCTTAGTGCCTCATTACACCGAAGTCATTCCGCTCGACAGCGATTTTGCGTCCTATGATTATCAGGTGTCGGTGTCCTATCCCGAACTGCAGCCTCTGACGGCTTCCGAATCCGAGCGTCTTTCCGCTTTGGTGCAGGATCTTCCCGAAATTCCGGAAGTGGAAAGTCGGGTAGGAGTGTCGCGCAAACAGGGTTATCTTGATGTCCGTTTTATTCCGATTGTCCGTCGTGACGGTCGCTATTATAAGATACTCAGTTGTCGGATACAGATTGACCGCAAGGCCAAGACGGCGCAGCGCCGTGCCGCTTCGGTCAAGTCGGCGTCCGAGCGCTATGCTGCTTCGTCCGTACTGGCAGAGGGGCGTTGGGTCAAGATCCGCGTGTCCGAGGACGGAGTCTATATGCTCACCGCTTCCGACTTGAAGAAGATGGGTTTCAACGATCCCTCAAAAGTCAAGCTCTACGGCTATGGCGGTCATCTTCAGAACGAGGTGATCGATGCCGATACGGATTATGACGATCTGACTGAGGTGCCGCTGTATTCCGGCAAGAACGGTCTGCTGTTTTATGGCCGGGGACCACTGTCCTGGGCTCGTTCCACTACGGGACTTTATCGTCACACGGTGAATAATTATGCCACCTATGGCTGTTATTTCCTGACCGAGGGCGACTCGCCAATGCCTTTTGCTACCGCCGACGAATATACTGGTAGCGTACGCAATAATGTGTCTACGTTCATCGAGCAGGTGCTTTATGAGCGCGATGAATATGCCTGGTATTCCGGAGGTCGCCGTCTTTTCGATTCCTATGATTATTATAATGGCAATACCCAGACCTATAATCTGTCCACTCCCGGAGCGGTAGGAGGCAGTCAAGAAGCCACGCTGCGTGTGGCTTTCTCGGCAGGTGCCAGCACCCGTACTACCGTGGAGCCGGAAGTAAACGGTTCTGCGCAGACCTCTTTTTCTATCGATGCCTTAAGCACCTATACCAAAGGCGCAGCGGCAGAACGTACTTATAATCTGAAGGGAGATATTCAGGGAGATCAGACGGCGGTCAAGCTGACTACCACAAAAGGCAATCATGCCCGTCTGGACTTTCTGGAACTGAACTATACCCGTAAATTGGAGATTGACGACGCTTTCTTGGATTTCCGGAATGAGAATACCACGTCTACAGGCTTTACTCTCTCCAATCCTTCCGGTCGCAATCTTTCGGTATGGCGACTGGGCGATTCGCTTCATCCCACGGTACAGATGACCGGTAAGTCAAACGGTACGGATTATTATTTCCAGGATGATTACTCTTTGGGACACTATGTGGCCGTGGACGTAGATGCCACATTTCCAAAACCCGAATATGTCGGCGAGGTGGCCAACCAGAATCTCCATGCCATCGACAGTCTGATCGATATGGTCATCATCGTGCCCCAAAGCGGCAAACTCATGACTCAGGCTGAGCGTCTGGCCGAAGCGCATGCCCGTCAGGACGGCATGAAGGTCTTGGTGGTTCGTGCCGATCAGATCTATAACGAATTCTCTTCCGGTACTCCCGATGCCACAGCCTACCGTCGTTTCATGAAGATGCTTTACGACCGTGCGGCTACGCCCGACGAGGCTCCCCGTTATCTGCTCCTGTTCGGCGATGCGGCATGGGACAACCGTATGCTGTGTACCGCCTGGAAGCAGGAGTCTCCCGAAGATTATCTGCTCTGCTATGAGTCCGATGATTCTTTCAGCGCCGTAGCCTGTTATGTGATGGAGGATTATTTCGGCTTGCTCGACGATGGTGAGGGTGCATCCCTTGTGACGGAAAAGGTTGACCTGGGAGTCGGACGTTTTCCGGTCACTACGGAGCAGGATGCCCGTAATCTGGTAGACAAGACCATCAACTATATGGAAAACCGCGAGGCCGGTTCCTGGAAGAATACCATTGTCATGTTGGGTGACGACGGCGATGATAACATACATATGAAGTCAGCCGAAAAAGTTGCTCAGGACATTGAGAAATATAATCCGGAGTACGATTTGCGCCGCATCTATTGGGATGCCTATTCCGTGGTGACCTCCACCACCGGTAAAAGTTATCCTGAGGTGCACGACCAGATTCTTCGTCAGATGGACGAAGGCGCTCTGGTGATGAATTACACCGGTCATGCCGCCACTTACGGTTTTTCACATGAATTTGTGTTGTTGCTCGATGACTTCAAGAAGTTCACCTCTACCAAAACGCCGCTTTGGGTAACGGCAGCCTGCGATGTGATGCCTTTTGACGGTCGTGTGGAGAATGTGGGTGAAACGGCTATTCTGAACCCGTCGGCTGCCGCTTTGGCGTTCTATGGTACGGCACGTACGGTTTATGCCGACGACAATGAGTATATGCACCGTTATTTCACCCATTACCTGTTGGGCCGTGACGACAACGGCCGCCGTTATCGTCTGGGCGACGCGGTGCGTATGGCCAAAGTCAGTCTGCTCAATCCTTCCGGAAACATGGGTTTTGACAATACACAGAACAAGCTGCACTATGCCCTGTTGGGCGATCCGGCTCTGATGATCGGTTCGGCATCCTATCGTGTGGTGCTCGATTCCATCAACGGCCAGAGCGTTTCCGGAGACGCCGCTTCTTTGCCGAATCTGTCTGCCGGCAATCTGGCGCGTATCAGCGGTCATGTCGAGGCTATGGACGGCACCCGTGTGCCGGCTTTTACCGGTTCTGTTACCGCACAGGTTTACGACAGCGAACAGGATGTCACCTGTAAGAACAATGCCGGAGCTTCCACTCCGTTCAAGTTCACTACGCGCGACAAGGTCCTGTTCTCCGGAACTGATTCCATACGGGGCGGCTCTTTCACGATGACCTTCCCTGTACCGCTCGACATTAACTATTCCGATGAGAATGGCCGTATGGTGTTCTACGCCCTTAGTGCCGACCGTCAGGAAGAAGCCAACGGCTACTGCGAGCAGTTCGTGGTGGGTGGTACCGGCAGCGATCTGCTGACCGACACGCTGGGACCGGAAGTCCGTATCTGGCTCAATGATATCGAAAATCCGGTTGGCGCGCGTGTCAATTCCGCTCCGATGTTCCGTGCGTCGCTCAAGGATCCGAGCGGTATCAATACCACCGGAAACGGAATCGGTCATGATCTGGAGTTGATTATCGACGACAACCCGTCTACCAGCTATAATCTGAACAGTTCTTATGTCAATGAGTTCGGCGATTATCAGGAGGGAACAGTCACCTATATGCTGTCACAGCTGTCTGCCGGAAAACATAAACTGAAATTCCGTGCCTGGGATACGATGAACAACAGTTCGGTTGTGGAGTGTGAATTTGAGGTCGATCCCGGTCTGAGTCCGAACATCAGCAAGCTGTATGCCACTCAGAATCCGGCGCGTACCACTACCAACTTTGTGTTCTGTTACGACCGTCCAGGCGAGACCTGCGACTTTACCATCGAAGTGATGGACTTTGCTGGTCGCAAGCTCTGGCAGCATACCGAGAGCGGTGTGAGCGGCGATGCCGTTTATTCCGTGCCTTGGAATCTGACCGCCGGAGGCGGAGCACGCTTGGGCACCGGTGTATATCTCTATCGGGCCGTGATCACTTCGTCCGATGGTGTGAAGTCAGCCTCGAAAACCGAGAAAATCATTATATTGGGCAATAAATAAGCCCGTATATCCGTTATCAAAAAAGCAATAAAACGACAAAGTAAAATATATATGAACAAAAAGTCATTTATGCTCTGCGCCCTGTTGGGAGCTTCGCTCTCAGCTTTTGCGGACGGAGATAAGGAAACGATGTTTAATCCGGTCACTACCGGAGTCACCTCTCAGTCCATTGCCCCGGATGCCCGTGGTGGTGGTATGGGAGATATCGGTGCGGCTACCGAGGCGGATGTCAACTCACAGTTCTGGAATCCGGCCAAGTATCCGTATAACATCGGTCGTGCCGGTGTGTCGCTCAACTATACTCCGTGGTTGCGCCAGCTGGTCAATGATATCAATCTGGCCTACATGAGCGGTTTCTACCGCATCGGCGATTATCAGGCGCTGAGTGCCTCTCTGCGTTATTTCTCTTTGGGTGAGGTGTCCACTTCCAGCGGTATGGACCAGACTTCGGACATGACCATCAATCCCTATGAAATGTCTATCGATATTGCCTACTCCCGTATGCTGAGCGAAAACTTCTCGGCAGCCGTAGGTATGCGTTTCATCTATTCCGATATTACCTACGATTATACCGAAGAAACTTCTCCGGGTAAGGCTTTTGCGGCAGATATTGCCTTGTATTACAACAAATACTTCATGGCCGGAAGCCGTGAGTGCAATTTCGGTTGGGGTTTGAACATCAGCAACATCGGTAGTAAAATCTCCTATGGAGGTGATGACAATGCCGAGTTTATTCCCACGAATCTGCGTATGGGTATCAATTTCCTGATTCCTTTCAACGAATACAACAAGATTTCTCTGGCGGCAGATGTCAACAAGCTGTTGGTGCCTACTTATCCTATTCAGGGAGATGAGGAGACCAATGAAGACTATCAGCAGCGTCTGCAGAAAGATTATTATGACCTTTCGCCCATTTCCGGAATCTTCAAGAGCTTCAGCGACGCGCCCGGAGGATTTAAGGAAGAGATGCAGGAAATCCAGTGGAGTGTGGGAGCCGAGTACTCTTACAACGACCGTTTCATCCTGCGTGGCGGATATCATCATGAGAGTGCCAACAAGGGTAATCGCAAGTATTTCACCGCAGGTGCCGGTTTCCGCATGAGCGTGTTCTCGCTCGACTGTGCCTATGTGATTTCCACGGCGCAGAGTAATCCGCTGGACCAGACCCTGCGCTTTACTTTAGGCTTTGATCTTGACGGCATGAAGGATCTCTTCGGTCGTCGTCGCTAATGTATCATCAGAAAAAGGAAAACGATTTATGGCAAAAATACGAGTAGGTTTCGGATTCGATGTTCACCGTCTGGTCGAAGGGCGTGAGCTGTGGCTGGGCGGCATCCGCCTGGAGCATGAAAAAGGCCTGTTGGGCCATAGTGATGCCGATGTGCTGATCCACGCTTTGTGCGACGCTATCTTAGGCGCAGCCAATATGCGTGATATCGGTTATCATTTCCCCGATACTTCCGAAAAGTTTCACAATATCGACAGCAAGATTCTGCTGGCTGAAACCATGAAGTTGGTGCGAGGCAAGGGATATGAGTTCGGTAATGCCGACATTACCGTTTGTGCCGAGCGTCCCAAACTCAAGGTGCATATTCCTGCCATGCAGGAGTGTCTGGCGCAGGTGATGGGCGTGGATGCCGACGATGTGTCCATCAAGGCAACCACTACCGAGAAGTTAGGCTTTACAGGCCGTGAGGAAGGCATTTCCGCCTATGCCACGGTTCTGTTGGAGAAAAACTAAAAACGTCCCGATCACATAAATAAATTGCCCCGATGATTTCCAAAAATCATCGGGGCAATTTATTTATGTTGTTCTTGAACAGTTTTTTTTCGCTTATCTTCTGGCCTTGAAAGTTTTCAGACCGATCACCCGCACTTCCTCTTCGCCGTTCCATTCGCCGATCTTCAGCTGGTTTTCGGGCAGGAACAGAGCGCCGAATCCCTGGCGCACTCCCTGACGGTATTGTCCGAACCATACCCGTCCGTTCTTGTAGTAGTAAATGCCGTAGCCGTGCCGCTGTCCGTTCATCAGTTCGCCCACATAACGGTCGCCGTTGGCATAGTTCAGCGCCATGAACTGATATTCCTCCAGATCAGCCCCGTCGATCAGCATCTTTTCCCGGTTGCGGTAGATGTATTCCAGTTTGCCTGATTTCAGATTATAGGCGGCATAATGGTCGTTGCTGCCCACAATGGCATACTCCGCATTGGTGGTGATACCGTAGATGAACTTACCTTTCCGGTATAATCCGGTCTGTTCATACACTCCGCTCTTGAAGTTCCCGTAGCCATAGAACTGAACTTCGGGCGAGACCTGTCCGCGGTAAGTACCCTCCGCACTTTCATAGATCATGTAGGGGAACAGGGCCGTGTGGTCCAGTACCAACTGATACACCTCGGCAGGGATCTCCTCATATCTTGCCACCGGTGCTTTCTGGGCGAATCCTTCCAGACAGAAACACATCGCAGCGCATAATAGCCATTTTCTCATCATTCAGGTTTTTTAGGGGTGAATCATTTTATTGATAGTCTTTCTCCTTTTGTATCTGTTGCCACACAGCCGGAGTGAGCAGTTCCGAAGCATCTTCGCCCTGTTGCAGCCGCCGGCGTATTTCCGTGGCGCTGATGTCGATGATGGGCGAGGGCAGCAGCCGTACGCCCGAAGGCAGGCTTACCGGGTCGATCGGATAGCCGCTGCGTGGAAATACTAAAATCTCGTAGTGCTCCAACAGAGTGCGGTATTCGGCCCAGCGGTCGAATGCCAGCCAGTTGTCGGCACCGATGATCAGCACAAACTGTCGGTCGGGATATTCCCGGTCGAGCGCTTCCAGGGTTTTATACATATACGAGGGGCGGGGCAGACGGAATTCCAGATCGCAAACTTTCAGTTGCGGGTTATCCTGCACCGCCACCCGTGCCAGTTCCAGTCTCCGGTTGTCATCCAGCAGGTCCGTGGCCTGTTTCTTGAACGGGTTCTGAGGAGATACCAGAAACCAGAGTTCGTCCACATAGCCGTTTTGGCAGATAAACTCCCCTAATTCGATATGTCCCCGATGGATCGGATTGAACGATCCTCCATAGATGCCGGTACGGATCATTGCTTCTGTTTTTTATCGAAGATAGATTCCGTTCCTTTCTTTTCGGCCCGTTTCTTGCGACGGAACCAGATGCCGAAGATAAGGCCTTCGAAGAGAGCTAAGATGGCCATGATGGCGGCCAGTTCCAACAGGCGCAGCCACAGGCACACCAGTCCTAAGGCCAGACACAGGACACACAGCAATGCGCTGTAAGTCAGATTTCGGTCGATGTTCTGCTTGTTCATGATGAATGACTTTTTTACCGTTGTCTGTTTGTTTTATTCGTTCAGAAAGTCTTTCAGGATCTGCAATGCCTCCTGTTGCGCTTTCTCCAGATCGTCGTTGACCACCACGGTGTCGAACTTGTCGGCAAAGCCCAGTTCATATTCGGCACGGGCAATACGGTCCTCGATCACTTCGGGCGAGTCGGTGCCTCGTCCGTTCAGACGCTGGCGCAGAGCCTCAATGGAAGGCGGCTGGATAAAGATGCTCAGGGCGCGGTTGCCGTAATAGTTCTTGATGTTGCATCCGCCCTTTACGTCCACGTCGAGCACCACATTCTGTCCTTTCTCCAGCTGTTTCTCCACCTGTTCCTTCAGGGTGCCGTAGAAACGGTCTTTATACACTTCCTCGTATTCCAGAAACTCGCCGTTGGCGATGCGCTGGCGGAAGTCCTCCGGGGTGAGGAAGAAATATTCCACTCCGTGCTGCTCGGTGCCGCGCGGCGGACGGCTGGTGGCGCTGATGCTGAATGCCAGATTCAGGTTCTGCTGCATCAGAAAATTGATGATGGTGCTCTTTCCGCTTCCGCTGGGAGCGGAAAAGATGATGATTTTTCCTTTCATAAGCTTGCTTCTTTTCCGGTGTTTGTTACATCACGTTCAGTACCTGTTCCTTGATCTGTTCCAGTTCGTCCTTCATCTTCACCACGATCTGCTGCATTTCCGCCTGGTTGCTCTTGCTGCCGGTGGTGTTGATTTCACGTCCCATTTCTTGAGCGATAAAGCCCAGTTTCTTGCCCTGTCCGTGTCCCTGGTCCATGGTCTCCCGGAAATATTTCAGGTGGTTGGCCAGTCGCTGTTTCTCCTCATTGATATCCAGTTTCTCGATGTAGTAGATCATCTCCTGCTCCAGACGGTTGCGGTCGTATTCCACTTCCGGAATGGAGTTCAGGCCGTCGATGATACGCTGGCGTATCTTTTCGGTACGGCTCTTTTCATACGGCTCGATGCTTTGCAGCAGAGCGGCGATATTGTCCAGCTTTTCTGAGAATTTCTTGTAGAGTGCGGCACCTTCCTGTTTGCGGAAGTCCACCAGTTTCTGAAGCGCTTCTTCGATACCCTTCTTCACGGCAGCCCATTCCTCGTCGGTCAGCTCTTCCACTTCGGCGCGGGTCAGCACGTCCGGCATGCGCAGCAGGGTGGCAAACCAGTCGTTCGGCAGTGGAATATTGCGCTCGCTGCTGATGGTCTGGATCTGCTTGTAATAGTTTTCCAGTATGGCTGCGTTGATCGGAGTGGCGCTCAGATTTTCGTCTTTCTCCACCCACAGGCTGAAGTCCACTTTTCCGCGTTCCAGAGTTGCGGCGATGAGCGCCCGGATTTCGATCTCCTTTTCACGATAGAGTGATGCGATGCGTGTAGACAGATCGAGTGCCTTACTGTTGAGTGATTTGATTTCGATGTTTATTTTCTTTCCGTTATATACGGCTGTAGCTTTGCCGTAACCTGTCATTGACTGTATCATAATTTAACAAATGATTTTGTGCAAAAATACAAAAATGCAAGCAGAAAATTGTATTTTTGCGAATTAATAAAAAGTAAAAATAAAATATGTCTTGTATTCTGCATATTGAAACCAGCACACGGGTCTGCTCCGTGGCTTTGAGTGAAGACGGCGCAAATGTTTTTGAGAAAGCGGATTTTGAAGGTCCGTCGCATGCCGTATTGTTAGGAAGTTTTGTGGATGAGGCCCTGTCGTTTGCCGACAGTCATGCCATGCCTTTGGATGCCGTGGCGGTGAGTTGCGGTCCCGGTTCGTATACCGGTCTGCGCATCGGAGTGTCTATGGCCAAGGGCATCTGCTATGGCCGTGATGTAAAGCTTCTGTCTATTCCTACGCTTGAGCTGTTGTGTGTGCCGGTGCTGCTCTATCATGACGAGTTGCCCGAAGATGCTCTGCTGGTGCCGATGATCGATGCCCGCCGCATGGAAGTCTATTCTGCGGTTTATGACCGTGCCCTGCGTGCCGTGCGTCCGGTGGGTGCCGACATTATCGACGAGCATTCCTACGCAGAGTTCCTGGCCGAACATCCCGTTTATTTCTTCGGTGACGGAGCGGCCAAGTGTCAGGACACGATCAAGCATCCCAACGCCCATTTCCTGCCGGGCATCCAGCCGTTGGCCCGGAACATGTTCCCGCTGGCAGAGAAGAAGATCGCGCTCGGCAGTTTTGAGGATGTGGCCTACTTCGAGCCTTTCTATCTGAAAGAATTTGTTGCTTCAACACCTAAAAAACTTTTATGACATGATGGAATATAATACCCAACGCAAAAAACTCCCGATGCCCGAATACGGACGGGTCATCCAGAACATGGTGGACTATGCCCTGACCCTTGAGGACCGGGCGGAGCGTCAGCGCTGTGCCCATACCATTGTGTCGATCATGGGCAATATGTTCCCGCATCTGCGCGATGTGTCCGATTTCAACCATAAGCTGTGGGATCATCTGGCAGCCATGTCCAATTATCAGCTGGACATTGACTATCCTTATGAGATCACGCCCGAAGCCACGCTTCATGCCAAGCCGAAGCCTTTGGCCTATCCCATGAAGCGTATCCGCTACCGTCACTACGGCTTCCTGCTCGAGAGCCTGCTCAAGAAGCTCCGTGATATGGAAGAGGGACCGGAACGCGACGCGTTGATCCGTCTGGTGGCCAATCAGATGAAACAAAGTCTGTACAACTGGAACAAGGACGGTATGGACGAAGAAAAGGTAGCTGCCGATCTGGCTTATTATACCGAAGGCAAGGTGCAGCTCGATCTGAAGAATTTCCATTTCGCTTCCGTGCAGACCCGTCCTTTGGGAGGAAGTTCGGTTATGGGAATGCGTATGCAGAGAAAGAACAATCGAAAAAGAAACTAAAACAAGCAAGATATTGTTGAGATATGGCTTCATTCATCATTGAAGGAGGAAGAAAACTCTCCGGAGAAATTGTACCTCAGGGTGCCAAGAACGAGGCGTTGCAGGTGCTGTGCGCCGTGCTGCTCACTTCGGAGAAAGTCATTATCCGAAATCTTCCGGATATTCTGGATGTGAACAACCAGATACAGTTGTTGCGCGACATAGGTGTCAAGGTAGAAAAACTGGAACGCGCGACCTATTCCTTTCAGGCCGATCAGGTAAATATAGACTATTTGCAGACCGACGAGTTTTTGGCACGCTGCTCCAAGCTGCGTGGCAGTGTGATGCTGATCGGTCCGCTACTGACGCGTTTTGGCAAGGCTATGGTGGCCAAGCCCGGAGGCGACCAGATCGGACGCCGCCGTCTGGACACCCACTTTTTGGGAATGCAGAAATTGGGTGCCGAATTTATTTACGACGCGGCCAAGGAAGTGTTCCAGATCCGTGCCGAGAAACTGCGTGGCGCCTATATGCTGCTCGATGAGGCTTCGGTGACCGGTACCGCCAATATCATTATGGCAGCCGTGCTTGCCGAGGGACGCACCACCATTTATAATGCGGCGTGCGAGCCCTACATCCAGCAGTTGTGCAAGCTGCTGAACGCTATGGGAGCCCGTATCGGTGGAGTAGGTTCCAATCTGCTGACCATTGACGGAGTAAGCTCTCTGAGCGGAGCCGAGCATACCATTCTGCCCGACATGATCGAGGTGGGCAGTTTTATCGGTATGGCCGCCATGGTGGGTGCCGGCATCCGCATCAAGAATGTGGCGTTTGAGCATTTGGGCATCATCCCCGACACCTATCGCCGTTTGGGTATCGAGATTATCCGTGAAGGCGACGATCTGTTCATCCCCGAACAGGAACATTATGAAATCGAGTCTTTCATCGACGGTTCGTTTATGACCATCAGCGATGCCCCGTGGCCGGGACTGACTCCCGACCTGCTGAGTGTGCTGCTGGTTGTGGCTACCCAGGCCAAAGGTTCGGTTCTGATTCACCAGAAGATGTTCGAAAGCCGTCTGTTCTTTGTCGACAAGCTGATCGACATGGGTGCCCAGATCATTCTCTGCGACCCGCACCGTGCGGTGGTGGTGGGGCACGACAAGCAGATGAAGCTGCGTGCCGGAAAGATGACATCCCCCGATATCCGTGCCGGTATCGCCCTGCTGATTGCCGCCATGAGTGCCGAAGGCACCAGCCGCATTCATAACATCGAGCAGATCGACCGTGGTTATGAAGATATTGAAGCCCGTCTGAACGCTTTGGGAGCAAACATAAAACGTATGGACTGATGATACGCGAAAATGAAGTATACAAGATAGGAGTGCTGACCAAGACGCACGGTGTGAACGGTGAACTCAGTCTGAGTTTTACCGATGATATATTCGACCGTGTGGACACCGACTATCTGATTTGTCGTATGGATGGTATTCTCGTACCTTTCTTTTTGGAGGAATACCGTTTCAAAAGCCGTTCCACGGCACTGGTCAAGTTTGAGGATATCGACACCGAAGACGAGGCCCGCAAGATGGCGGGTGTGGAAGTGTTCTTCCCCAAGGCGCTGGCCGGAGAAAGTGAAGACCAGATCTATTCCTGGAGCTACTTTGTAGGCTTCGGGGTGACCGATGAGCAGGCTGGCTATTTGGGTAATGTTGAATCGGTGGACGAATCCACGGTGAATGTGCTCTTTGAGGTCAAGCGTCCCGACGGGCGTGATTTGCTGATACCTGCCCATGAGGAATTTATCCGGGATATCGATCATGACGGCAATATGATCTATGTGTGTCTGCCCGACGGATTGTCTAATCTATATGAAACAGATTTTGATGGAGAATAAGAAAAAGAAAATTGCTCTGTTGGGATCCACCGGTTCCATCGGAACGCAGGCGCTTGAGGTGATCCGCGAGCATGCCGATCTTTATGAAGCCTATGTACTGACTGCCAATAACAACGCCGACCTGCTGATCCGGCAGGCCCGCGAGTTCCGTCCCGAAACGGTGGTGGTAGCCAACGAAGCCAAATATGCCCAGGTGCAGGAAGCCTTGTCCGACCTGCCGATCAAGGTCTATGCCGGTGCCGATGCCATCTGTCAGGTGGTGCGTGAGCAGGCCATTGACATTGTGCTCACCGCCATGGTGGGATTTGCCGGTTTGCGTCCGACCATCAGTGCCATCGAGGCCCATAAGACCATCGCTTTGGCGAATAAGGAAACTCTGGTGGTTGCCGGAGCACTGATTACCGAACTGGCTTTGCGCCATCGTGCCGCCATCATTCCGGTGGATTCGGAACATTCTGCCATCTTCCAGTGTCTGATGGGCGAGCACAGTCCGATCGAGAAAATCATTCTGACCGCTTCGGGCGGTCCGTTCCGTACTTTCACCCGCGAACAGTTGCTGCATGTCACCAAGGAGCAGGCTTTGAAACATCCCAATTGGGATATGGGAGCCAAGATCACTATCGACTCCGCTTCGATGATGAACAAAGGCTTTGAGGTGATTGAAGCCAAGTGGCTGTTCGACTTGACTCCGGAGCAGATTGAAGTCGTGGTTCATCCGCAGTCAGTGGTACACAGCGCGGTGCAGTTTGCCGACGGAGCCGTAAAGGCCCAGTTGGGAGTGCCCGACATGCGGGTGCCTATTCAGTTGGCATTCTCCTATCCAGAGCGTCTGCACAGCTCGTTCGACCGTCTGGATTTCTGCCAGGCCTCACCGCTCACCTTCGAGCGTCCCGATACGGAGCGTTTCCGCAATCTGGCTTTGGCTTTCGAGGCTATGCGCCAAGGCGGTAATATGCCGTGCATCCTGAACGCCGCCAACGAAGTGGTGAACCGCGCCTTTCTGGAAGACCGCGTAGGCTTCCTGCAGATGAGCGATCTGATGGAGCAGGCCATGAGCCGTATGCCTTATATTGCCGATCCTACTTTAGAGGACTATCTGCAGACCGATGCCGAAACCCGTGCTTTAGTGAGCGGATGGCTGTAAGGCACCTAATTGTAGAACCAAAACATTATACCTATTTATATATAGATTATGGATACTGCGTTAATCAAGGCCCTCCAGTTGATACTGTCCCTGTCGATACTGGTTGTATTGCATGAGGGAGGGCATTTCTTCTTCTCCAAGCTCTTCAAGGTGAAGGTGGAGAAGTTCTATCTGTTTTTTGATCCCTATTTCCATCTGTTCAGTACGAAAGACAAATGGATTACACGCATATTTCCGAAGCTGAAGAAGAACGAAACGGAATATGGAGTGGGCTGGCTTCCCTTTGGCGGTTATGTCAAGATTGCCGGTATGATCGACGAGAGTATGGACACCGAGCAGATGAAACAGCCGGTGCAACCCTGGGAGTTCCGTGCCAAACCCGCCTGGCAGCGTCTGTTCATCATGATCGGCGGTGTGCTGGTCAATTTCCTGCTGGCGCTGTTTATCTATTCCATGGTGCTCTTTGCCTGGGGCGAGGAATATCTTCCGATGAAGAATATCACTCAGGGCTTCCAGTTCAACGAGCAGGCCGAGAAGTTGGGCTTCCGTGACGGTGACCGCCTGCTGGCAGCCGACGGTGTACCTTTCGAGCGTTGGGATGCCAATGTGTACCGCACGCTGACCGAGTCGCAAGTCATCACCGTGGAGCGTGACGGACGCGCCCTCGACATTCAGCTGACCGAAGAACTCGACCTGTTGAAGATGCTCAAGGAGCAGCCCCCGTTTATGGCGCCTGTTGTCCCCTCGGTCATCGATTCCGTGCTGCCCGGCTTGCCTGCCGCAGAGGCCGGTATCAAGAAGGGCGACCGCATTGTAGCGGTAGACGGTACCGCTGTGACCACCTGGAGTGATTTTGATTATCTGATGGCCAAGAAGTCCGATGTATTGGCAGCTGGATGCACTCCTGCCGACAGCGCCCGTTTGCGTCAGATGCAGGTGGTGTTCCGTTCCGAAGGCTCAGCCGTGAATGATACGGTGACCTTGCAGCTTTCCAAGGATTACATGTTAGGCATTGTCAAGAAGAGCCTTTTCGACTATTGTGCCTTGGCCCGTAACGACTACGGTTTCTGGGAGAGCTTCCCGGCCGGAATATCCCACGGAATGACCGTGCTTTCCGGTTATGTGAGCGACCTGAAATATATGTTCACCTCCGAAGGCGTGAAGAATGTGGGTAGCTTCGGTACGATCGGAAGCATTTTCCCGGCCACTTGGGACTGGCAGAGCTTCTGGGAGATTACCGCATTCCTGAGTCTGATGCTGGCTGTGATGAACATTCTGCCTATTCCGGCGCTTGACGGTGGTCATGTACTCTTCCTCATTGCCGAGATGATCATGCGCCGTCCGCCCAGCCAGAAGTTTATGGAGCGCGCCCAGATGGTGGGCTTGGCCCTGCTGATGGGACTGATGCTCTTAGCTTGCTATAATGATATTGTGAAGTTTTTGTTATAAGCAGAATTTCATATAGAGAAAATTCGTTCCAGATACTGTTTTTATACAGTGATGGAACGTTTTTTGTTTCTATGTATACGTAGATTCTCTAAAAAAATCATATCTTTGCAGCCGCTAAAAAAATAGGAGAAGAAAATAAGAGGTTTAATATGAAAATAATCTGGTCTATACGATCTTTTAATTTTACGAATGTGCCATGATTTTGTACCTGTAGGCTTATTGCGGGTATAAAATTTTTTATGGGTAAATCGGATATTAAACTATATATTTATTTTTCATGTTCATTTTTCTTTTTTTGATGGCTACGGGAGCTGTTGTCGGCTACCGCTTTCGCTGTGTGTCTAAAATTCATAAGGTGACTTTCCTGATTCAGGGGGTGATTTGTCTGTTGCTCTTTATCTTGGGCTTTTCCATCGGAACAAACAGACTGATCATGGGGAATCTGAAATATTTCTGCGAACAGGCTGCCTTGATTGCCGGACTAAGCATTTTAGGAAGTTCTGTGGCTGCCCTGCTGGTGTATCAACTGTTTTTCAAGAAAGGAGGGGATTATGAAGGGTAGTCTGGCTATCTTGCTGTTTTTCCTGTTGGGATGTGTTTCCGGCATTTATTATCATGTGGATTTTGATATCCATGAACTTTCGGTGTATGTGCTCTATGTGCTGATGATTCTGCTGGGAATAAACTTGGGATGCAATCAGGACCTGAAGGGCTTTGCCAAGAGCTTCAATCTGAAAGTGCTGCTGGTGCCGATTGCTACGGTGACGGGGACTTTCCTGTTTTCGGCCGCTGCCGGTTTTATCCTTAGCCGGTGGAGCATCTTTGACTGTATGGCCGTGGGCAGCGGTTTTGCCTATTACTCGGTGTCGTCGGTGCTGATCACACAGCTGAAGGCACCCAGCCTGGGCATGCAGTTGGCTACGGAGCTGGGCACCATAGCCTTGCTGGCCAATATCTTCCGGGAGATGACGGCCCTGATCGGAGCACCGTTGATTTACCGTTTCTTCGGTCGGCTGGCACCGATCTCTGCCGCCGGTATCGGGTCGGCGGATATCCTGTTGGCTTCCATCAGTAAATATTCGGGTAAGGAGGCTATTCCGATTGCGGTGATGCACGGAATATTAATCAATATCAGTGTGCCTTTCTTTGTATCTTTATTCTGTAATTTGTAAGAGTAATATTTGTCTGATTCATCGGGATAGCGTATTTTTGCACCTGCAAAAATACATGTTCTAAAAAATAAAAGATTATGGATCAGATGCCTCAGGATCCCATGGTACTGATGGGATTTATCAACATGAAACTGCGGGACTTCTATCCCGACCTGGATGCCCTTTGCGAGGACATGCAGGTGGATCGAAGCGAATTGGAACAACGGTTGGCCGAAGTGGGATTTGAATACAATCCGGCAGCCAACAAGTTCTGGTAAATGGAAGAGGACTAGGATTTCTTGTCCTCTTCTATTTTTCTAAGGAAGAATTTTACTTTAGCTCCCATTTCATCCATGTTCTGGCGCAGATAGAACACTTTGTTCTTCTGGTCGTAGTAGGGCGAATTCCGGCCCCGGTTGTTGAGGCGTGAAATGGAATCGAGCTTGCGGTTCTCGATCTGGAAGATGCCGTCGAGCACCGCCAATGAATCCTGTGCCTGAAGCAACTCAATACTGTCCATTACCAAAATGCCCTGACGACGTACTTCAAGAGCTGTGGGATATTGTTTCCGCATAGCCAGAATGGTGTCTTGGGCTGCCTGATATTTCTTATCGAACATCAGGGCGCGGGCCGACTCTAGCATGGGGACGGCTTCCAGGTTCGGATCTTTCTTTTCTGAAGTGCAGGCGCCTGCAAGGAGGCATGCCAATGCAAAAGGGATTATTTTTTTCATCATGGTTAAGTTTTCGAGTTGCTACAAAAATACCATTTTTTGTTTGATGGGGTATGTTCTACGGGTAAAAAATACTAAATTTGCATGCTTTTATGTAGAATAAACAAACATGAGAAATCTTTCTAAGGAAGACCTGATAAAATTATTAGATAAAAAGATATTCCATCTGATCGGTCAGACGGCCGATGAGCTGGGACTGGAATGCTATGTGGTGGGCGGCTATGTGCGCGACCTGTTCCTGGAACGCCCGTCGAAGGATATCGACGTGGTGGTCGTGGGCAGCGGCATTGCCCTGGCCGAGGCGTTGGGTGCCAAACTGGGACGTGGCGCACATGTGTCGGTGTTTCGGAACTTCGGAACGGCACAGCTGAAACATCACGGCGTGGAGGTGGAGTTTGTGGGAGCCCGTAAGGAGAGTTACTCGCACGACTCACGCAAACCGATTGTGGAAGACGGCACGCTGGAAGATGACCAGAACCGCCGTGACTTTACCATCAACGCATTGGCGGTATGCCTGAACCAGGAGCGTTTCGGGGAACTGGTAGACCCGTTTGACGGAGTGTGGGACATGGAGGACCGGTTGATCCGCACACCGCTCGATCCGGACATCACCTTCAGCGACGACCCGCTGCGCATGATGCGCTGTGTGCGCTTTGCCACCCAGCTGAATTTCTATATCGATGACGAGACTTTCGAGGCTCTGGAGCGCAACAAGGAGCGCATCAAGATCATCTCGCGCGAACGTATCGCCGACGAGCTGAACAAGATCATGATGACGCGCACACCTTCGAAGGGGTTTGTGGAGCTGCAGCGCTGCGGACTGCTGCCGCTGATCTTCCCGGAGCTGGCGGCCATGGAGGGGGTGGACACCATCCAGGGCAAGTCGCACAAGGATAATTTCTATCATACGCTGCAGGTGCTCGACAACCTGGCGGCTGTGAGCGACAATCTGTGGCTCCGCTGGGCGGCCCTGCTGCACGATATCGGCAAACCGCGCACCAAACGCTATGAGCCGGGAGTGGGATGGACCTTCAAGAACCACAACTTTATCGGGGCGAAGATGGTGCCGGAAATCTTCCGCAAAATGAAACTGCCGATGAACGAGAAGATGAAGTATGTGCAGAAGCTGGTGAGCCTGCATATGCGTCCGATTGTCATTGCCGATGATGAGGTGACGGATTCGGCGGTGCGCCGTCTGCTCTTTGAGGCGGGAGATGATATCGAGGACCTGATGATGCTGTGCGAGGCGGATATCACTTCGCGCAACGTGCAGCGCAAACAGCGTTTTCTGGACAACTTCAAACTGGTGCGCCGCAAACTGGTGGATCTGGAGGAGCGCGACCGTATCCGCAATTTCCAGCCACCGGTGACGGGTGAGGAGATTATGGAGGTGTTCGACCTGCAGCCGTGCCGGGAAATCGGACTGCTGAAGAGTGCCATCAAGGATGCCATTCTGGACGGTGTGGTGCCCAATGAGCACGATCCGGCCTATGCCTTTATGCTGGAACGGGCAAAGGAGTTGGGACTGGAACCCAAAAAGTAACCTATGGACAGATGATATGAATGGAAAGCAAGTCCCTGAAAAACGGGGCTTGCTTTTCATTAATTTTATAAAGGAACACAATATCATACGGGAAAATACGTTTAAAAGAAAATAACAGACCAGTAAAGCAGATTAAAATTATGATTGAATATATCAAGGGAGAACTGGCCGAAGTGGCCCCGGCACTGGCGGTGGTGGACTGTCAGGGAGTGGGCTACGGCATCAGTATCTCGCTGAACACATTTTCGGAAATTCAGAACAAAAAAGAGGTGAAGCTGTGGATTTATGAGGCGATCCGTGAGGATGCGCACCAATTGTTCGGCTTTGCTTCGAAGCTGGAGCGCGAGCTGTTTGTGCAGTTGATCAGCGTGTCGGGCATCGGTGGCAATACGGCCCGCATGATTCTGTCGGCACTGACTCCTGCCGAACTGTATGAGGTGATCAGTACCGGAAACGAGAAGGTGCTGAAAACCGTGAAGGGTATCGGCCTGAAAACGGCACAGCGTATCATTGTGGATCTGAAAGACAAGATTGTGGCTGTGGAAGGAGTCGCTCCGACAGCCCTGCCCGGCAAGAAAGCGGAAGAGGCGCCTAACAAAGAGGTGTTTGATGAGGCTCTGGCGGCCTTGGGCATGTTGGGATTCCCTCCGGCACCAACGCACAAGGTGGTCAGCGCCATCCTGAAAGAGGAACCGGAACTGCCTGTGGAACAGGTGATCAAGCTGGCGCTCAAGCGTCTTTAGTATTCTGACTAACGAGGACAAACTGCAATGAAAAATAATTTGAAACATATTCTTTACTTGTCGCTGCTTCTGCTGATAGGGATCAATGCCTGGGCTTCCTGGAGCAATCCCATGATCGGCGGGGCAAAGACCGGTCTGCCGCATCAGCTGCCTACGGATGTGATCCGGGCAGAAGAACCGGATACGGTGAAGAGCCGCTTCCCGGTAGCCCGGACCGTGCCTCAGAATGAGGAGGACCTGCGCAAGAAGAACATGGATCTGAAAAGTCCGGAAAATGTGATTCCGGATACGGTATATGATGCCAAAACCAATACGTACATCATCGGAAAGAAGGTGGGCGACGGTTATCTGAGCGCTCCGATTGTGATGACGGCCGAGGAGTATCAGCAGTGGACGCTCCAGAATTCGCTGCGTGACTACTACCGGAAAAAGAACCAGGAGGCTTTCGATTCGGAAGGAAAGAACAAGTTTGACTTTACGAACATGCAGTTTGACTTGGGACCTGCCGAGAAGATATTCGGTCCGGGCGGCGTGCAGATCAAGACACAGGGATCGGCCGAACTGAAAATCGGAGCCAATATGCGTAATGTGCAGAATCCGGCCATCTCGGCCAGCAAGCGGAAAACCTTGGGCTTTGACTTTGACGAGAATATCAATATGAGCCTGAAGGGTAGCGTGGGTGACAAGATCAACATGAACCTGAACTATAACACCGACGCTACCTTTGATATGGACGCGCAAAACCTGAAGTTGAAGTATGAGGGCAAGGAAGACGAGATTATCAAACTGATTGAGGCGGGTAATGTGACGTTGCCCTCAAACTCGTCGCTGATCCAGGGATCGTCGGCTCTGTTCGGTATCCGTACGGACCTACAGTTTGGAAAACTGAAATTGCAGACGGTGGTATCGCAGAAAAAATCGGCTTCGAAAACGGTTTCTTCAAAAGGAGGCGTACAGCTGCATTCGTATGAGTTTGCCGCTACAGCCTATGAAGAGAACCGACACTACTTCCTGGCACATTTCTTCCGGGACAATTATGACAAGAACATGAAGTCGGCCCCGAACATCACCTCGGGAGTGACCATCAAGCGTATAGAGCTGTGGGTGACGAACAAGACCGGAAACAGTGAAAGCAACCGTAACCTGGTGGCTTTTACCGACCTGGGAGAAGCGGAGCATATCAGCAATCCAATCTGGGTGAAGACCGGAAACAATAACCCCGTGAACCGTTCCAATTCTCTTTACGAGGCGATGGTAAACCAGTATGCCGAAGCACGTGACATCAGTGTTACGACTCAGGTGCTGGACGGTATTCCGAATTTTCAGGGAGGTACGGACTATGAGAAACTGCAGAGCGCCCGCAAGCTGAGCAGCAGCGAATATACGGTGAATGAGGCTTTGGGTTATGTGTCGCTGAACTTTACCCTGCAGAGTGACGAGGTGCTGGCGGCTGCCTTTGAGTATACTTATAACGGACTGACTTATCAGGTGGGTGAGTTTTCGACCGACCTGACGGATAATTCACAGGCTCTTTACGTCAAGGCCCTGAAGAATACGGCGGTGTCGCCTTCGATCGGAAACTGGGACCTGATGATGAAGAACGTGTATAGCCTGAATGCCACGACAACGCAGTCGGAACAGTTTAAACTGGATATCAAATATCAGAGCGATTCGGCCGGTGTGTATCTGAATTATCTGCCCGAAGAGAAATACAAGAGTACGCCGTTGCTGCGTATCATGAATCTGGACCGCCTGGATGCCAAGAACAATCCTTATCCGAACGGCAGATTTGACTATCTGGAGGGATATACCATCAGCAAAGGACGCATCTATTTCCCGGTGGTGGAACCGTTCGGAAGCCACTTGCGCAACTATCTGAATGACGAACAACTGGCTGAGAAATATTGCTTCCAGGAATTGTATGACTCGACCAAAACCGTGGCGAAGCAGATTGCGGAGAAAGACAAATTCCTGCTGACCGGAGAATATAAGGGAAACAATGGAGCGGAGATTGACTTGGGATCCATGAATATTCCGCAGGGATCGGTTGTGGTGACTGCGGGCGGTGTGACGCTGACGGAGAATGTGGACTATACGGTGGACTATTCGATGGGACGCGTGACCATTATCAATCAGAGCATCATCGACGCAGGTACGAGCGTGAATGCCAGCTTTGAAAGTAATGAAAACTATGGCATGCAGCGCAAGACGATGTTGGGCATGAACCTGCAGTATGACTTCTCAAAGGATCTGGTCCTGGGCGGTACGCTGATGTATCTGAACGAACAGCCGCTCACCAGCAAGGTAAACATGGGAGAGGAGCCTTTGAAGAACACGTTGTGGGGAGTGAATCTGTCATGGAAGCATGAAAGCCAGTGGCTGACGAACCTGTTGGACAAGATTCCGTTCGTGCAGTGTACGACTCCTTCACAGATTAACTTTACTGGTGAGTTTGCCCAGTTGATAGCCGGACAAAACCATCAGGTGCAGGGATCGGCTTCCTATATCGATGACTTTGAGAGTGCGGAAACTTCCATCAGTATCATGCAGCCTACGTCGTGGATGATCTCCAGTGTGCCGAGCGAATTCGAAGAAAGCAAGCTGAGCAATGATGTGCGTACGGGATATAACCGTGCCTTGCTGAGCTGGTATTATGTGGATCCGATCTTTACACGACGCAGTTCGACCCTGACTCCGTCGCATATCAAGAATGACCTGAACCAGTTGTCGAACCACTATGTGCGTGAAGTTCCGGAACGAGAGATTTATCCGACGAAATCACAGAATACCTATAATTCATCCACTTCACTGTCGGTGATGAACATCGCCTATTACCCTTCGGAAAGAGGTCCGTATAACCTGAATCCGAACTTGGACTATAACGGTAAGCTGTCTGCGCCGGCGCAGCACTGGGGAGGTATGATGCGCAAGCTGGATGTGAGTGATTTTGAGACTTCGAATATCGAATATATTGAGTTCTGGATGCTCGATCCGTTTATCTATACCCGTGACAAGGGCGGTAACTACGGAGGTGATTTCTATATCAACCTGGGTGAAGTGAGCGAAGACATCCTCAAGGACGGAAAGAAATTCGTGGAGAGCAGTATGCCAACAGACGGCAGTACCAGCTATTTCTCGGAAACCGTGTGGGGACGTGTGCCGACGACCAACAGCATTACCTATGCTTTCAATAACGAGAGCGGGGCACGCGACAAGCAGGATATCGGTCTGAACGGACTGAGCAGTGCCGATGAGAAGAATTTCGGCGCGTATAAAGACTTTCTGGCCGCCGTGCAGGGAAAGGTTTCGCCTGCGGTGTTCGACTCCTTGCTGAACGACCCGGCCGGGGATGATTACCATTATTTCCGCGGAACGGATTACGACAACATTCAGTTGAGTATTCTGGAGCGTTACAAACGCATCAACAATCCGGAAGGAAACTCACGGTCGGCCGAGAGCTCACCGGAGTCGTATGATACATCCTATAAAACGACTCCTGACGGAGAGGATATCAACCAGGACTATACCCTGAACGAATATGAGCGTTACTATCAGTACAAGATCAGTATCCGTCCGGAGGATCTGGTAGTAGGCAAGAACTATGTGGTGGACAAACGACATACGAGCGTGAAGCTCCGCAACAATAATACGGAGGAAGTGGACTGGTATCTGTTCCGCATTCCGGTGGAGGAATATCAGAAAAAGGTGGGAAGCATCAATGACTTTACCAGCATCCGTTTTATCCGTATGTTCCTGACCGGTTTTGAACAGCCGGTAATCATGCGTCTGGCTACTCTGGACTTGGTACAGGGACAGTGGAGAACCTATGAGCAGGCACTCTACACCGGAGAAGCTCCGGCTACTGCCGGAACCATGGATGTGTCGGCGGTGAATATCGAGGAGAATGGCGAAAAGACACCGGTGAACTATGTGGTTCCTCCCGGTATCAGCCGTGTGGTAGACCCGAGCCAGGCACAGCTTGCCGAACAGAACGAGCAGGCACTGTCGTTAGTGGTAAAGGAGCTGGGAAGCAACGACGCACGGGCGGTGTATAAGAACATGAATTTGGACATGCGCCAATACAAGCACCTGCAGATGTATGTGCATGCCAATGCCGTGAGCGATGACTATACCGATCTGGAGGATAATCAGGTAAGTGTATTCATCCGATTGGGTTCGGACTACCGGAATAACTTCTATGAGTATGAGATACCGTTGAAACTGACTCCGGAAGGCAAGTACGGACAGCGGAATCCGGAACATCGCAAGTTGGTATGGCCGGAAGACAATATGCTCGACATCAATCTGGACATGTTGACCAATGTAAAGAAGAACCGGAACCACTCGAAGAGTTTGGGCATGGTATCCATGAACCAGCTGTATTCGGAATACGACCCGGACAAACCGAACAACAAGGTGAGCATTATGGGTAATCCTACCTTAGGAGAGGTGAAGACCATCATGGTGGGAGTGCGCAACAATTCCGGCTCAACCAAGTCGGTGGAAGTCTGGATCAATGAGTTGCGCATGCAGGAGTTCAACAACGACGGCGGTTGGGCTGCTCAGGGTAATCTGAACGTGCAGCTGTCGGACTTGGGTAGTGTGACGGTGCAGGGACAGGTGGTAACAGCCGGTTTCGGCGGATTGGAACAGTCGGTAAGTGAGCGTAGGAATGAAGATACCTATAATTACAGTATCACGACCAGTCTGGAATTAGGAAAACTCTTCCCGGAGAAGGCACAGGTTTCATTGCCGTTGTATTATTCTTACAGCAAGGAGATCATCAAACCGAAGTATAATCCGCTGGATACGGATATGTTGTTGGAGGATGCCATGGATGCTCTGACGACCAAGCACGAACGTGATTCGCTGTCGGACCTGACCACAACACGTACGGTGAACAAGAATTTCAGCCTGAGCAATGTGCGGGTGAATATCGTGACACCGAAACATGCCATGCCTTACGATCCGGCAAACTTCTCGTTCAACTATGCGCACAGCAGTTCGTACAAGGCCGGAGAGACTACCGCATGGGAAACGGAGAGCCGATGGAGCGGAGGTATGAGTTATGCCTACTCGCCGAACTACAAGCCTTTAGAGCCGTTCAAGAAAAAGATCAAGACGAAGAGCAAGTGGCTGGATATCCTGAAGAACATCAATCTGAACTATCTGCCTCAGAGCTTGAGCTTCAATACGGACATCTCCCGAAACTACTATGAGTTCCAGGAGCGCGATATAAGCAATCTGGAGAGTCCGACTTCACTGCCGTTGTCGTTCGCCCAGGACTTTTTGTGGAATCGTGATTTCAGTCTCCGCTGGGACCTGACGAAAGCCTTGCATCTGTCGTTCTCTTCGGGAACACGTGCCGAGATAGAAGAGCCTTATACTCCGGTGAACAAGAGTCTGTATCCGGATGCCTATAGTGCCTGGAAAGATTCGGTATGGCATAGTATCAAGGGCTTTGGTACGCCGTTGGACTATCAGCAGAATTTCAGCGGCTCCTATAAGTTGCCTCTGAGCCAGATTCCGTGTTTTGACTGGATTGACGGTGACGGTAGTTATACATCGAACTATTCCTGGGTGCGCGGAGCCGAAATGGAAGACGGCAGTACATTGGGAAATACCGTGAATTCGGAACGCGATGTGAATCTTAATGGAAAGCTGAACTTTGAGAAACTGTATAATCACAGTGAATTCCTGAAGAAAGCAAACCAGCGTTTTTCAAGTTCCGGAAGACGTAAGGCGGCCAGTGAACGCCAGAAGAAGGAACGGGAAAAGAAGAAGGAGAAGGAAGAGCGCAAAAAAGCGGAACAGGAGCGTGCGAAACTGTTGGCCGAGGGCAAAACAGCGGCGGCAGACAGTATTACCGCAGCGCAGACAAATGCCAAAGGAGTGTCGAACGCGAAAAAGAAATCCAACTTCAAAGGCTTTGCCAAGGAAATAATGCTCTTCCCGGATTCGCAACTGGTGGTGAAACATAACCAGAAGAGCAAGAAGATCCGGGTGACCGCAGTGACTTCGACCGGTAAGCGCTATGAACTGAAATACAAACGGGTGGATGAGAATACCATCCGTATCAAAGGTCAGGACAGCGTGAAGGTGCGCTTGAATGTCATTCCGCTGCCGAAGGCTGAAGACAAGCCCTGGTATGTATATGCACAGGGAGCAGCCCGCTTCCTGATGATGGTGCGCAATGCCAGCATCAGTTATCGGAACAATTACTCGATGGCATTGCCGGGATTCCTGCCGAATGTGGGGGACTTCTTCGGTCAGCGCTCATCGGGCGGCTTGCAGCCGGGACTGGATTTTGCCTTTGGATTCATAGACGATGGCTATATCCGTAAGGCAAACGAACGGGGATGGCTGCTGAATAATGACAGTGTGAGCTCGCCGGCAGTGACCAGCACAACGGAAGACCTGCAGCTGAAGGTTACTCTGGAGCCAATTCCGGATCTGAAAATTGATCTCAGTGCCAGCCGGACAACGAATGTGAGCAACAGCATCCAGTATATGTATGCCGGTATGCCGGAAACCCGAAGCGGTAGCTTTAACATGACGACGATCTCCATCAAATCGGCTTTTGAAGGAGTTGGAAGCGCGGAAAACGGCTATGCCAGCAAGAGCTTCAGCAAGTTCCAGAGCCTGCTGGGAACCTATCAGAAGCGGGTAGAGCAACAGTACATAGGATCTACTTATCCGGCAGGAACCGGTATGAGCGGTACGTTCAATCCGGCAAACGGTACGGTGGACAAGTATTCGTCCGATGTGATGATTCCGGCTTTCCTGTCCGCTTATACCGGAGGAGATAATCTGGAGGTGTTCCCGTCATTGCTGCGCATGCTGCCAAACTGGACCCTTTCCTATAAGGGATTGGGGCAGTTGCCTTGGATAAAGGATCATTTCCGGAGTGTTACTTTGAACCATAGCTATCGCAGTATTTATTCTGTGGGTGCCTATAACACATACAGCACTTGGGTGGAGTATATGGGAGATCTGGGTTTTGTGGCAAATACGACAACCGGAACCTATCTGCCGAGCAGCATGTATGACATCAGCTCGGTTTCGATCAATGAATCATTCTCTCCGCTGATCGGAGTAAATGTCACCCTGAAGAATAATATGACGCTGAAAGCAGAGTATAAGAAAACCCGCGTGCTGACGCTGAGCATGACTTCGGTGCAGCTGAACGAATCGGGAAGTGATGACATCGTTTTCGGATGGGGATATAAGGTGAATGATTTCCGGGTTGGAAACCTGTTCAACAAGCGCCGGCGTGTGAAGACCAAGCGCACAGCCGGTAATGATGAGGAAGAGAAGACAACTCCGGCGAAGAACACCTTTAATCGGGAACTGAATTTGCAATTTGACTTCTCTTACCGTTCACAGAGTTCGATTACACGCGATATACAGAATTCGCTGTCGGAAGCAACGAGCGGTAACCGGGCGGTGAAGGCTTCGTTCAGCGCTGATTATACGTTGAGCAAATACATGACCTTCAGTCTGTATTATGACCGCCAGAGAAATATGCCGTTGCTGTCGTCGAATTCATATCCGACCATTACGCAGGACTTTGGTTTCAGCCTGCGCTTCTCACTGACGCGGTAATTGAAAGAGCATATTTGTCTGATACAAAATTCTGATGCCTGCGACTGTTCTTAAACAACAGCCTCAGGCATCAGAATTTTTATCTTTATAATATTTTGAGGTGTAAAATAGGTATAAATTGAGAAAATTAGATTACTTTTGCTATCTGTTTATGTTGCATTTTTAAATTGTTTAAAAGAACAAATAAAAAGATATGGCATATTATCTGTATTCCTTTTTTTTGAAACTTTTGTCTTCAATTCCTTTCCGGATATTGTATGTGATATCGGACTGCCTGTTTTATCTGATATACTATGTGGCACGATACAGACGAAAGGTCGTGAGGATGAATCTGACGGAATCTTTTCCTGGAAAAGATCTGAAAGAGATCAAATCCATAGAGAAAAAGTTTTATCGCTTCTTTACGGACAACTTGCTTGAGAGTTGTAAAATGACAACCATTTCGCAGGAAGAAATCAAGCGTCGCATGAATTTCAAAAACATGGATGCGTTTAATGCTGATCTCAAGGCCGGAAAGTCTATCTCCTTGTATTTGGGACATTTCGGAAACTGGGAGTGGTGTTCTTCCATCCCGTTGCATTTTATAGACGGGATAACTTCGGCGCAAATTTATCATCAGCTGCGCAATAAGAATATAGACAAACTGATTCTGAGAAACCGTGAGCGTATGGGAGCAACCTGCATCGAAATGCGGAAAACGGCACGCTATATCAACGAACAAGTCAAGGAGCATCGGGTTTGTGTAACGGGGTTTATTGCGGACCAGTCGCCCAGAATGAAAGATGTGCGTTACTTCCTGCCTTTTTTGAATCATCAGGTGCCTGTTCTGATCGGAACAGAGAAACTGACCAAGCATTATGATTTTGCGGCTTGGTTTGTACGTGTGAAACGGGTGAGCAGAGGTTTTTATGAGGCAGAGGTGATCCGGATGCATGAAGATCCGAAGTCATTGCCGGACTATGAGTTGACCGAGATTTATTTTCGGATGCTGGAAGAGGTCATACAGGTTCAGCCGGAGTTGTATTTGTGGTCGCACAGACGTTTCAAGCATGCCAAGAAACAAGGTATTTAATATTGAATAAGGAGAAATTATAATTAGAAACTCTATAATATATGGATATAGATTTTGTAATCACCTGGGTTGATATGAACGATCCGAAGTGGCAAGTTGAGTTTGCCAAGTATTCCGGTAAGAAGGAAAATACAAAAAATGGAGTATCTGAGGCTCGTTTTCGCGATTACGGTTTTCTGAAATACTGGTTCCGAGGAGTGGAGAAGTTTGCTCCCTGGGTGCGTAAGATTCATTTTGTGACCAATGGACAGAAGCCGGAATGGCTGGATGAAAACAACCCGAAAATCCATCTGGTTGATCATAAGGATTATATTCCGGAGCAGTTCCTGCCAACATATAACTCAGTCGTTATTGAACGCTATTTACATCGGATTTCCGGTCTGGCGGAACATTTTGTGTATTTTAATGATGATTTTTATATCATCAACAAGATCCGTCAGGAGCGTTTCTTCAAGAACGGTCTGCCGTGTGATATCGCTGTTTTTCTTTATAACCCTTCGTGGTCACAGTGGTACAAGAGAATCAAGAACAACCTGCGCATTATCAACCGTCATTTTGACAAGAAAGAGGTTATGCGACGAGACCATGACAAATGGTTTCATCCAAGTTACGGATCACGGGCCCGGTGGAATTATATCCTGAAACCATATAATAAGTTTATTACCTTGCGTACGCCGCATAATGCCCAGCCTTATCTGAAATCTACTTTTGAGGAAGTGTGGGCTGTTGCGGAAAAAGAACTGACCGAGACCTCTGTCAACAAGTTCCGCGCGCTGAACGATTATACTCCGGAACTGTTCCGCACCTGGCAAATCTGTCGGGGTAACTTTGAGCCTTACAATACCTATAGCGATACGAAAATGTTTCCGCTTATGGTTCGCCCGAAGCAGGCGGTTAAGGCTATCTATGAACAGTCTTATTCGCTGATCTGCCTGAATGACAATGTGCATATACGAAATTACGAGCAGGTCATGGAAAATATCAAAAACGCTTTTGAGACAATCCTGCCGGAAAAATCAAGTTTTGAATTATAAATCCTTTCTTTTGAGCCGCAAATATAAACAGATATGAATAAAGTTCTTGCTGAAATCATAGCCGGAGTAATACCCCATAAAATGACTCGTAACAAATGGCGTGGCATTTTGCGTTATGGTCTTTGGAATGCGATCAAACTGAAGTATCGGATGAAGCATGACCATACCGTCCCGAAATACTATCTGGCTGTTTGTGCGATTGCCAAAAATGAGGGAACTTATTTCAAAGAGTGGATCGAATGGCATCATAAGCAGGGAGTAGAGAAATTCTACATCTATGATAATGAGAGCACGGACTGTACGCGTGAAGTACTAGCCCCTTATGTTGAGGCTGGATTGGTGGAATATACGTACTGGCCTGGAAAGAAACAGCAGTTGGCCGCTTACGATGACTGTTTTGAACGTCATAGAACAGAGGCACGCTGGATAGCTGTCATTGATCTGGACGAGTTTATTGTGCCGATAAAGGATCAATCCATACCGGAATTCCTGCATCGTATGGAAAAATTCTCATCGGTGGAGATCAACTGGCTGATTTATGGTAGCGGTGGTGCAAAAACGCGCGAGCCCGGTGGGGTGATGGAGCGCTTCAGATGCCATTCCCTTCCGCAGCATCGCCTGAATACCCACGTGAAGAGCATTGTGGATCCGCGTCGTGTATGTACCATGACGGGATGTCATGAGGCTGCCCGTATTTTCGGAAAGGCTGCCGACTCGCATGGACAATCTTTGAAAAAAGGATTCCGTGACCGTGTGCCCCTGCAGGATGTGATTAGGATTAATCATTATGCGGTGAAATCCTATGAGGAATTTCTCGCAAAGCGCTCCCGGGGACGTGCCCGGGTAACGACCTTGCGCGATATGGGCTATTTTGAGGCTTATGATTTAAATGACATAAAAGAGTAGTTTTCGATTATTTCTCGAACGAAGACTTGTCGGGAAACAGTGATTCCAACATATCCTTCAGAATTTTCCGGTGAATGTCTTTTACGTACTCGGAATCGTTCATGCAAAAGAATGTCGGTTCGTTCCGTCGGAGCCTTTCGTAGTCCTTGTAGCGGTAGATTCTGACAATCATGGATTCTTTCCTGTTCACATAATGCAGGCGGGCCCGTTTCTCTGCAAGCGCTATGTAAGAATATACGATGCGTTGCACGTCGTTGTCGCTGCGTACTTTGTTGGTCTTGTTAGACAAAAATTCTTTGCGCAGAACATCCTCGGCCACCCGTTGACAGTCGCTTTTTAGGTAGGCGTCAATGTTGTGGTGCGGGATGCCCGTATAGTAAATCCCGTATTTGTCATAAATCAATTTGGATGCCCGTGCTATGGAAGCACTATAATTCTTCAGGGGCTTTCTGCGGATTTTCTCACGCCAAAACCAGCGCAACTTTCTGAAAGGTTTTCTTCCGAGGCGTACGATAGGGAAGCCTTTTTCCGTGAAAAAATTCTGGGGAGTGACTGGTTTGTTGATGAAGGTGTCATCGTTCGCAAAAAGGAAATGCTCGGACAATCCCGGTATCTTGTGCAGATATTTTTCGAGTAAGGTGGAATTGAAGCAGGGTAGGCATTCGGGCGGCATGATCTCCTTGTGATCGACAATGCAGATCTTGGGATTTTCGGTATTCAGCCATTGAGGAGTCTGGTTGTCGGTGATGATGAATATACGCCGTATCCACGGGGCATATTTCTCAATGGAGCGCAGACTGTATTTTAGCTCATCGTTATTGGCATACCGGCCGTCGCAGTTGACTGCCGATTCTTCCTGAGACTTTCCGATAAAGGCATTGTGCTTGTTGCGCCATACCGGGTCGTTTCCGTCTACCCACAGATAGACCAAATCTATGTCTTGAAAATTACTTTCCATATTTGATTCTTTTTTTGATTTCCGGATAATGTTCCAGTATATTGTCTAAGGCCTTTCTGTTCCGGTCATCGTCGGGTTTCAGATTAATGGTTTTGAGAGATACTGCTCTCGGCTTGCCGATTTCACGGGCTGTGCGCTGTCCGTTGGGCAACGGTACCACATAAGTGCCTTTTGCTACCGCTGCAGCCCAGAACCATATATCATCATTAGTCGGAGCCATGCTCATAAAGAGTTCCGGTTTGAGCATGTCCGGATCGAGCGAGTGCGGCGGATATAACACCCCCCCAACTCCCGTCTGCATGGCCCGATAGTTGAAGTGGTACTTCTTGAAAATAAAGTCGTACCATTTATATTTTCTCCATTTGCGGTAGGGAGCGTCTGGCACTACTTTTCGTACGCGGTGGGCCAGAATGGCCTGAGGCAATTTCTTGTGCAGGCGCACCAGATCGCGTAACAAGTCAGGATGATAACAGATGTCATCATCAATGGTTACAATAATATCATTGGGAAAATCCTTTAATGCCGGAATGAGCTTTTTGTAGGAACGTATCTCGCTCGGATCAAATCTGACTTCAAAAATCGGAAACTCGCTTTTTAGCTTTTCCAGATCGGCTGGGAGAATACCATCCGGAAATTGAGGGGTGTCAAGGTATAACACCACCTTATCAGGTTGTACTGTACCTTCCAATACAGAACGTATTGCCTGCACGGCGTAAGGTAATGCCGCTGGAAATGATGTGAGCGAAACGATTATTTTTTGTTCGTTATTCATTTTCGTAGGGTTTGTTTATTTTAGGTTGTAGTCTATTCTTTTTCCTATCTCCGGCCACTTCTCGATAATCGCTTGCAGTGCCGCCGCATTACGGTCGGTTCCTGTTTTGAAATTAGTTGTTTTCAGGGACAGTTCACGAGGCTTTTTCAGGCCCTTCGGCTTATTGTATCCAAATGGTACCGGGATGACTGGTATTCCGTTTGCAACTCCAGCGGCCCAAAACCAGATATCATCTGTTGTGGGAGCTATTTGCGTAAACAAATCAATGTTCAGCATCTCTGCCTTTAAGGCCTTGGGCGGATATAAGACACCTCCTACTCCTGTTTGTATATTCCGGTAGTCCAGATGAATCTTTTTCAGTAAGAAGTGATACCATCTATATTTCTTCCACTGTTTATAAGGGCTTCCCGGTTTTATCTTTTTGGCCCGATGTGCCAATACGGCCTTTGGAATTTGTGCGTGCAGACGCAATAAGTCCCGTAACATATGTTTGTGGTAAGCAACATCATCATCTATTGTAACGATGATTGCGTCCGGGAAGTCCTGTAAGGCCGGAATCAGTTTACGGTATGAGCGGATGTCCTGATCGTAGTTGCGTATTTCAAAAATGGGGTTGTTCTCCGACAGTTCAAGCAAATCCGCAGGTATTCCTTTTCCCTCGAATTGAGAAAAGGTAAGATACAGCACAATCTTGTCTGGAAGGATAGAACCGTTCAGAATAGATCGGATGGCTTGTGTCGCATAGGGTATTGCTGCCGGAAAAGACGTCAGCGATACGATGACTTGTTGCTTGGCCATTTTGGATTTTATATTATAATGGTTTGAGATAAAAGCCTTTATTCAGTATGTTTTCACGACAAAGTTAGTAAAAAAATGAAGAAAAGTCAATCTTGCCTGTAAAGAAACGGGGCAAAATTGACTTTTTGATTATTTGCTCACAAGGGTGTCTGCTATTGGTTGGCTTCCTTGACTTTACGGAACAAGTCCGAAGCAAAGATAAAGCTGTTCAACTTTTCATTGGTAGAGTGCATAATATCATTTTTATTTCCCTGCCATTCCTTATGGCCTTCGCATAAGTAAACGATATTATCTCCAATGCCCATTACAGAGTTCATGTCGTGTGTATTGATGATGGTAGTCATGTTGAACTCTTCGGTAATATCATGGATCAGTTCGTCAATGACGATTGATGTTTTCGGATCCAGACCGGAATTGGGCTCATCGCAGAACAGATATTGCGGGTTAAGGGCTATGGCTCGTGCAATGGCTACACGTTTTTGCATACCACCACTGATTTCGCCCGGATATTTTTTTTGTGCATCGATCAAATTTACTCGGTCCAGACAAAAGCGTGCGCGTTTGATGCGTTCGCCTAAAGTGTCGTTGGAGAACATATCCAACGGGAACATGACATTTTCCAAAACGGTCATGGAGTCGAACAGTGCCGCACTTTGGAAAATCATGCCCATTTCGCGACGGATTTGCATTTTTTCCTTCTTGCCCATGGCCACATAATTACGTCCGTCGTAAAGAATGTTTCCACTGGTTGGGAGCAACAGTCCAACAATACATTTCATCAGTACTGTCTTACCCGATCCGCTCTGACCTATAATCAGGTTGGTTTTTCCGTTTTCAAAAACGGCATTGATGCCTTTCAAGACTTCCTTGTCATCGAAAGACTTATATAGAGAATTTATTTCAATCATGGTTATGAAAGAAGTTGGGTTAAGAATACATCAGCAAAAAGAATTAAAACGCTGCTGCTTACTACAGAATTTGTGCTGGCTTTACCAACCTCTACAGATCCGCCTTCGACGGTATAACCATAAAAAGCAGAAACACTGGCGATGATAAAGGCGAAGAAGATGGACTTGATAAATCCCATCCATACATACCATTCCTTGAAGTCATGCTGCAATCCTAATGTAAGATCCTCAATGGTAATGACATGACCGATGACGGAAGTGGCATAAGCACCTATGAATCCTGCAAAAATACTGAAAGCAACCAGGATGGGGATCATGGTCATCATGCCGACGATTTTTGGCATGATCAGAAAATTTGCGGAATTAACTCCCATGATGTCCAAGGCGTCAATTTGTTGGGTTACTCTCATGGTTCCGATTTCAGAAGCGATGTTTGATCCGACCTTACCGGCCAAAATCAGACACATGATGGAAGATGAGAATTCCAGCAACATGATTTCTCGTGTAGTATAACCTGTTACAAAACGGGGCATCCACGGACTTTGGATGTTCAGTTTGATTTGAATACAGATTACAGCACCGATGAAGAATGAAATCAGGAGGACAATTCCGATGGAGTCAACTCCCAACTGGTTCATTTCCTTGATATATTGCTTGAAAAACATGCGCCAGCGGTCAGGTCTTCCAAAAGTTTTTCCCATCAGCATCAGATATTTGCCGAATGTGGATAATGGTTTTACTAATAGCATAGCAATAAAAGATTTGTTCATCCTTACAAAAATAATGAAAATCCTATAAAAAACCGCAATCCTCTAATCGCTTTTTGATTATTACAAACTTTTTCTATATATTTTCGTATTTTTGCATCATAAATGAAAATGCATATGGCGGAAAATATTCAAACAAATAATGCGGAACATCTGGTTTTGAGAACCGAAGGGCTGGTCAAGACTTATGGAAAACGAACAGTGGTGAATGATGTTTCCTTTAATGTGAAACAGGGTGAGATTGTGGGATTGCTCGGTCCGAACGGTGCCGGAAAGACCACATCGTTTTATATGACAACCGGACTGGTAGTACCTAATGCCGGACGTATCTTTTTGGGAGACTTGGAAATTACCAAATACCCGGTATACAAAAGAGCCCGTGCCGGTATCGGTTACCTGGCACAGGAAGCCTCTGTATTCCGTAAAATGACTGTTGAGGATAATATTGCTTCTGTTCTGGAATTGACCGGTAAGCCAAAAGATTATCAGAAGGAAAAACTGGAAAGCTTGCTTTCGGAATTCCGTCTTCAGAAAGTAAGAAAAAACATGGGCGACCGTTTGTCGGGAGGAGAGCGTCGTCGTACGGAAATTGCCCGTTGTCTGGCCATTGACCCGAAATTCATTATGCTGGATGAGCCGTTTGCCGGTGTAGACCCTATTGCGGTAGAAGATATTCAGTATATTGTCTGGAAACTGAAGCAAAAGAATATCGGTGTGCTCATTACCGACCATAATGTGGAAGAGACTCTTTGTATTACGGACCGTGCTTATTTGCTTTTTGAAGGACAGATCCTGTTTCAGGGAAAACCACAGGAATTGGCGGAGAATGAAGTGGTGCGTGCCAAATACCTGACGAATAGTTTTGTCTTGCGCTTGAAGGATTTTCAGAAAATTGATGAAGAAAAGAGAGCGGCAGAGTAGTACTTTTCCGGGCTTATTTTCTTTTAATAAATATGTTTTTTTACTACTTATTTGATTTTTTGAAAGATAAAGAGTATTTTTGCAGACCCATCTCAAAGGGTGTATCTGAATTTTAATAACAATAAATCATAAAAAGAAAATTCAAAAATGAATATTTCATTAGAAAATGTAGACAAGGTGAGCGCAGTGCTTACCATTAAGATTGACAAAGCTGATTATGCCAGCAAAGTAGATGCTGCTTTGAAGAACTACCGTAAGAAAGCCAGTATGCCGGGTTTCCGCGCAGGACAGGTTCCAATGGGGCTGTTGAAGAAGCGTTTCGGTAAGGAAGTTACAGCAGAGGAAGTAAACAAATTGCTGGGTGAGTCTCTTTACGGATATATCAAGGATAATAATATCAACATGTTGGGCGAGCCTCTTCCAAACGAAGAGCGTCAGAAACCGGTAGACTTCGATACTATGGAAGAGTTCGAGTTTGCTTTCGATATCGCTTTGGCTCCAGAGTTCAAGGCTGAACTGACTGCTGATGATACTTTGGATTACTATGACATCGAGGTTAGCGATGACATGATCGAAAAGCAGGTGAAGATGTACGCTCAGCGTGGCGGTAGCTACGAAAAGGTAGATTCTTACCAGGAGAAAGACATGGTTAAGGGTCTGTTGGCTGAGTTGGATGAGAATGGCAATACAAAAGAAGGTGGTATTCAGGTAGAAGGCGCTGTTATGTTGCCAGACTATATGAAGAACGACGAGCAGAAGGCTATCTTCAAGGATTGCAAAGTAAACGATGTATTGGTATTCAATCCTTTCAAGGCTTATGAGGGACACGATGTAGAGATCTCTTCTCTGCTGAAGATCTCAAAAGAGGCTGCTGCTGAGATGAAGTCTGACTTCAGCTTCCAGGTACAGGAAATTACTCGTTTCAAAGAGGCTGAACTGACTCAGGAGTTCTTCAACCAGATCTTGGGTGAAGGCGTTGTTAGCAACGAAGAAGAGTTCCGTGCACACATCAAGAAGACTTTGGAAGAGCAGTTGGTATCTGACAGCAACTACAAGCTGATGCTGGATGTACGTAACTTCTTGACTGAGAAGGTTGGTAAACTGGAATTCCCGGATGCTATCCTGAAGCGTGTCATGAAGCTGAATAACGCTGATAAGGGTGAGGACTTCGTAGAGAAGAACTACGATCAGAGCATCGAGGAGTTGCAGTGGCACCTGATAAAGGAGCAACTGGTTAAGGCCTTCGGTATCAAGGTAGAGCAGGATGACCTGTTGAATGCTGCCAAGGATATGACCAAGATGCAGTTCGCTCAGTATGGTATGATGAATATTCCTGAGGATATTCTCGAGAACTATGCTAAGGAAATGCTGAAGAAAAAAGAGCAGATTGACGGTTTGGTAAATAGAAGCATCGAAGTGAAGCTGGCTGAGGCTATCAAGGGTCTGGTTAAGCTGAATCACAAGACCGTTAGCGTTGAGGATTTCAACAAAATGTTCTCTGAATAATTCAGTTGATTTATTATAAAATCTTTCTGTAAAAGATAGGCTTCTGAGCTTATTTTCGTATCTTTGCTAAGCATTACGAAAAGGCTCAGAGGCCTTTTTTTGAATAACGAAAAAATAGAATATATGAACGATTTTAAAAAGTACGCCGTAAAGCATCTGGGATTGAACAGTATGGTGCTTGATGATGTGATTTCTGCTCAGAATCAGTATCTTAATCCTTATATTCTGGAAGAAAGACAGCTCAACGTAACTCAGATGGATGTGTTTTCACGACTGATGATGGATCGTATTATCTTTTTGGGAACACAGATTGACGACTATACGGCTAATACACTTCAGGCTCAATTGCTTTATTTGGATTCTGTAGATCCGGGAAAGGATATCTCTATCTACATCAATTCTCCGGGCGGATCGGTATATGCCGGACTGGGTATTTATGATACGATGCAGTTCGTATCCAGCGATATCGCAACTATTTGTACCGGTATGGCTGCCTCTATGGCTGCTGTTTTGTTGGTTGCCGGCCAGGAAGGAAAGCGTTCTGCATTGACTCATAGCCGTGTCATGATTCACCAACCGATGGGAGGTGCTCAGGGTCAGGCTTCGGATATCGAGATTACAGCCCGTGAGATTCAGAAACTCAAGAACGAGTTATATCAGATTATTGCAAATCATTCTCATACAGACTTTGATAAGGTTTGGGCGGATTCAGACCGTGATTATTGGATGACGGCTGAGGAGGCTAAGGAGTATGGTATGATTGATCAGGTATTAATGAGAAAGCCATAATGAAAATGAAAAAAGTTTGTTCGTTTTGTGGTCGTGGTGAGCAGGATGTCAGTTTGCTGATTACCGGCTTGAATGGCTTTATCTGTAATGAGTGCGCAGAGCAGGCTTATCAGATAACCAAAGAAGCTTTGAAAGGTGCTTCTGGCAAAGAAAAAGATCTTGGATTCGATCTGAATCAGTTGCCTAAACCAAAGGAAATCAAAGAGTATCTGGATCAGTATGTGATAGGTCAGGATGATGCCAAGCGTTATTTGGCTGTGTCTGTTTACAACCATTACAAGCGTTTGGCACAGCATACTACTGATGATGGTGTAGAGATTGAAAAATCGAATATCATTATGGTAGGAAGCACCGGAACTGGAAAGACACTGTTGGCCCGTACGATTGCCAAGTTGCTTCATGTGCCGTTTACCATTGTAGATGCAACGGTCTTTACCGAAGCCGGTTATGTAGGTGAAGATGTGGAAAGTATTCTTTCGCGCCTGCTCCAGGTGGCTGATTATGATGTAGATGCTGCTCAGAGGGGTATTGTATTTATCGATGAGATAGATAAAATTGCCCGTAAGAGTGACAATCCGTCCATCACGAGAGATGTGAGTGGAGAAGGAGTACAGCAGGGACTTTTGAAACTGCTGGAAGGATCTATGGTTAATGTGCCGCCAAAGGGAGGACGCAAGCATCCGGATCAGGATTATATTCATGTGGATACCCGCAATATATTGTTTATCTGTGGTGGTGCCTTCGATGGAATCGAAAAGAAAATTGCCCAGCGCCTGAATACCCATGTGGTGGGATATAATTCTGTGCAGAATATGCAGCATATAGACAAATCGAATCTGATGAAGTACATTCTGCCCCAGGATTTGAAATCTTTTGGTCTGATTCCGGAGATTATCGGTCGTTTGCCGGTGCTGACATATCTGAATCCGTTGGATCGCACTGCGCTGCGCAATATTCTTACAGAACCGAAGAACTCTATTGTAAAGCAACAGATCAAGTTGTTTGAGATGGATGGCATTAAATTGTCGTTTACGGACGAAACATTAGAGTATATTGTAGATAAGGCTGTAGAGTATAATTTGGGAGCTCGTGGATTGCGTTCCATTATGGAAAGTATTATGATGGAGGCTATGTTTGAAAAGCCTTCACAAAAAACCAAAAAATTTGTTGTGACATTGGATTATGCCAAACAACAATTAGAAAAGGCGAATCTGAATCGTTATTCAGATGTATAAAGGGCTTTGTTCCAAAAGTTTTTTGCAATAAAATAAAAAATAGTTGCTCTATTATTTGCAAATATGAAGGATTTGTATATAACTTTGTTTAGGACATTTATGTACCGAATCTGACTTGAATTTGATAACATAGAGGAACTATTAGGTTTATGAATGCAGATATCAATTTAACCGAACAGCTAAAACGCTATTTTGGCTTTGAAACTTTCAAGGGAGATCAAGAGGCTATCATCCGTAGCCTCTTGGAGGGTAATGATACTTTCGTGTTGATGCCGACAGGAGGCGGTAAATCGCTTTGCTATCAGTTGCCTTCGTTGATTATGGAGGGAACAGCAATTGTTATCTCTCCCTTAATCGCCTTGATGAAGAATCAGGTGGATGCGATCCGGCAGTTCAGTGCAGAGGATGGAGTGGCTCATTTCATAAACTCTTCTCTGAATAAGGCTGCTGTGGATCAGGTGAAATCTGATATCCTTTCCGGAAAAACCAAGTTGCTTTATGTAGCACCAGAGTCTTTGACAAAAGAGGAAAATATTGAATTCCTCAAAAATGTGAAGATCTCTTTTTGCAGTGGATGAAGCACACTGTATTTCGGAATGGGGACATGATTTCCGCCCGGAATATCGCCGTATACGACCGATTATCAATGAAATCGGCACTGCGCCTTTGATAGCCTTGACAGCAACGGCTACAGATAAGGTGCGCGGAGATATCAAGAAAAATCTGGGTATGATTCATGCCAAGGAGTTCAAGAGCTCATTTAATCGTCCGAACCTCTATTATGAGGTACGTAATAAGACAAAAGATATTGATCGTGAGATTATTAAATTTATCAAGCAGAATAGCGGAAAGAGCGGTATCATATATTGCTTGAGCAGAAAGAAGGTTGAAGAATTGGCCGAGATTTTGCGGGCCAATGATATCAATGCACGTGCTTATCATGCAGGTATGGATTCTGCAACAAGATCGCAGACACAGGATGACTTCCTGATGGAGCGTATTGATGTTATTGTGGCTACAATTGCCTTTGGTATGGGTATTGACAAGCCGGATGTACGCTTTGTGATTCATTACGACATTCCAAAAAGTCTGGAAGGATATTATCAGGAAACCGGTCGTGCGGGTCGAGATGGCGGAGAAGGTAAATGTATCACCTTCTATACCCAGAAAGATTTGCAGAAACTAGAGAAGTTTATGGAGGGAAAACCTGTGGCAGAACAGGATATCGGTCGCCAACTTCTGCAGGAAACCGCTGCATATGCTGAGACATCTGTGTGCCGACGTAAATTTTTATTGCATTACTTTGGAGAGGTTTTTGAGGTAGAAAATTGTGGTAATTGTGATAACTGTTTACATCCAAAGAAGAAAGTGGAAGCTAAGGAAATGTTAAAACTGGCGCTTGAGGTAATCAGTGCCGTAAAAGAAAATTTTAAAGTTGATTATATTGTAGATATACTGGTCGGCAATGAAACTGAAGAGATTTTAGCACACAAACATGACAAACTGAAGTTTTTTGGAGCTGGAGAGGATGAAGAAGAGAAAAAGTGGAATACGGTCATCCGCCAGGCCATGATTGCCGGTTATATTGAAAAGGACGTGGAGAATTACGGCTTGTTGAAGATAACAGACGACGGTCGTAAATATATGAAGAAACCTGTAGCGTTTAAAATTACAGAGGATAATGATTTTGATGAAGATGAGGAGCCGGTTCCTCAAAAAGGAGGAGGCGCTGCCGATCCGGCTTTGTTCTCCATGCTGAAGGATCTTCGCAAAAAATTGTCTAAGCAATTGGATGTACCTCCTTATGTGATATTCCAGGATCCTTCATTGGAAGCTATGGCAACAGTCTATCCGATCAATATCGAAGAATTGCAGAATATTCCAGGTGTAGGAGCTGGCAAGGCTAAGCGCTACGGAGCTGAATTCTGCGACTTGATAAAGAGACATTGTGAAGAGAATGAGATTGACCGTCCGGAGGATTTGCGTGTGCGTACCGTCGCCAACAAGTCAAAACTCAAGGTGAGCATTATCCAGAGTATAGACCGTAAAGTCGCATTGGATGATATCGCTTCGGCCAAAGGAATTGATTTCTCGGAATTGCTGGATGAAATTGAGGCTATTGTCTATTCGGGTACCAAATTGAATATTGACTATTTCCTTGAAGAAGTAATGGACGAAGATCATATGTTGGATATTTATGATTACTTCAAGGAGTCGGAAACTGATAGTCTGGATGAGGCTATGGATGAATTGGGTGAAGATTACACAGAAGAGGAGATACGACTGGTAAGAGTTAAGTTCCTTTCTGAAATGGCAAACTGATTCTTAGGCTTTTGACACGACCCTGTCATAATAAGACCGATAAAACATGCGGAAGAAGTGAAAAATAAATCATTTCTTTCGCATGTTTTTTTATGCTTTTTTTAATGAAATAATCGCGTTGTAATCATTAAAAAGTCAGAAAAAATATATATATTTGCACGCAATAATTTTATATCCTAATATCTTATGTCATCATTTATTGCAGATAAAATCGTTATGGATGGATTAACATACGATGACGTATTGTTAGTTCCCGCTTATTCAGAGGTATTACCACGTACTGTGGAGTTGTCAACTAAGTTTTCTCGTCACATCGATCTGAAGATCCCGTTTGTTACTGCAGCGATGGATACTGTTACCGAATCGACAATGGCTATTGCTATTGCACGTGAAGGAGGTATCGGAGTTATCCACAAAAATATGTCTATCGAGGAGCAGGCTCGTCAGGTGGCTATTGTAAAGCGTGCTGAGAACGGAATGATCTATGATCCGGTAACTATCCAACGTGGATCAACTGTCAAGGATGCCTTGGATTTGATGAGTGAGTATCATATTGGTGGTATTCCGGTAGTAGATGATGATAAAAAACTGGTTGGTATTGTTACAAACCGTGACTTGCGTTTTGAGCAGAATCCGCTTCGCCTGATTGATGAAGTGATGACCAGTGAAAATTTGGTTACAACACATATTCAGACCGACCTGGCTTCTGCTGCTAAGATTCTGCAGGAGCACAAGATTGAAAAGTTGCCGGTTGTGGATATGGACGGTCGTTTGGTAGGTCTGATCACATATAAGGATATTACAAAGGCTAAGGATAAGCCTATGGCTTGTAAGGATGCCAAAGGTCGTCTGCGTGTTGCTGCCGGAGTCGGTGTAACCGGAGATACTTTTGATCGTATGAAGGCTTTGGTAGAGGCTGGTGCTGATGCCATTGTAATTGATACGGCACATGGTCATTCTAAATATGTAATTGAGAAGCTCAAGGAAGCTAAGCAACATTTCCCGGATGTGGATATCGTTGTTGGAAATGTGGCTACCGGAGAGGCTGCCAAGATGTTGGTTGAGGCAGGTGCTGACGGTATTAAGGTCGGTATTGGTCCGGGTTCAATCTGTACAACCCGTGTTGTTGCCGGTGTTGGTGTTCCACAGTTGTCAGCAATTTATGATGTAGCCAGTGCTTTGGCAGGAACAGACGTGCCTTTGATTGCAGATGGTGGTTTGCGCTACTCTGGTGATGTTGTGAAGGCTTTGGCCGCTGGTGGTTACAGTGTAATGATCGGATCTTTGGTTGCCGGTACAGAAGAGTCACCGGGTGATACAATCATCTTCAACGGAAGAAAGTTCAAGTCATACCGTGGAATGGGATCTTTGGAGGCTATGGAATGTGGTTCTAAGGATCGTTACTTCCAGTCAGGAGTGAATGATGTGAAGAAACTGGTTCCGGAAGGAATTGCCGGACGTGTTCCTTATAAAGGCACTGTACAGGAAGTTATTTATCAGTTGATCGGTGGTTTGAGATCCGGTATGGGATACTGTGGCGCAAACACTATTTCTGAGTTGCATAACGCCAAGTTCGTGCGTATTACCAATGCTGGTGTGCAGGAAAGTCATCCACACGATGTAACGATTACCAGTGAGGCTCCTAACTATAGCCGTCCTCAATAATTTAAAAAATATTCAATGAAAAGATTGCTAATCGCATTTTCATTAACAGTAATGGGATTATCCTGCCATGCGCAGGGTGATCCCATTGTGATGAAAATCAATGGAAAAGATATTACTCGTTCTGAGTTTGAATATAATTATAATAAAAATAATGCTGCGGGTGTAGCCGATCCGAAGGGGATAGAAGAATATGTGCCTTTGTTTGTAAATTACAAATTGAAGGTAGAGGCTGCCAAGGATGCCCGTTATGATACACTGAGCTCTTTCAAGAAAGAGTTTCTGATGTATCGTAATCAGCAAATCCGTTCGTTGCTTGTTGATCCGAAGGTTGAAGAACTGGAAGCCCGGAAATATTACGATCAGTTAAAGCAGAACATTGGTCCCGACGGTTTGATTAAAGTTGCTCATATCTTCGTGCAGATACCCCAGAAAGCCTCTCAAACCCAGATTGATGCTGCAAAGAATAAGATAGATTCAATAAACGGGGAAATTCAGCGTGGAGGAAACTTTGCAGAACTGGCTTTAAGAAATTCAGACGATAAGATGTCGGCTATACAAGGTGGAGAATTACCTTGGCTGGCTCGGAAGCAGACAATCAAAGAGTTTGAAGACGTTGCTTTTAAATTAAATCCGGGAGAGATTTCCAAGCCGTTTTTGTCACCGTTGGGCTATCATATTGTGCGTATGTTGGAAAAGAAACAGTTAGAGCCTTATGATTCCTTGCGTACCAATATCTTGAAATATCTTGAACGTCAGGGCTTACAAGATAAAATGGCAGATCATGCACTGGATTCAATGGTGCAGGCCAGTGGAAAGCAGCTGACTGTAGATCAGGTTCTGGATCGTGAAACAGAGCGTCTTTGTGCTCAGAATTCAGACTTGAAATACTTGATTCAGGAGTACCATGACGGATTGTTGCTGTTTGAGTTGTCTTCACGGGAGATCTGGCAGAAAGCAGCAAAGGATGAAGATGGTTTGAAAAAATATTTCCGCAAAAACAAAAAGCGCTATAATTGGGAAAAACCTCATTTTAGCGGTATCGTTTATTTCTATCGTGATGAAGCCTTAGGCAAGAAAATCAAAAAAGTCCTGAAGAAGGGTGATGAAAGAACTTGGACAAAGGCTGTTCGTGAAAACTTTAACAAAGATTCTCTGACCCAAGTGCGCACTGTTGCCAAGATGTTTATTCAGGGAGATAACCCTTATGTAGACTATTGCGTATTTGATTCAAAGAAAAAGCCGGAAGAGCGTGAGGGCTATCCTTATTTCAATGTATTCGGTCGAAAGATGGTTAAGGGACCTCAAAAGTGGACTGATGTAAAGAATGAAGTAATCTCGGATTATCAGGCTCTTAAGGAGAAGGAATATGTTGAGGAACTTCGAAAGAAATATTCAGTTGAAATATTTGAAGAGGTTTTAAAAACGGTTAATAATCACTGATTAAACATTCTTTTGAAGTAAATTAGCGCATAGAATTTGCAATAATAGTATCTGATGAAAATTTTCAAATCCTTTAAAATAGCATTTGCGCTCCTATTGTTAGGAGCGCAAATGTCGTTGTTTGCCCAAAACAATGTGGTAGATGAGGTTATTTGGGTCGTTGGTGATGAAGCCATTCTGCGTTCTGATGTTGAAGCTGCCCGCTTAACCGGTGGTCCGGTAAAGGGAGATCCTTATTGTGTTATTCCCGAGCAGTTGGCTATTCAGAAACTTTTTCTGCATCAGGCTATCGATAGTATAGAGGCCACTCCTTCTGAGATTAACCGTGCGGTTGAATCGCAGATGAACGAGTGGGTAATGCTGGCTGGTTCAAAGGAAAAGTTGGAAGAGTATAAGAACATGACCATGACTCAGATTCGTGAGGGATTATATGATCAGATGAAAGATTATCTGACCGCTCAGAATATGCGTCGTAAATTGGCTGAAGATGTCAAGGTAACTCCTGCAGAGGTGCGTCAGTATTTTAAGAATCTTCCAGCCGATAGCCTGCCTATGATTCCTGAGCAGGTGGAGGTGCAGATTGTGGCTTTGAAACCGATTATTCCCCAAACCGAGATAGATCGTATTAAGGAAGAGTTGCGTGATTATACCGAACGTATTAACTCCGGTTCTTCATCCTTCTCTACTTTAGCTATTCTGTATTCAGAAGATCCCGGCTCTGCACGTCAGGGCGGTGAAATGGATTACGTGGGCAAGTCAATGCTTGATCCTGCGTTTGCCAATGTCGCTTTCAGTTTGACTGATCCGAAAAAGGTATCTAAAATTGTAGAGAGTGAGTACGGTTATCATATCATACAGCTTGTCGATAAGCGCGGTGATAAAATTAAGGTTCGTCACATTCTAAGAATTCCGAAGCCATCGCAAGAGAATATTGATGCTACCTTGTCTCGTTTGGATTCTATTGCCGAGGAAATCCGTGCTGAAAAGTTCTCTTTTGAGGAGGCCGCCGCTGTTATTTCTGAGGACAAAGATACCCGCAACAACTTTGGTGTGATGATTAATCTGAAGATGAGTCCGGATGGAGAGCGTATGGACCGTACATCACGTTTTGAGATGCAGGAACTGCCGGCAGAAGTTGCCAAGGTCGTAGCAGATATGAATACCGGAGAAATATCCAAACCATTTCTGATGATGAAGAATCAGAAGGAAATGTGTGCCATTGTTAAGCTGAAATCCAGAATCAAGGCTCATAAAGCCAGCATGACGGAGGATTTTCAGGTTCTCAAGGCTATAGTGTTGGCAAAGAAGAGAGAAGAGAAAATCAAACAATGGATTATTGATAAGCAGAAAACCACTTACATTCGTATCAATGAGGAGTGGAGAAATTGTAATTTCCAATATCCTGGGTGGATCAAATGAGTAAAACAAGATTGAACCTAAGAAATAAGAATAACGGGCATAGATTACTGACATTCTGTATTCTATGCCTGTTTGGGTTATTTGTTATAGCCCAAAACGAAAAGAAACGGGAACAGCGTAAGACAGAGTCACGCATTTATCTGCTGCATGCGGATGTGCTTCGTTATGATCAGTTCCGTAATCCTGGGGCACAAATACTGGTGGGAAATGTCCAGTTCCGGCATGATGATGTCTTTATGTATTGCGACAGTGCCTGCTTTTATGAATTGGATAATTCCTTTGATGCTTTCGGACATGTGCGTATGGTACAGGGAGATACTCTCTCGCTTGTCGGTGACGTGCTTTATTATGACGGAATGCAGCAATTGGCCCGTGTGCGGCATAATGTGGTGTTGAAGCATGTTAATTCCACTCTTTATACAGACAGTCTGGACTATGATCGCCTTTATGATTTGGGATATTTCTTTGAAGGAGGTAAGTTGATAGATAAAGATAATGTGCTTACTTCCGATTGGGGAGAGTACAGTCCGGCAACACGTGAAGCGGTATTCAACTATAATGTAAAGCTTGAAAATCCTAAATTTACCATTATTTCGGATACTCTGCATTATAATACCCGTACCAGTATGGCTCACATTGTGGGACCTTCTAATATTGATAGCGGGGATAATCATATCTATTCCGAATCGGGTTATTATGATACTCAGAAGGATCAGGCTTATTTGCTGGAGCGTTCTTTGCTGACCAATAAAGGAAAAAAACTGGTGGGAGATAGTCTATACTATGACAGCCCTTCCGGAATAGGTAAAGCTTACGGTAATATCCGTTATGAAGATGAAGTGAACAAGAATATGTTCACCGGAAATTACTGTTTTTATAATGAGCATACCGGTTATTCTGAGGCTGCAGACAGTGCTCTGGCTATAGACTATTCTCAGAAAGATACTTTGTATCTGCATGCCGATACTTTCAAAATCTTCACGTATAATATGGATACGGATTCCATGTATCGCGTGATGCATGCTTTTCATAAGGTTCGTTCCTATAAAGTGGATGTTCAGGCAGTATGTGACTCGTTGGTTTATAGTACCAAGGATTCCTGCATGAGTATGTATAAGGATCCTATTGTATGGAATGGCCCGCAGCAAGTATTGGGAGAACAGATTCATGTTTTTATGAATGATTCTACCATTGATTCCTTGCAAGTGCTTTATCAGGCTCTTTCTGTGGAAAAAATAGACAGTGTGCACTATAATCAGGTGGCCGGTCGTGAGATACACGGCTATTTTAAGGATGGCCAGTTGGACTATACATGGGTTGTCGGTAATGTCTTTGTAGATTATTACCCGTTTGACAGCGACAGTCTGATGATCGGAATGAACTATGTAGAAACCAGCGAATTGAAAATGTATATGAAAGACCGGAAGGTAAGCAAGATTTGGATGCCTGCTGCAATAGGTACCATGTATCCCTTGGGAATGATACCTCCGGAAAGACTTTATTTGGAAAATTTTGCCTGGTTTGATTATATACGTCCTCGCGACAAAATGGATGTGTTCCAATGGCGAGGGAAGAAAAAAGGAACTGAGTTAAAGATTTCTTATAAGCATAAGGCTCCTTTGCAGAAATTAGATCAGATATTAAAGAAGAAATGATATGGGAATGTTTAAGACGAGAAAACCGAGAGCCTTTCAGCATAACTATCTGTATGTGGATGAGCGTAAGGATCGGTTAAAGGAAATAGAAGAGCGTGCCAAGCGTGAATTAGGCATGCTTCCTCCCAAGGAATTCAATCCAGAGGATATTCGTGGAACCTTTGTCAAAGCTACCAAACATCTTCGGAAAAGAAAGGAAAGCGGTAAAAAACCGATGAAATTAGGGGTGGCTTTGATCATCATTGCCGCTTGTCTGTTTCTGTGGCACTATCTGCTTACAGGCAGTTGGAAGTTTTAATTAAAAAAGAAAAGCACTATGGGCGATATAATTCATCTGTTACCTGATTCTGTCGCGAATCAGATTGCAGCGGGAGAGGTGATTCAGCGTCCGGCTTCCGTAATCAAGGAATTGGTGGAAAATGCCGTCGATGCAGAGGCAAAGCGCATCGACGTTGTTGTGGTTGATGCCGGGAAGACCTCCATACAGGTTATCGACGACGGAAAAGGTATGTCTGAAACAGATGCCCGTCTGGCTTTTGAACGTCATGCCACTTCCAAGATTCGTAAGGCCAGTGATCTCTTTGCATTGTCTACGATGGGCTTTCGTGGCGAGGCTCTTGCTTCTATAGCCGCAGTGGCACAAGTAGAGCTCCGGACCCGACAAAAAGAGGCGGAAATAGGTACTTGTGTATCTATTGCGGCGTCTAAGGTTACAGATCAGGAGCCTGTAGCCTGTTCTCCCGGAAGCAGTTTTCTGATTAAAAATCTGTTCTTTAATATTCCGGCGCGTCGCAAATTCCTCAAGTCCAATCAAACGGAATTGAGTAATATCCTTCAGGAGTTTGAGCGCGTTGCTCTCGTACATCCCGACATCGCCTTTTCACTGACGCATAATGATTCGACAATGTTGTCGCTCACGCCTTCTTCTTTGCGTCAGCGCATTGTAAATATCTTTGGCAGAAAGCTGAATGAGCAGCTGCTTACCGTGGAGGTGGAAACAACTTTGGTGAAACTCTCCGGCTTTGTGGCCAAGCCTGAATATGCCCGTAAGAAGGGATCGCACCAATACTTCTTTGTAAACGGACGCTATATGAAGCATCCTTATTTTCATAAGGCTGTTATGGAAGCGTTTGATCAGTTGATACCGGCTGGAGAGCAAATCTCTTATTTCCTCTATTTTGAGGTAGATCCGGCAAATATTGATGTGAACATACATCCGACCAAGACAGAGATTAAATTTGAAAATGAGTTGGCCATCTGGCAAATCATTATTGCTGCTGTAAAAGAAGCTTTAGGCCGTTTTAATGCAGTGCCTACTATTGATTTTGACACAGAAGGACGTCCCGACCTTCCTATATTCGAAGAGAATAAATTGGATGTGGAGCGTCCAGTAACACAGGTCAATCCGGATTTTAATCCGTTTAAATCGCATTCATCCGTTTCCTATGACCGCAAGGCAGGAGGAGAGCAGTATGTGTCTTCTCATTGGGAGGATCTGTATCCCGAACCGGCTGAGGCCGCCCCTTCATATGATCATTTTTCTTCAGTGCCTGAAGAAACTTCTGAGTCTGGCTTGTATGATGATACGGCAGATTTTTCAGATAAGTCAACCCAGCATTACCAGTACAAAGGCCGCTATATTATGACTGCGGTCAAGTCCGGTTTGATGATTATAGACCAGCAGCGGGCACATATTCGGGTGCTGTTTGATCGCTTTCTGGAGCAGATACGTTCGCATCATGGAGCTTCACAAGGGCTTCTCTTTCCGGAAATGATTCAGCTCCCTCCTTCTGAAGCTGTTGTTCTGGAGCATTTGCAGGATGAATTGCGGGCTTTGGGTTTTGACCTGCAAAGTCTGGGAGGAGGTTCCTATAGTCTGAATGCTATTCCTGCGGGGACTGAGGGCTTGCATGCGGAAACCTTAATCCGCAATATCATTGATACGGCCATGGAGAAGGGGAGTGGTATTGAGGATGAAATCAATAACAGATTGGCATTGGCATTGGCACGCAACGCTTCTATTGTTCCAGGGCAAGTATTGAGCAATGATGAGATGGAGGCATTGGTTGACAGTCTTTTTGCTTGTGCAACGCCTAATTACACTCCGGATGGAAAGGTAATTATAACAATACTGGAGCAGGAGAATATAGAACGTCTGTTTCGTTGATTGTTCGTGACATATAAAAAGGTAAAAGATACATGGCTATTGAACTATAAAGAGCAATTCCCATGTATCTTTTACCTTTTTCGTTTATAGAAAACTTTTCCACAAAGCTGATTCTGGTACAGGAGCTTCAAAAGACATCTTTTCTTTGGAAACAGGATGTACAAATTCAATTCGTCGGGCATGCAGGCAAATGCTGCCGTCGGGATTGCTGCGTTGTGCTCCGTATTTCAGATCGCCTTTGATGGGGCATCCCATTTTGGCCAGCTGGCATCGGATTTGATGATGACGTCCGGTCTGTAGATTGATCTCCAAGAGATAATAATGTTCCGAACGTCCAATGACTTTGTAGTCAAGTATCGCTTTCTTGGAATCCTTCACTTCGCGGTCATATGCATACGATTTGTTTTGTTTTTCGTTGCGTACCAGCCAGTGTACCAGCTCACCGGCAGGTGCCGGCGGCTGGTTTTTCACAATGGCCCAATAGGTCTTTTTAATTTCTTTGGTCTTGAACATTTCATTCAGGCGACTCAAAGCCTTGCTGGTGCGTGCAAAAAGTACCAGTCCGCTCACAGGGCGGTCCAAACGATGAGTGACACCAAGGAATACATTGCCGGGTTTGTGATATTTCTCCTTAATGTATTGCTTAACGGTTTCCGATAAAGGCGTATCACCTGTTTTGTCCCCTTGCACAATTTCCGAGCTGGCTTTGTTTACCAGAATGATATGATTGTCTTCGTAAATGACATTCATTGAATTACATGTTCATACCACCGTCAACCTGGATAACCTGTCCTGATACATAGCTAGACAAGTCAGATGCCAGGAACAGTGCGATATTGGCAACATCCTCTGGAGTACCTCCGCGACGCAATGGAATACCCTTGATCCATTCCTTACGTACCTCTTCAGACAAAGCCTGAGTCATCGCAGTTTCAATGAATCCCGGTGCAATAGCGTTGGCACGGATACCCTTGGCACCCATTTCCTGAGCGATAGACTTAGCGAGAGCAATCATACCAGCCTTAGAAGCTGAGTAGTTGCACTGACCGGCATTACCGTGTACACCGACAACTGAAGCCATGTTGATGATAGAACCGCCTTTCTGACGCATCATGATCGGAGTACATGCATGAATGAAGTTGAATGCAGATTTCAGGTTTACGCCGATTACTGCGTCCCACTGAGCTTCGGTCATTCTCAACATCAGACCGTCTTTTGTAATACCGGCATTGTTTACCAGAATATCGATTGAACCGAAATCTTCCTTAACCTGGTTTACTACCTCAGCAGACTGAGCGAAGTCAGCTGCGTTAGAAGCATATCCCTTTACTTTCACACCCAGAGCTGCGATCTCTTCTTCAGTAGCTTTACCGTTTTCGTCGATTACCAGGTCTGTGAATGCGATGTTGGCGCCCTCAGAAGCGAACTTCAGAGCGATTGCCTTACCAATACCACGGGCTGCTCCCGTGATCAATGCTGTTTTTCCAGTTAATAGTCCCATAATATCTTTTAGATTAAAATATTATATAATGATTAGTTTGATTTATGTCTTTTTCAAGGCCTTGTTTAACAAAGCCTGTACCATAGGTCTGCAAGTTTCCTGATTTAACCCTTCTCCCAGTCGTCCGTAGATATAGGGAACCTCCAGACCTTTGATGCAATAATGCAGAATGTCAGAAACAAGTGTCAGATTCTGAATGTCAAAAATCTGCTTCTGTATTCCTTCTGTAAGCACTTTTTGTATCATGCTGATTTCTGCCTGATCAAAGTTTTTGCGTACTTTTTCTACCATCCAGATATCTCGGAAGAATTCAGCTCTAAGGTTTCCGTTACGTAGTACGGCTTCTTTAATGAGATTCAGATGGGCAAAAAGCAATTCCAATAATTTCTCATCGGGGGAGATATTTTTTATGGCGACCTCCGACATCTTTTGTGTGAGGCGCTCCAATTCTGTTTCAATGACAGCATAATATAATTCTTCTTTGTTCTTAAAATAGGTGTAGAGGGTGCGACGTCCTTTCTTGGAAGCTACAGCAATGTCGTTCATTGTTGTATTTTCCAAGCCATTTTTTGCAAAAAGGATTCTTGCTACTTCTACTAACTTAAGTTTTGTCTTTGAAACTGCCATAATTATTGCAAAAGTAAATTCTTTTTTTTAGAATGCCAAAAATTACATTTGAAACTTTTCTATTAATTAAGGTGATATAGGCCTTGAAATCTCCCATTTTGAGGTGAGAATGTATTTTTTTTGAGTGAAAAGCGAAAAAAGTTCGCAAAAAATTTGGAGCATATACATAAAAGCCTTACCTTTGCAAGCGAAATCAAGAGACAAATACTTGATGGATGGTTAACATCGCGGAGTGGAGCAGTTGGTAGCTCGCCAGGCTCATAACCTGGAGGTCGTCTGTTCGAGTCGGGCCTCC
>CAJMQV010000005.1 GCA_905215575.1 uncultured bacterium | reverse complement strand
GGGAAACATGTCATCAAAGTTTATTCGAATCAAAATTATAACATTGCACTCGAAGACAAACCGGTCGAATGTGATCTCTTTTCTCATGGTTATATTAATAGGTGTATTTTATTCTTGTGTGGGCGTATCCTCGTGTTGTTTGTTCTGATCTTTTTTGAGTGATTCCAGATAGCAAACCCGGCAGAGCGGTTCATATTCGTGCTGCTCACCCAGCAGGACACGCTTGTTGTCGCTTACGATGCGGTGGGAGATATAGGCCTGGTTGCCGCATTTCACACAAATGGCATGCACCTTGGTCACATCGTCGGCAATGGCGCAGAGGGCAGGAATCGGCCCGAACGGCACACCCAAAAAGTCCAGATCCAGGCCCGCCACAATAACGCGGGTACCTTGATTGGCCAGTTCGTTGCACACCTGAACCAGATTGTCGTCGAAGAACTGCGCCTCGTCGATACCCACAACCTCCGTGTCGGAGCCCAGCAACAGGATGCTGTATGATGACTCCACCGGTGTGGAATGAATGGAATTTCCTTCGTGCGACACTACGTCGGCCTCCGAATAGCGCGTGTCTATGGCTGGTTTGAAGATTTCCACGCTTTGGCGGGCAAACTTGGCCCGTTTCAGTCGTCGGATCAGTTCTTCGGTTTTTCCCGAAAACATGGAGCCGCAAATCACTTCAATCCGGCCTCTTCTCATTCTTTCTCCGTTCGTTTCCATTGTCTGTTGTGAATCTTTTTTTGGTGATGATCAGGCTGCAAAATTAATATTTCCTTTTTATAAAAACGAGAAAGAAAGTAGAAATGATAAACTTCTGTTAAATCTTTGCAACGAATATTCGAAAACAATATTAATTTATTTATTTTTGCCCGTATCAGAAAAAAAGAAATGGGTATACTTTATCTTGTGCCCACACCGGTGGGCAATTTGGAGGACATCACGTATCGTGCGCTCAGAGTGCTTCGCGAGGCAGATTTGATTCTGGCCGAAGACACGCGCACCTCGGGGAATCTGTTGCGGCATTTTGAAATCCGCAACGCCATGATCTCCTACCATAAGTTTAATGAACACCAAACGGTGAGCGGAATTGTGGAACGGCTCAAAAGAGGCGAGAACATTGCCGTAGTCTCCGATGCCGGTACTCCGGGAATCTCTGATCCGGGTTTTCTGGTGGCGCGTGCAGCGGTGCAGGCCGGTATTCAGGTCATAGCCCTGCCCGGACCGACGGCCTTTGTGCCGGCTCTAGTTTCATCGGGACTGCCGTGCGACCGCTTTGCCTTTGAAGGCTTCTTGCCCCCTAAAAAAGGGAGAATGACCCGTTTGGAAAGTTTGCAGGAAGAAACGCGTACCATGATCTTTTATGAATCGCCTCATCGTCTGGTGAAAACATTGGCACAGTTCATAGAATTCTACGGTGCGGAAAGACAAGTGGCTGTGTGCCGTGAGATCTCTAAAGTGCACGAAGAGTGTGTGCGTGGAACTTTGGAAGAGGTGCTCGGACATTTTCAGGAAGTGGAGCCGCGCGGAGAGTTTGTCGTTATTCTGGCCGGAGCGGAAGTGGAAAAGAAAAAGAAAAACAAGAACCGAAACCGTAAAGACGAAGAAGAAAACGACGAGAGCGAATCCTGATTTGTAAAATTTTAAATGACAAGAATATGAAAAAACTTTTCTTTTTGGCAGCCTGTGTATCTTTGATGGCTGCTTCTTGTACCGGAAACAAGAATAATAATGATAATTCTGCCGCAGCGGAGCGTGATTCCCTGCAACGCATTATCGACAATAAGGATCAGGAGTTGAATGAAATTATGGGTACATTCAACGAGATCCAGGATGGATTCCGCCGCATTAACGAGGCCGAAGGCCGTATCGCTGTGGCTGACGGTAACTTGGAGTCTGCCTCAAACAAGGATGCCATCCGCGAAAATATGGAATTCATTCAGAGCACCATGGCGCAGAACCGCGACATGATTGCCAAACTGAAGGACAAACTGCGTACCAGCTCTATCAATGCCGATAAGTTGAAAGAAACAATCGACAAACTGACTCAGGATCTGGAAACACAGAAACAGCGCATTCAGGAACTGGAAATCCAGCTGGCTGAAAAAGACATTGTGATTGCGCAGCAGGATGAGGCCATCAACAGTTTGAACAACGATGTGGAGAATCTGGCAGCAGAAAATAGCAGCAAGAGCCAGACCGTGGCAGCTCAGGACAAGCAGCTGAATACGGCTTGGTATGTGTTTGGAACAAAAGCGGAATTGAAAGAGCAGAAGATTTTGCAGGACGGTGATGTACTGAAGAGCGGAAACTTCAACAAGGATTACTTCACCAAGATTGATATCCGTTATAACACAAATATTAAAACATACTCCAAGAGTGCCAAGTTGCTGACCAATCATCCGGCCGGAACTTATAAGTTGGAGAAGGATAGTAAGGGGCAGTATGTGCTGCACATCACCAATCCTACTGAATTCTGGAGTGTGAGCAAGTATCTGGTAATCCAGGTTCGCGTTCGCTAAATTCCACAATTGTCTTATATATCAAAAGAAGCATCTCTATGGTCAGGAGGTGCTTCTTTTGGTTTTCCTCTAAAGAAGTATTTCGGGTGTCCTTTCCTGATTTTATGTGTGTACTTTTTTATGAAAAATACAATTTTAATTCTATCTTTGTCTTTATTTTATGTCATGACGGTTTATGAGAAGATGCGTCAACGGTTTATAGTTGCTTCGTATTTGAAAACCGGATTTAGATTACGAAAGGATTATATTAGATGAAAGAATTTGTAATATCAGAAGCTCAGGCCGAAACTGCCATCCTGGTCGGTCTGATTACACAACAGCAGGATGAGCGCAAAACCAACGAGTATCTGGATGAGTTGGAGTTTTTGGCCGATACGGCTGGAGCGGTTACCGTGAAGCGCTTTACCCAGCGTGCTGCCGGTCCGAGTGCCGTGACTTATGTGGGTAAAGGTAAGCTGGAGGAGATACGAGCCTATATCGAAGCCGAAGAAGAAGCGGAGCGTGAAATCGGTATGGTGATTTTCGACGACGAATTGTCGGCCAAGCAGATACGTAACATTGAGGCAGCCTTAAAGGTCAAGATTCTGGACCGTACTTCGCTCATTCTGGATATCTTTGCCATGCGTGCCCAGACGGCCAACGCGAAGACTCAGGTGGAACTGGCGCAGTATCGCTATATGTTGCCCCGACTGCAACGCTTGTGGACGCACTTGGAACGTCAGGGAGGTGGTTCCGGTTCCGGTGGTGGTAAAGGTTCTGTGGGACTGCGTGGTCCGGGTGAAACCCAGTTGGAAATGGACCGCCGTATCATTTTGAACCGTATGTCGCTCTTGAAGCAGCGTCTGGCTGAGATTGACCGGCAGAAGACCACCCAGCGCAGCAACCGCGGACGAATGATCCGTGTAGCGTTGGTAGGATATACGAATGTGGGTAAGAGTACGCTGATGAACCTGATGGCCAAGAGCGAGGTCTTTGCGGAAAACAAACTTTTCGCTACTTTGGACACTACGGTGCGTAAGGTGATTATCGACAACTTGCCTTTCCTGCTTTCCGATACGGTAGGATTTATCCGAAAATTGCCGACCGATCTGGTTGACTCTTTCAAGAGTACGCTGGACGAGGTGCGCGAAGCTGATTTGCTGTTGCATGTGGTAGATATTTCGCATCCTGACTTCGAAGATCAGATCAAGGTTGTGGAGAAGACACTGGCCGATCTGGATTGCAGCGACAAACCGTCGATGATCGTGTTCAATAAGGTTGATGCCTATACTTGGACCGAGAAGGATGAAGATGATCTGACTCCGGCCACAAAGGAAAATATCTCGCTCGACGATATGATGAAAACCTGGATGGCTCGCATGAACGACAACTGCATCTTTATTTCTGCCCGCCAGAAAACCAATATCGAGGAGTTCCGTAAGGTCCTTTATGATAAGGTGCGCGAGTTGCACGTGCAAAAGTATCCGTATAACGATTTCTTGTTTCAGAAATATGATGAGGATGGAGAACTGTAACCACAGTTCTTCACCCTCTTTTTGTTTTTATAAAAACCAGTAGCTATGAAGACTTATCGCAAACTAACGAAGGAGGAGATTGATTGCCTGAAACGGCAGTTTTGCGAGGCGGATGATTGGCAACATATAGAGGTGGCCGAAGGCTTTTCACCGGATTATGTACGCCAGACCCGTTTCTCTGGGCGAGTACGTCTCGGAGTGTTTGATGCGGAGTTTACTCTGAGTGGAGGCATTGTGAAGCATTCCGGGTTGAGGAATGTCACCCTGCATCATGTCACCGTGGGTGACAACTGTCTGATTGAAAACGTAAAGAACTACATCGCGAATTATTGTATCGGTGACCATACCTTTATTGAAAACGTCGATACGATTCTGGTCGACGGTAAGACCCGCTTCGGTAATGGAGTCGAGGTGTCTGTGCTGAACGAAACTGGTGGTCGCGAGGTGCTCATCCATGATCATCTGTCGGCTCATCAGGCTTATTTCATGGCTTTGTACCGTCATCGTCCTTTGCTGATTGACAAGATGCGTCATATTATTCAGGAATATGCCGATATCCATGCCTCGGAAATAGGAACCATTGGCAGTCATGTTACGATAGTGGATTCCGGATATATACGAAATGTTCGTATCGGTGATTTTGCCAAGATCAAGGGAGCCGGTCGCTTGAAGAACGGAAGTCTGAACAGTAATGAGGCAGCTCCTGTTCACATCGGGCAGGGGGTGATTTGCGATGATTTTATTATTTCCAGCGGCTCTCGTGTGGAAGACGGTACGATGCTGACCCGTTGCTTTGTCGGTCAGGCCTGCCATATGGGGCACACGTATTCCGCATCCGATTCTCTGTTCTTCAGCAACTGTCAGGAGGAAAACGGGGAAGCCTGCGCCATTTTTGCCGGTCCGTTTACGGTGACGCATCACAAGTCTACCTTGTTGATAGCCGGTATGTTTTCCTTTATGAACGCAGGTTCGGGTTCCAACCAAAGTAACCACATGTATAAACTGGGACCGATTCATCAGGGTACTCTGGAGCGCGGTGCGAAGACTACTTCCGATTCGTATGTGCTTTGGCCGGCTCGTATCGGAGCCTTTTCACTGGTGATGGGCCGTCATGTGCACCATCCTGACACCACGAATCTGCCGTTCTCTTATCTGATTGAAGAGCAGAACACCACTTATCTGGTACCGGGAGTCAATTTGCGCAGTGTGGGAACTATCCGCGATGCCCAGAAATGGCCGAAGCGCGACAAGCGTACCGATCCGCATCGTCTGGACCAGATTAACTACAATCTGCTCAGTCCGTATACCATTCAAAAGATGATGAACGGACGCCGTATTCTGAAAGAACTGGCCCGGGTATCGGGCGAAACGTCTGAAATATACTCTTATCAGAGCGCTAAAATCAAGAACTCAGCCTTGAACAAAGGAATCATGTTCTATGAAACAGCCATTCAGAAGTTCCTTGGCAACTCGATTATCAAGCGCCTGGAACAGTTGGAATATACGGACGATGAGGCTCTGCGTGTTTGGCTGAAGCCCGACTGTCCGATTGGTGAAGGGGATTGGGTAGATATTTCCGGACTGATTGCTCCGAAAAGCGAAGTGGAGTGTCTGATGGACGATATCGAGCAGGAACGTGTCCGCACGGTGGATCAGATGCACGAACGCTTTGCCGAAATGCATCGGAATTATTATGCTTATGAATGGACCTGGGCCTACGGCAAGATTCTGGAATACTATCATCTGAATCCCGAAACGATATCCCGTCAGGATGTGATCGACATCGTGCAGCGCTGGCAAGCCGCAGTGGTGGGACTCGACCGTATGGTTTATGAAGATGCGCGCAAGGAATTTTCACTCAGCGCCATGACCGGTTTCGGAGCCGACGGCAGTCGTACAGAGCAGCAGATGGACTTCGAGGAAGTACGCGGCGCCTTCAACAGCAACCCATTTGTGACGGCCGTATTGGAGCACATCCGGGTGAAAACCGAACTGGGAAACGAACTGATAGCCCGACTGAGCGCCAAGGCTTAAAGAAAAGAGCGCGGAATCCCGGATATTCCTGCCGGGAAATGTCCGCGGTATCGACTTTTTTTGTTACCTTTGCTACACGATTAAACATAACTGTAAACTAATAAAATAAAGATTATGGCAAATGCACCAGAGTTCAAGTATGCTCCTATGTTCCAGAGAGGAAAGGACAATACTGAATACTATCTGCTGACCAAAGACTATGTGTCTGTCAGCGAGTTCGAGGGAACCCCAATCCTGAAGATTGCTCCCGAGGGTTTGACCGCTATGGCCAACGCTGCTTTCCGTGATGTTTCTTTCATGCTGCGCCGTTCACACAACGAGCAGGTGGCTAAGATTCTGACTGATCCGGAAGCCAGTGAAAACGATAAATATGTGGCATTGACCTTCTTGCGTAACGCGGAAGTTGCTGCCAAGGGCGTTCTGCCGTTCTGCCAGGATACCGGTACTGCCATTATCCATGGTGAGAAGGGACAGCAGGTTTGGACCGGCTACTGCGATGAAGAGGCTTTGTCAAAGGGTGTATACAAGACCTATACTGAGGAAAACCTCCGCTATTCACAGAATGCGCCACTCAGCATGTATGAGGAAGTAAATACCAAGTGCAACCTGCCGGCTCAGATCGACATCGAGGCCACTGAGGGTATGGAATACGAATTCCTGTGTGTAACCAAGGGTGGTGGTTCTGCCAACAAGACTTATCTCTATCAGGAAACCAAGGCTATCCTGAATCCGGCTACCCTGGTTCCGTTCCTGGTTGAAAAGATGAAGACTTTGGGAACTGCAGCTTGTCCTCCTTATCACATTGCCTTTGTGATCGGTGGTACTTCTGCTGAGAAGAACCTGCTCACTGTGAAGTTGGCTTCAACTCGTTTCTATGATACTCTGCCAACTACCGGCGACGAAACCGGTCGTGCTTTCCGCGACATCGAGCTGGAGAAGCAGGTATTGGAAGAGGCTCATCGTATCGGTTTGGGTGCTCAGTTCGGTGGTAAGTACTATGCACACGACGTGCGTATCATCCGTTTGCCTCGTCACGGAGCTTCTTGTCCGGTAGGTTTGGGCGTATCTTGTTCTGCCGACCGTAACATCCGTTGTAAGATCAACAAGGACGGTATCTGGATCGAGAAACTGGATTCTAACCCAGGCGAACTGATTCCGGAAGAACTGCGTCAGGCTGGTGAGGGCAACGCTGTGAAGATTGACCTGAACCGTCCGATGAACGAGATTCTGGCTGAGTTGGACAAGTATCCGGTAGCTACCCGTTTGAGCTTGAACGGTACCATCATCGTAGGCCGTGATATTGCTCACGCCAAGCTGAAAGAAAAACTGGATCGCGGTGAAGACCTGCCACAGTATATCAAGGATCATCCTATTTACTACGCTGGTCCGGCTAAGACTCCAGCCGGTATGGCTTGCGGTTCTATGGGCCCGACTACTGCCGGACGTATGGATCCTTACGTAGATTTGTTCCAGAGTCACGGCGGCAGCATGATTATGTTGGCCAAGGGTAACCGTAGTCAGGCTGTAACTGACGCCTGCAAGAAGCATGGTGGTTTCTACCTCGGTTCTATCGGTGGACCGGCTGCAATCCTTGCTCAGAACAACATCAAGAGCATTGAGTGTGTAGAATATCCGGAACTGGGTATGGAAGCCATCTGGAAGATTGAAGTAGAAGACTTCCCTGCATTTATCCTGGTAGACAATAAGGGTAACGATTTCTTCAAGCAGATCAAGCCTCGTTGTCTGGGTAACTGCAAATAATATTCAGAGCCAAGGGAGGAGTGTTTTCTGAAGCCTCTCTTGGCTCGTATTCTTATTCTGAGACCGGTGAACACCATTTATGATGTGCCGGTCTCAGACTGTTTATTTAAAGGTCCGATAACATGAAAACAAAGTTTCTTTCCTTTTTGGCTGTCTGCCTGCTGGCAGGAACAGCTTCTGCCGATAACCTTTCCGGAAATATTCAGGGTGTTGAAAGCGGGGCAGTCATCATCTGCAGTTATGACCCTGCCAACGGGCAGGCTTTGATGCGTGATACGGTCGCTTTGCAAAACGGAGCATTCTCGATAACTGTACCCGACCGTTTGATGCAGATTCATGTGATTGCCCAGCCGAAGGATAATGAGGCAGCAGCCATGATGATGAGTCCTCGCAATGCTTTCCTGTTTTTGCCCGGCGATCATCTGAAGCTGAATGGTCCGGTTACGGCTCTGAAACCGTCGGGAACCCGGCTTTATAAAGAGTTGGATGCCTGTGTGGCTTGGAATGATCTGCATGTGAAATCCGATTCCTTGTTGCAGATTATCAATACTTATTATCAGGATAAAGAGAAAAACCGGGAAATCCTGTCCCGTCTGATGGGACAGTTGAAAGAGGTCTATGCCGAACAGGAAAAGGCCTGCAAGGAGATTGTGATGCAGCAGCCCGCTAGTCTGGCCGCGGCTTATCTGGTGACGCTGCAACCGTTGAATTATGCTGTGACTCTGATCCCGTTGCTTCATGCAGAGGTGCAGAATGGTGCATTCCGACCTATTTTTGACCGGATGAAGAGCAATTATGAGCAGGCACGGAAGCGTGAAGAGGCTCAGAAAATGCTGGTTGCCGGAAAGAAGGCTCCCGAATTCCGTCTGCGCGATTTGAAAGGACAGGAACGTACCTTGTCCGATTTTCAGGGAAAATATGTGCTTCTGGATTTTTGGGGAACCTGGTGCGGATGGTGTATCAAGGGCATTCCGCAGATGAAAGAATATTATCAGAAGTATAAAGACCGGATGGAGATTGTGGGTATTTGCTGCAATGACACGGAGAATGCCTGGCGTAACGGAGTGACCAAACACGATTTGCCGTGGACGAATCTTTATAACGGATATGAGAAGGAAGTTACCACAACATATGCCGTAAGCGGCTTTCCGACCAAGGTGCTGATTGATCCGAACGGTAATTTAGTGCAGATCTTTGTCGGAGAGTCTGAAGAACTCTATCAGAAACTCGATAAATTATTTACTAACCAATAAATTGTAATTACCCTTATGAGAAAAGTTAAGAGAATTGTTTTGTTGGCATGCAGTGTATTCTGTCTGTCGGGCGCTGTGTGGGCGCAGAACGCAAAACCTTTTGTCATTCCGGAGTTGAAGGAATGGAAGGGTGGCGACGGACTGTTTGTTCCTACCGCATCGTCACGCATCGTTTGTGCTTCCGGTGAGGCAGAACTGTTGCGTGTGGCCCAGGCTTTTGCCGCCGACTATGAAGAGATGTTTGGTGTGCGTATGCCGGTAATGGTAGGCAAGGCCGCAGCCGGAGATTTCGTATTCCAACTCAAGGCCGACAAGAAAATGCCGAAAGAAGGTTATGATATCCGTATTACTGACCGCGTACAGGTTACGGCTCCCGAAACTTCGGGCGCTTTCTGGGCAACCCGTACCCTGCTGCAGATGACGGAGCAGTCAGACAGCCGCAGTCTGGCCAAAGGTAACATGCGTGACTTTCCGAGCTATGGAGTGCGCGGATTTATGCTCGATGTCGCCCGTAAATTCTTTACCATTGACTTCCTGCGCGATTATGTGAAGTTCATGGCCTACTACAAGATGAATACCTTCCAGATTCATTTGAACGACAATGGATTTAAACAGTATTTTAATAACGACTGGAACAAGACCTATGCCGCTTTCCGTCTGGAGTGCGACACTTATCCGGGCCTGACAGCCGAGGACGGTTTCTATACCAAGCAGGAATTCATCGATTTGCAGAAACTGGCCGAAAACAACTATGTGGAGATCATTCCGGAAATTGATGCTCCGGCACATTCTTTGGCCTTCTCACATTATAAGCCGGAAATCGGCAGCCAGACTTATGGTATGGATCATCTGGATCTGGGAAATCCGGAAACTTACAAGTTCATGGACGGTCTGTTCAAGGAATATCTTGAGGGCGACAATCCGGTGTTCCGTGGCAAGCGTGTGAATATCGGTACCGATGAATATTCCAATAAGGACAAGCAGGTGGTAGAGCAGTTCCGTGCCTTTACCGATCACTACATCAAATATGTAGAGCAGTTCGGCAAACAGGCTTGTGTGTGGGGCGCTCTGACTCATGCCAAGGGAGAAACTCCGGTGAAGGTGGACAATGTGGTGATGAACATCTGGCATAACCCGTTTGCGCAGCCACGTGATATGAAGGAGTTGGGCTACAAGATGATCAGCATCCCTGACGGACTGACTTACATTGTGCCTCAGGCCGGTTATTACTACGATTACCTGAACTGCCAGTATCTGTACGAGAACTGGACGCCGGCAGTGATTGCCAATGAGGTGTTCGATGAGAACGATCCGGCTGTTCTGGGCGGTATGTTTGCCGTATGGAATGATCATGTTGGCAATGGAATTTCCATGCAGGATGTACACCACCGTGCCTTCCCGGCCATGCAGACTCTGGCTGTGAAGATGTGGACCGGCAAGGACGCCAAGTTGCCATACGCTGACTTCAACCTGAAACGTCTGGCGTTGAGCGAGGCTCCGGGTGTGAATATTCTGGGCCGTATCGGCGAGGGTAAGGAAATGGTATATGAAACTGCCGTGGTAACTCCGGGCATGAAGACTCCTTATCGTGAAGTAGGTTACGATTACACCGTAAGCTTTGATATCGAAGGAACTGATGAGGCTAAGGGAACCGAACTGTTCCGTTCACGTGATGCCGTGTTCTATCTGGCCGATCCGATCAGTGGCATGCTGGGATATGCCCGCGACGGTTATCTCTATACCTTCGGCTATCGGGTGAAACCGGGCAAGGTAAACATTGCCATCGAGGGCGATAATCAGGCTACCCGTCTGTATATCGACGGCAAGCTGGTAGAGGAACTGGGCAAGCGTACTCTGTACTTCAACGAAGGTGGAAAGGACAAGATGTATCAGTCACGCACTTTGGTCTTCCCATTGGAGAAGGCTGGTCAGTTCTCAAGCCGTATCAGCAATCTGAAAGTATATAATTACAAGCAGCATTAATTCCCGGACGGGATATAAAAATGCGGGGCGACATCACAGGGGTGTCGCCCCGTTTTTGTATCCTTATGCGGGTTGTTCTAAATTATCACCCTGATGATAATAAATTATCTCCCCGTCGGTAAAAGATTACTGCGCCGTCAGTAATCCATTACTTACGGGGCAGTAAAATGAAAAGATGCCGCATTTTCGGGTCAGAGTATGAAAAAATCCCTTTATTCTGTGCCGGGATTCAAGTATGCAGCACAAAATAAAGGGATGAAGGGTTGCGGAATTTTTACTCCAGAATATCCTTGATGTCTTCTTTTCCTAATTTGGAGATACGTTCACGCATGGCGGTGTCTCCTTTCAGGTTTTGCAGTTTGTAGTAGTCCATAAAGCCCATGTTACCGTCGCGCAGAGCCTGAGCCAATGCTTTAGGAACCTCTGCCTCGGCCTGAATCACCTCGGCACGCGCTTCTTCTGCCTTGGCTTTCATTTCCTGTTCAGCGGCGATTGCCATGGCACGGCGCTCTTCTGCCTTGGCCTGCGCAATGTTCTTGTCGGCATTTGCCTGGTCTATTTGCAGAGTGGCACCGATGTTCTTGCCCACATCAATGTCGGCAATGTCGATAGACAGAATCTCAAAAGCAGTACCGGCATCCAGACCTTTCTTCAGAACCAGTTTGGAGATAGAATCCGGGTTTTCAAGTACCTGTTCGTGATTCTCGGCAGAACCGATGGACGACACGATGCCTTCGCCCACACGCGCCAGAATGGTGTCTTCGCCGGCACCACCCACCAGCTGATGGATGTTGGCCCGCACGGTGACACGTGCTTTGGCGATCAGCTGAATACCGTTCTTGGCTACTGCTGCAACCGGCGGAGTGTCAATCACCTTCGGGTTTACGGAAGTCTGTACAGCCTCGAATACATCACGGCCCGCCAGATCGATGGCGGTAGCCTTCTCAAAAGGCAGATCGATGTTGGCCTTGGAAGCAGATACCAGAGCATGCACTACGCGCTGCACATGGCCTCCGGTCATGTAGTGCGCCTCCAGATTGTCGCGTGTCACGTTGGTCAGACCGGCCTTGTGTGCTTCTATCAGGCAGGGTACAATGACATTGGGCGGCACATTACGGATGCGCATCAGAAACAGCTGGATGAGCGAGATGTGAACGCCCGAAACCTTGGCCGAAAGCCAGAGGAAGAAAGGTACGAAATGAAAGAATATACTCAGAACAATGATGACCGCTACCGCAATGATAACCGGTCCGAAAAATTGAATTTCCATGATATGTCAGGTATTAAGTGAATAAAAACTGGTTCTTTTATAAAGGGTTTTCTGCGCGTTTTACCCATACTTGTCCGTCGATGACACGGGTGATGATGACCGGAGTCTTTTCATCCAGAAAACCGTCAGCCGACTGTACCTGTACGATTTTTCCGTCGAAGTCGGCATTTCCGATCAGCGCCAGTCGGGTCAGTGCCGTTCCCCGGTCGCCCACTTTTACAGAGAGCTGCTCTTCTGTGGCCGCTGTCGAGTCGATGGTGCGCTTCAGCGAGATACGGTCCAATGCTTTGGAGCGAAGCATCCAGATGCCCGCCGCCAGACAGACGATCAGAGATGCGGCCAGTACGATGATACCTGTCGACAGACCGTAGCTATCAAACACCAGTACGTTGGCACCGATGAGGCATGCGGCTGAAACGATTCCTGCCAGACTGGTTCCGGGAATGATGAAAATCTCCAGAGCCATGAAGAATACGCAGAGTACGAATAAGGTACAGATGAGAATAATGTCCATAAGCCTATAATTTTTTCGGTTATAGTGATAATAGGCGGATAAAAGCGTTTCCGGAAGTGGAAACGCTGAATGAGAGGTTCGGGGATAAATACTAATACCCTTGACGGTATTTGTCTTCGTCTTTGTCTTCAAGCATGCTGAGATAGGAATTGTAGCGGCTCTGGCTGATGTAATGTTCTTCTACAGCCCGGAGCACGGCGCATCCCGGCTCGTGTGTATGCGTACAGTTGTTGTACTTGCAGTCGGCCGATACGGCGAATATTTCCTTGAAATAATGCGCCACTTCTTCTTTTTCCATGTCAAAGGTACCGAAACCCTTGATGCCCGGAGTGTCGATGATGTATCCTCCCTGCGGCAGTTCGAACATCTCGCTGAAGGTGGTGGTGTGCATACCCGTATCATGCGCATAGGAAATTTCGGCGGTCTTGGCTCCGATGCCCGGAAGCAGAGCGTTCAGCAAAGTAGACTTACCCACGCCTGAGTTTCCGGAGAACAATGTGATTTTGCCGTTCAGTTCCTGTTGCAGGGCATCAATACCCTCACTGTTGAGTGCGGAACAGCAGAAACAGCGGTAACCGATGGTTTCATACAGGTTGATCAGGGCCTGCATGTAGCTGGTTTCCTCTTCGCTGTAGCAGTCTGTTTTGTTGAAGATGAGGCACACCGGCACCCGATAAGCCTCTGCCGAAGCCAGAAAACGGTCGATAAAGGTGGTCGACGTTTCGGGATGGCTCACGGTGACTACCAGAAAAACCTGATCCAGATTGGCCGCTAAGATGTGGCTCTGCTTGGACAGGTTGGAAGCCTTACGGATGATATAGTTCTTTCGGTCCTCAATCTCGCTGATAAAGGCTGTTCCTTCAGAGTTTGGCTGTATGGTCACACGGTCGCCCACGGCCACAGGATTGGTGCTTCGGATGCCTTTCAGACGGAAGTTTCCCTTGATCTTGCAGTCAATAAGCTGGTTGTCGTCTGTTTTGACGACATACCAGCTTCCTGTGTTCTTGATGACAAGTCCCTTCATTTAGACAGTCATGATTTCTTTTTCCTTGGCAGCCAATAAAGTCTCAATCTGCTTGATGGCCTTGTCGTGCTGCTTCTGCAGGTCGTTTTCTGCGTCCTTTTCCATATCCTCGCTCAGTCCGTCCTTGATGGCCTTCTTCAGCTTGTCGATGGTGTCGCGGCGTGCGTTGCGTACACTTACTTTGGCTGTTTCAGCCTCTTTGCTACACTGCTTGGCCAGAGTCTTACGGCGCTCCTCAGTCAATGGAGGGATACCCAAACGGATAATCTCACCGTTGTTTTCCGGCATGATACCCAGGTCTGAGTCGATGATTGCCTTTTCGATGATGCGGAACATGCTCTTGTCCCAAGGCTTGATGGCGATGGTACGTGCGTCCGGAGTGTTTACGGCAGCCACATTATTGATAGGAACCATGCTTCCGTATGAGTCTACACGGATGCTGTCCAGAATACGTACGTCAGCTTTTCCGGCGCGGATGTGTGCCAATGAGTCTTCGAGATACATTACGGCCTCATCCATTTTCTCTTGTGCCTCGGCGAGGCATGATTTTACGTCAATCATATTGAATTGTTTTAGTCGTTATTAAATGAATTTTTGATGATGGAGCAAAAATAGTTTTTTTTTTTCTCTTTCACAATACGATTTGATGGATAAGAAAAAAAAATCTATACCTTTGTAATTATATCGTAATAATCGTCAACCTTAATACATAATATCATTTGTGGAAGATTCTATTGTTTATAAAAATAGCCTTCAGCCTATGTTGGAAGCTATGGAACCGATTTCTCTGCACGAGATGTCGTCCATCCGCCTGATGAATCGTACCGACAAGAAATTCGTGACCGATATCGGACATTTGTATCAAATGTTGGAATTGCTGCGTGATGACTATTTTGTGCAGGAAGTGGAGGGAGTACGCATCTGTGCCTATCAGACTATCTATTGGGACACTCCAGACCATGCCTTTTACCGGATGCATCATAATGGCAAGATTCCAAGACAAAAGATACGGGTACGCACTTATCTGGATTCGGATATTACGTTTCTGGAAATCAAGGAAAAGAATAATCACGGACGAACGCATAAGGAGCGGATCATGGTGGCCGGCGAAGACCGTTTGATGGAAAGTGGCGCAGAAGAATTCCTGCAAGAGCAGTTCCGGTGCAGTTTGGCTGCTTTTCATCCGGCTGTGCGTAATCATTTTTATCGTATTACGCTGGTCAATAAAGGGAAGACTGAGCGTCTGACCATTGATTTTGGTGTATCGTTCGAGAATTATGAAACCGGCAGTAAGAAAAGAACTGGCAATCTGGTTATCATTGAGTTGAAGCGCGACGGAAATGTGCCTTCGCCCGTGTTGCAGGTGCTTCGACGTTTACGGGTACGCCCCTTGGGATTCAGCAAATACTGCATCGGTTCTTTGATGACAAATCCGTCGTTAAAGCATAACCGTTTTAAACTGAAGATGACTGAAATCAGAAAGAGAGCAATATTGAATTAATAAACCTTTTGAAAACCAAAATTTATAACTATGTCTTTTTTAGAACCAATTAGTGTGATGGGAGTTCCTGTTTTGGATATGCGCGGCTTGCTGGAAATGTTGGTGCGCTTTGCGTTGAACATTCTGGCCGTAGGCAGTATCGTGCGATTCTTTTACTATCCGAAGAGTCAGCGCAGAGATTATTATTTTACTTTCATATTAATATCCGTCAGCATTTTTATGCTTGTTTATTATATGGAAGGGGCCAAACTGAAAGTCGGTGCGGCATTAGGTCTGTTTGCCATCTTCGGCATTATCCGTTATCGTACGGAGGCAGTTCCAATCCGAGAGATGACTTATTTGTTCTTCCTGGTGGCTTTGTCGGTAATCAACGGTATGGCCGAGGAAATGAGTATCATTGAACTGATGATACCGAACCTGATTTTTGTTCTGGTAGCCTGGCTCTTTGAAAGTAGCCGTCTGGTGCGCCATGTGCCGAGCAAATATATCTGTTATGACAATATCACTTTGATCACTCCGGAGCGTCGTGCCGATCTGATTGCCGATCTGAAACAGCGTACCGGGTTGAATGTGATTCGTGTGGAAGTGGGCACCATTGATTTCTTACGTGACAGCGCCTTGCTCAAAATCTATTATGAGGATGCCGAAGAAAAGGGAAGCGAAATGGAGAATATGATCCGCTTACCTAAAAACAATTAAGTTTTTATATTTCCTGACTAAAACTGCAAGTAATGATGAAAAAGAAAATATTTGTATTGGCCGGTGCCTTGCTTTGTTGGGGCACAACTTTGCGGGCTCAGAGTGATGACTTCGGACTCTGGACGGAAATAAATGTATCCAAGTCTTTACCGCATAATCTGGAACTTTCATTCGAGGGCGAATACCGAATGGAGGACTGTCTGCGCAAAACGGATCGTTTTGGCGGAACTCTCAGTTTAGGATACAAGCCCACCAAGTTTATGAAACTCAAGGCCGGATATGCCTTGCTGTATGGCTATCATTCAGAGGAACGTAAGGATAAGTATATCAATGATATTGAAGATCCGTTTTATTATGAAGGATATAATCTGACCGAGGCTTACTGGTCTTTGCGTCACCGCTTCAAGGCCGATGTCACTTTCGACAAGAAATTTTTCAAATGGCTGAAGATTTCTTTGCGCGAGCGTTATCAGTACACTTTCCGTCCGGAGCAGGAGGTGCCGCGTATGAAGTATCGTTTTTATGAGGGTGAGCTCAAACCCGGATATCCTGAGTCAGATCCGGATGTAAAGCATGAGAAACGTACTCATATGCTGCGTTCCCGTTTGGAGTTCCAGTACGACAAGAAGAAGTGCGACTGGAAGCCGTTCGTTTCTTTCGAGGTCTACAACGATCTGGCCAATCAGATGAAAACCGGAGAATATAAGGTGATGTGTGGTACAGATTATAAGATCTCCAAACAGCATAAGGTCAATGTATCTTATTTGTATAACACAGAGATGGAAACGCATCCTTATGAGAGTCGCCATGTGTTGATTTTAGGTTATTCATATGATTTCTAAACCAAAACACAAAATAGTAGGAATATGAAAAAATGTTGGTGGGGTATTTTGCCCGTAATAGCACTGCTGGCCCCTCAGTGGGTTCATGCCGACGAGACGGAATATATGGTATTTCTGTCGTCAGCCGGTGAGCAGGAAGTAGCTGTTTCCGAACTGAAAAAAGTGGTTTTTCAGGGTGGAGAAATGATTGTGGAGAAGAAGGACAACACTTCGGAGCGTTTTGCTTTGGGAGATATGAACAAGATGTTTTTCCGGATGCAGTCCACCGGAATAGAGAAACCTGCCGGGGCTGTTGCTCGGCTGACCTGGAACGCGCAGACTGCCGAGGTGGGATTGCCGGCGGTTTCATCCGGTACTTGGGCTGCAGTGTACTCGCTGAGCGGTACGGTAGTCTGCAAGGAGCGGATAGAAGCGACTGGCGGAACTCTGTCGCTGAATCATTTGCCGAAAGGTGTTTATGTGGTGCATTATTCCGGAATGACGCTTAAAATTGTGAAGCCATGAAGAAAGGATTGATAAAGATAGGCAAGGGGCTGGCTGTTTTGTTCCTCTTGCTGCTGGCTCTGCCGGTGGCAGCCCAGCGTTATATGTATGTGTGGCAGGGTGGAAACTTCACTCGGGTGGATCGTTCTACTGTGGGCGACATGCCTTTTTCCGGCGGTGGTTATTATTTGCAGATTGATGGTGTGAGCTATCCGGTATCGCGTTTGGACAGTATTACCTTTACCCCTCCTGTATTAGATACGACCGGAAAGGTTGTGGTGCGCTATGAGGGTGATCGGGCCGAAGTAAGCATTCCGGCAACGGTTACCGGAGTTACTGCACAGGTGAATGGAGCGCATGTCACCTTGACTTCTACCAATACGACCGATGAACTGGAATATGTGTTGCAGGGAACATCGTCTGTCGGCTCATTGCTCTATTATGGTGATTATAAGTGCAAGTTCTATTTGAATAACCTGAATCTGGTTTCCAATCAGGGAGCGGCCATCGATATTCAGTGCGGCAAGCGCATTGAAATGATTCTGCACGAAGGTACTGTCAATTCTTTGCAGGATGCTCCGGGCGGTGTCCAGAAGGCAGCGCTTAACTGCGACGGTCATCTGGAATTTGAGGACGGCGGAAGTCTGACTGTGGCCGGAAAGACCGGACACGCCATCCGCAGCAATGAGTATCTGTTGATTAAAAAATCTACCGGAACGGTTGCGGTGACAGAAGCTGTGAAAGACGGTCTGCACTGCGGTCAGTATTTTCAGATGAATGGAGGTAACCTGGTGGTTACCGGAAATAAGGAAGACGCGGTACAGGCAGAGTTGACTAATAATCCGCAGGACGAACTCAACGGTCAGCTGTTGGTTAAGGGTGGTACGCTTGATCTTATGGTGTCCGGAAACGATGTCAAGGGCTTGAAAGCCGACAAGAATATCACGATCAGCGGCGGAGATATCCGGATAAAGGTAACGGGCAACGGTTCCAAGGGTATCAGTACCGACGGACATCTGTTTGTCAACGAGAATGATAATCCTACGAACATCGACATCGAGGCTACCGGTGGTCCGTACACCGATCCGACAACTCAAGAAGTAAAGAAATGTATGGGCATGAAGATTGACTTCAACATGACGGTAGAAGCCGGAAAAATCAAGGTAGTCAATACCGGAAAGGACAGTTCGGGCATCAAGGTTGCCGGCACGTATAGCAATACGGGTGGCCAGGTAGATGCTTCGATCGAAGCCGGAGTCATCAAATAGTCATTTGGTCAGCATACAGAGTTTTCAACAGCCTGTTGAAAACGGACAAGGGCTGTTATGCCGGATGTTTCCGAAGCATAACAGCCCTTGCTGTATCCGTATATCGGGATTAGTTGTGTACCAGTGTACCGATATTCTCGCCTTCCATCACCTTCTTCAGGTTGCCGTAGATGTCCATATTGAACACATAGATCGGCAGATTGTTTTCCTTGCACATGGTGGTGGCAGTCAGGTCCATCACTTTCAGGCCCTTGTTATAGATCTCATCGTAAGTAATCTCTGTGAACTTGGTAGCGGTAGGATCCTTTTCCGGGTCGGCAGTATAGACACCGTCCACACGGGTACCCTTCAGCATGACGTCTGCTTCGATCTCGATACCGCGCAGAGAAGAACCGGTATCAGTAGTAAAGTACGGGTTTCCGGTTCCGGCGCTCATAATCACTACCTCGCCGTTCTCCATACATTCAATTGCTTTCCATTTGCTGTAGAACTCACCGATCGGTTCCATACGGATAGCAGTCAGCACGCGGCTCTTTACGCCGATGGCACCCAAGGCGCTGCTCAGTCCCAAAGAATTGATCACGGTGGCACACATACCCATCTGGTCGCCCTTCACGCGGTCAAATCCCTTTCCGGCGCCACTCAGTCCGCGGAAAATGTTACCACCGCCAATCACGATACCAATCTGTACACCCATTTCGTGCACTTCCTTGATCTGCTGGGCATATTCTGCCAGTCTTTTCTCGTCAATACCATATTTCTGTTCGCCCATCAAGCTCTCTCCGCTCAATTTCAGCAAGATTCTTTTAAATTTAGCCATGATACGATGTTTGTTAAGTTAATTCGAATTCCCTACAAAGATACCTTTTTCGTTTTCTTGTTCCAATAAAATCCGGAAGTTTTCTTACGTCTTCTGCCGCACCTTATCTCTTGAATGTGCCCGTTTGGCGGTCTTGAAGGGTTGGGGACTATGCTTCCGCGCTCCGATTCGTGAGTGTACTTTCCGTAGGTTTTTCTATAAGGTGAGCTCTTGTTCCTGCGATCCGTTCAGGATATAGCGCACTTCCTTGAAGGCATATTTCCGCTGCTGTCCCTGTTCATCTTCCAGAATCAGATGGCCGTCTGGCTCCACATCGGCAATGCGTGCCCGGAAGCGTCCTCCTTCATCTTCATACAGATGCCAACCTTCCTTGCGGTACAGAGCCTTGCGGTATTGGGTGTCTACCGTATCGGCTTCGCCCCGTTGTAACATGCGGTAGTATTTCTGGAAGCTTTCCATGAACAGTTCCAGTACGAAGCGACGCTCCGTTTCCTTATCGAGAATCTGACGGAGCGAAACCGGGTTAGGCGCGTCACCTATGAATGTTTCCTGATTGACGTTCATGCCGATACCGATGATGCTCTGCTCCAGTTGCTTGCCCATCCAGTCGTTTTCGATGAGCATGCCGCAGATCTTCCGGTCGTTCCAATACACATCATTGGGCCATTTGATGGAGATGCCTTCGGTGTAGTGGGCAAAGGCATCGTGCACGGCAAGAGCGGCCACCTGCGAGATGCGGAACATCTGTCCCGCCTCCAGAAAGCGCGGATGCACCTTCAGACTGAAAAGCAGGTTTTTGCCTCGTTCCGATTCCCAGGAGTTACCGATTTGTCCCCGTCCCCGGCTTTGATATTCAGCGGTAACCAGAATCATGTCGCACGGTTGCAGAGGGCGGTATGATTTCAGAAAATTGTTGGTAGAGTCGATGCTTTCGAGTTCAATCATCTTGAATCCCGGTCCATCGTCCAGACAGAAATGTTTTTCCATATAGCTTCTTTTGTTTTAGAATTCCAGTGGCGGATAGAAAGCCTGTTCGATATGTTCCGTGTGATAGGGCGGTTGCAGTCCCACGACGCAGATCAGATCAAAGCGTACTTTCCCGTCGAATCTCTTTTTCCGGATATACGCCTCGGCAGCGGTGACCGTACGTCTTATTTTCGGCATGTCCACCGCGTCCTGAGGGTTTCCGAACTCCGTATTTCTCCGGCTTTTCACTTCCACGAACACCATGATGTCGTCTTTCAGGGCAATCAGGTCGATCTCGTTCTTCCGGAAGCGCCAGTTACGCTCCAGAATGCGGTAGCCTTTTTGGAGAAGCAGCTGTTCGGCGGCCGCCTCTCCCTCTTTTCCCAGTTCGTTGTGTAAAGCCATGTTTTCTACGGTTTAGGTTTCTCTTTTCACAAAGATACAAGGAATCCTTGAAAAATTCTGTCTGTCGGCATTTTTTGTGTCACCCTTTATCCTTTCTTTTTCGGTTCCTTGTTCAGCTTCCAGATTACTTTGAAAAGGACAAAGCGGTTCAGTACGCTTTCGTATTTCTCCTGTTGCATCTGTGCGTTGATGAAATATTGTGTGCCCGACAGCTGGTTCAACAGGTCGTAAGCCTCCAGTTCAAAGATCAGGTTTCCGTTCATGATGGCTTTGTTCGCCTTGATGTTCCAAAGCAGGTCGTCTGTATTGAACTGTTTGTCGGAGAAGCCTCTGCGGCTGTACATGGTGAGATAGCTCTGCAGATTGATGCTCCAGGGCAGATCCACGAAACCGCCCACTCCATAGCTGAAGTTCCATGCGTTCAGAGTTTGGAAGTTTTTCCCTTCGGAATGGTTCAGGTTCGCTCCGGCGGTCAGACTCAGATAACGGTTGAGTTTTCCGTATTTCCATAGTTGAACGTCAGATTCTCGCTGATATAGGTGGTGCGCACATTGCTTCGGACGCTATTAGCGCTGGCTTCGGTCTGCAGCATGTCCACACTGTTTCGATAGCTTCCGTAAGACTGTGAAGTCATTCTCCATTTCTTGTTCTTTTGGAAAGGACGCATGTAGTATACGTTCAACCGGGTCTGCCAGTTTCCGTTGATCACCTCCGGCCGATAAGTGCGTACACCGGTCTGGCTGTTGTAGGTCATGGACTGACAGAGCAGATTCTTCCACAGGTCATAGTAGAAGTGGACGTTCAGGAAAGAGTTCAATTTCTTTTTGTTCACATAGTAGTTCAGCACTACGGAATGCGTCTTCTTGTCTTTCAGATTTGAATTACCCAAGCGGACAACCAGCGGATCGGAATGATCCTGATAGTCCATGCTATATTGTATCGGAGCGGCTTCCTGTGAGAACTTGTAATTGATGTTATATCCTCGCCAGGTTGTATTCCGGTCTCCGGCCTGAAAATCCAGGGATACTTCAGGGGTGAAGAAAGTTTTCCGACGGATCATGACCGTATCGGTCTGGTCTCTTTGGTAATGTGCCCTTTCATAAACCTGTTCTAACGGGAGGTTGACGGTAAAGTCATATTGGAATTTCCAGTCCGGTCGCTGATAGGAGGTGTTGAGTCCCAATTCTTCCCGGTGTACCCGTTGCCAGTTTTTCAGGTCATAGCTGTTTTGAAGATCCATTTGTTGCACCAGCTGGTCTTTTGTGGAGGCCAGCTTGTCGAGGTCCCAGTCTTCGTAGAGGGAGCCGGCCAGTTCGTACAGCGGGCGATGATCTGAGCTGTGGGTTTGCTTGTAATGGTACTGTGGATTGATGTAATATCTGAAATTCCTGTTTTTGTCAGGGATGATAATACATTCATAGGAACCGCCGAACTGGTACAGATAGGAGTTCCAGTTCTGATACCGGAACTGATCCTGTTCTGTGGGATTCTGAAACGGCTTTCCGGTGCTCATCTTATAGAGTTGATCGTTGTTGCTTCCGTCAAAACGGGCTTTGGCATCAAGGGTGATGATGTCCGGGGTATAAGCCATACGACTTTCCGCCTTGAAATCTCCCCCTCCATAATAATATTCTCCACGGCTGCGATTCAGACTCTTCATGGCAGTGATCAGGGCATTATGATATCCGCCAGCTCCCGGGTTGTGGAAGATGCTGTCCAAGGACTCTCCCAGATAGCTTTCCCACGGCTCCTTATTGAAGTCCGCGCTTCTGCTGGTCTGATCACTCTTGTTCCGATTATAGGACAGATAGGGATTGAACGTGATGAAATATCCTTTTTTAGGATTGAATTCCATGTTAGCCTTGAGATCGGTATTCACATTCTGGCTTTGTGACACATTGTTTTGTCTTTTGTAGATATTGTCCGGTTGCAGAAAATAAGTGGACGAAGTTTTCGTGTCCGCAAAGAAATCCGTATACTTGGCGTTTGCGTTTGCATTGATTTTGTATTTGTCTTCCGGGTGGGTAAGCAAAAGGTCGGTTCCGCCTTCGATGGTCTTTCCGATGTTGTGCTTGTAATTGGGTGACTGCCAGTTGCCGTCCATGGAATAATAGTCCCCGGCATATACATCGTTGACGGTGGCATAGGTGGCCCAACGTGTGCGGGGGCTGAAACGCAGGGCAAAAGCCTTGCCCACATAGTGGTTATCAGTGCCGTAGCCTGCGGTGGCATTGGCAATCCATCCGATGCTGTATTCCTTCTTGAGGTTGACATCAACTACCAATGGCAATTGGGCGTAGCGTGTCTTGTCCATGCCGAGCGCCTTGTCCCGGTCAGACATCTTTTCATATACTTTTACTTTGTCCACCATGTAGGCCGGAAGGTTGTTCAGTGCCACGCTCGGCTTACCCTTGAAAAAATCCTCTCCATTGATCAGCAGACTGCTCACCTGTCTTCCGTTGACAAAGATCTGTCCGTTGGGATGCAGTTCGAATCCAGGCAGCATGGCAATCAGGCGATCCAGCATGGAGCCTTGGGCCGTCTTGAAGGCGGCGGCGTTATAAACCAGAGTATCTCCTTTATAAACCATTCGGACCATTGTGGCATTGACAGCCACTTCTTTCATGTGTATCAGATTCTTCTTGTCCAGCTTGACGATACCCACGTCTGTGCTGAACGATCTGTTTTTTAAACTTTTTATACGGAAGTTCTGATAAGTATCCTTGTATCCTGCTTTAGAAAATCTAAAGATATAGGTTCCGTTCTTTACCGGCTTGATGGGACAGGTAAAGGTCATGTTTTTGGGTTGTTTGGTTTGAAACTGAGTGATGAGTGTGCTGTCTTTAGACAGAATACTGACGTGTACACTATCCAGAGGTTCGTATGTGAATGCGTCAATGACCTTTCCCCATATATAATGAGGAGATTGCGCCTGCAAGCTTATGGAGATGGCGCAGAGAATAAGGAATAATAGTTTTTTCATGGACAGTGATATAAAAAGGTTATGAAAAATAGAACATAGAAAGTGGCAAGTGAGCCATAGAATTTGAAGATGATGTTTCATGATATTTTGTTGTTTTGTTTCTCTCTAAATTTTTGTTGTTTTTTTTAAGTGTTTTATATTATATATAATACGTCTGTCCTCTTGCAAACAAAAACTATGCCAAAATATTATTTCTTTAAAAATCAGTCTTTTAATAAAAAAGCCTACTGTCCGAAAATGGACACTGTGTCCATTTTCGGACACAAAAACGGACATTAATCCTGATTTTCTGTATTTATATGTATGGATAAAATAAAAGAGGAGCTGAAAACAGCTCCTCTTTTATATGATTTATATAGTTTTATAAGGTTCAAAAAGAAAGTTCTATTCTGTTGCTTCTTCGGGATTATTTAAGGCGTTCAGTTCGTCTTCGCTCAGTCCGGTTGCTTTTAGAATGGTGTCACGGTCCACTCCGCTTTGAAGCAGATTGCGGGCAATACGTTGTGAGGTAAGTTTTTCTGTTGTTGAAGCCGCTCTGCCCCGGGCACTGCCAAACAGTTTGTAAACCATCTTGGTGACGGTCTCTTTCAGCATCTGCATGCCCTCGTCGGTGCTGAAATCTATATTGTTGAAGGTGGCCAGATCCTTGTGCATAATCAGGTAATATACACCGCCGATCAGAATGGCACAGCCCACATTGAAGTTGATGTCATTGGCTTTCAGCTGGTTCTCAAAATAATGAATCACTTCCTGCGAATTGTTGTCGCGGTTTTGCGCTGTGCGGCGGGTGACATAAGTGTTTTCGTTCAATTCCCAGGCCAGGAGTTTCTGCATCACCGGGTTGACAGCAAGTGAATCAATCAATGTCTGGATAATATGATTCATGTTTTCTACCGGCGAAAGTTTCTTGGGGTCCAGACAAACATTGTCGCTCAGCCAGTAATCGTAATTTCTGACAAACTTATCGATAAAGTCGTCAATATCTTCGTAACGGTTATAGAAAACCGGACTTTCTATTTGAGCAGTTTCACACAATTCAGTCAGTTTCAGTCTGCTGAATCCCTTTTCGCCAATCAGCTTTTCGGCAGCTTCGATGATGTCCTGTTCCAAAGTCGCGCGCGTGCGGCGATAACGCTTTTTAGTCTGTTCGGATTGTATTTTGTCTTCTTGCATATTGTAAAATATCTTTATGGTTCTTGGTTGTGTATTTCAATTACAAATATATGTCATAATAGGTATAAAAGCTAATTTTTTTGTGTTTGTTTTTTTACTTTCAGTCGGAAAAACATATTTTTGTGCCTTGTTAAAACCAAATAGAGTATATAGATGGACGATTCTTTTTATATGAAAAAGGCTTTGGAAGAAGCGCAGGCTGCTTTTGAGCAGGACGAGATACCCGTGGGGGCGGTGGTCGTCTGCCGTGACCGTATTATTGCGCGGGCGCACAATCTTACGGAAACACTGACCGATGTGACCGCGCACGCCGAGATGCAGGCCATTACGGCTGCTGCCAATGCCTTGGGTGGGAAATACTTGACGGAATGCACGCTTTATGTCACCGTAGAGCCCTGTGTGATGTGTGCCGGTGCCATCGGCTGGGCGCAACTGAAAAGGGTGGTCTACGGCGCCTCGGACGAGAAGCGCGGTTATGCGCGTCTGGCTCCCGGAGCCATGCATCCCAAAACCGAAGTGGTGCAGGGAGTGATGGCCGATGAGGCCGGCGAACTGATGCGCCGCTTTTTCCGGAACAAACGATGACCGCAAAATACCTCTGGCAGACGGTCGGGAAGTTTGTGCCGACAATTTTATAAAAAGATGCTGACGAACCGAAAAAATCGTCAGCATCTTTTTTTATGCAGGAATGAATGGAAAACAAAAAAGGCCGCACCGTAATTACGATGCGGCCCTTTGCTTTTATCTGTCAGAATGTCAGTTCTTTTGGTCCGGTTTCTCTCGGATTTCCTCAAAGTCGATATATTCTCCTTCGTTATCGTCAAAAAGCTTTTGTTTGCCTTCGGTGTGCTCCTGTTTCTTCTGTTGGGTTCTCTTTTGGCTTTGTCCTCCGAAAGGGTTGTCATTTTGCTGCTGGCGTGGATCCATTTTCCGGAAAATACCGAAAAAACGGCTGATAATCTGGCGCACAAGAACCAGTACTGCGATGACCAGTGCAAAGATAAATGTCAGTAGGCAACCTATTGTATGCATATTTTTCTTCTTTATTTTAGTTTCTTCGTAGGGAAGAGGTACAAGAAGCGTGCCAAAACGAATCAGTTCTGTTTACGTGTCAGAATAGACAGGAACAGGTACCACACGATGATGGCGGCAAAGCTGCTGTATTTCAGAAAGGCAAACATCGGGACACAGCCAATCAGGAATATGTATTTTATCTTGTTGTCTTTCCAGCTCAGACTCTTGAACTTCAGGGCAAAGAGCGGAAGCTCGGCCACCAGCAGGAAGCAGAACAGAAGCATGAAAAGGAACAGGAATACGGCGTTGAACTTTTCAGAAATCAGAAATCCGCGGTTGCCGAGAATGAGCGAAGCCCAGAACAGGGCGTTGGCCGGTGTGGGCAGACCGATGAAAGAACTGGTCTGACGCTCATCCAGATTGAACTTGGCCAGTCGCAGCGCCGAAAAGGCTGCCATGAGGAAAGCCGAGTAGGGCAGGATACCACGCAACGGTTCCAGAATTTCCGGATAGACCACTTGGGTAAACATATAGAATACCATGGCCGAAGGGGCCACGCCGAATGTCACCACATCCGCCAGTGAGTCCAGTTCCTTGCCGATGGGAGAAGATACTCCCAGCAGGCGGGCACTCATGCCGTCGAAAAAGTCGAACACGGCACCGATGATAATCATGATGACTGCCCATTCCATATTGCCGTGGAAGGCGGCTCCGGTGGCCATACAGCCCGAAATCAGGTTGCAGCAGGTCAGCGTATTAGGTATCTGTTTGGTAATGATATTAGCCATAGTGCAAATGTTGTTTGATTATTTCAGACGTGCCAGAATGGTTTCGTTTCCGGTGGTTTTCTGTCCCATCTGGACGCATACTTCGGTGCCTAAAGGCAGATAGACATCCACGCGCGAACCGAATTTGATGAATCCCATGTGCTCGTCAATGTAGCACTCTTCGCCTTCCTTGGCATAAGTCACGATGCGGCGTGCCACAGCACCGGCAATCTGGCGGGCCAGAATCTCTGTGCCTTCCGGAGTTTCGATCACCACGGTAGAGCGCTCGTTTTCGATGCTCGCCTTCGGCAACCATGCCTTGTGGAAGTTTCCGTTATGATGGCGCACTAATTTTACGGTGCCGTCCACCGGAATCCAGTTGGCATGTACATTCACCACGTTCATGAAGATGGATACCATGAGTCGGCGGTCCTTGAAATATTCATTCTCGTCCACCTCTTCGATCACTACGATCTTACCGTCGGCAGGAGCTACGACAATACGCTCCGTATCCCCTTCGAATACACGGATCGGGCAACGGAAAAAGTTCACCACAATCAGATACAGGATGACACTGATGGTAGCTACTATATAAAAAGGTATCTTATTATCGATTCCGTAAAACAAGGCTCCGTTGAGAACCAACAGTCCCAATCCGCCAAACAGCAGGGTATGTGTGCCTTCACGGTGCAGTCTTATCTTCTTCAGTTTCTTCAGTCTTCTTCCCATGGATTTCTATGCTGTGATTTTTGTCTCGGAACGGACAAAAATCCGGTTTTGATTATAAATATGATATTAATGGGCAAAGATAGATATATTTTAACGAATAGCAAAAAAAATCCTCAATCTATTTGTTTCCTTCACTTCCTTTTAGGCTCTTTACGGAACGGATGCAGAAAAAGTTGTCCGGCTGTTTGGCATTCCCGTGAAACTGACGTAACTTTATCCGGATTTACGTAATCATTTTTTTGATATAGCATTTTTATCTGATTCCTATGCACGATTTTGTTCATCTTCACGTACATACGCAGTATTCCATCCTCGACGGTCAGGCCAGCGTGTCGCGTCTGGTCGATAAGGCCATGAAGGACGGTATGCGCGGAATGGCCATCACCGATCACGGTAACATGATGGCTATCAAGGAATTCTTTAATTATACGAATAAAAAGAACGGTCCCGTAAAAGGCGAGATCAAGGCTCTGAAGCAGAAAATCAAGGCTCTGAAAGACGGGCGCAATGTGGCTTCGGAAGAATGGGATGCCCTGCCGGCTGAAGAGAAGGAGGGGCAGACCGCTCCCGAATTTCCGTCGGTAGAGGCGCAGTTGGAGCAGGCACAGCAGCAGTTGGCTGAAACGGAGAAGAAACTGTTCAAACCGATTTTCGGCTGTGAAATGTATGTGGCTCCCCGTCGTCTGTTTCAGATGGACAAGGACCAGGGCGACAACCGCCGTTATCACCTGATTGTACTGGCCAAGAATCAGGTGGGTTATCATAACCTGATCAAACTGGTGTCGAAAGCCTGGACCGACGGTTTCTATGGCCGTCCGCGTACCGACCGGGTGGAGCTGGAGGCGCATAAGGAAGGACTGATCATCTGTTCGGCCTGTATTGCCGGTGAGGTTCCCCACAAGATTCTGAAAGGCGATCTGGAAGGAGCCGAAGAGGCTGTGCGCTGGTATCAGAGCGTGTTCGGCGAGAACTATTATCTGGAGTTGCAGCGTCATCAGGTGACCGATCCGAATCAGCGGGCCAACCGCGAAACCTACCCCTTGCAGCAGCGGGCCAATGAAGAACTGATCCGTCTGGCACATAAATATGGGGTGAAGCTGGTGTGCACCAACGACTGTCACTTTGTGGACCAGGAAAACGCTGAGGCGCACGACCGTCTGATCTGTCTGAGTACGAACCGCGATCTGGACGATCCCAAACGTATGCTCTATTCCAAGCAGGAATGGTTCAAGACGCGTGAGGAGATGAATGCGGTGTTCTCTGATGTGCCCGAGGCGCTGGAGAATACTTGCGACATCTGCGACCAGGTGGAGTTTTACAGCATTGACCACGGACCGATCATGCCGAGTTTTGAAATTCCCGAAGATTTCGGAACCGAAGAAGAATATCGCCGGAAATATACTGATGAGCAGCTGTTCGAAGAGTTTACCCGCAATGAAAACGGTGAAGTGGTGATGAGTCACGATGCGGCCGTGGACAAGGTGGAGAAACTGGGCGGCTGCGACAAACTGTACCGACTCAAACTGGAGGCCGACTATCTGGGCAAGCTGGCCTATGACGGTGCCCGCAAGATGTATGGCGACCCGCTTCCCGATCATGTGGAGGAGCGTATTAAGTTTGAGCTGCACATCATGAAAACCATGGGTTTCCCGGGTTACTTCCTCATTGTGCAGGACTATATCAATGCGGCGCGTCATGAGCTGGGTGTATCGGTAGGCCCGGGCCGTGGTTCGGCTGCCGGTTCGGCGGTGGCCTACTGTCTCGGTATCACAAAGATCGACCCGATTAAATATGACTTGCTGTTCGAGCGTTTCCTGAATCCGGATCGTATCTCCCTGCCCGATATCGATGTGGACTTCGATGACGACGGACGCGGAAAGGTGTTGAGCTGGGTGACTCAGAAATATGGTGAGGAAAAGGTGGCGCACATCATTACCTATGGTACGATGGCCACGAAGTTGGCTATCAAGGATGTGGCGCGCGTACAGAAACTGCCGCTTGACATATCAAACGGTCTGTGCAAGCTCATTCCCGATAAATTGCCCGACGATGAAAACGGCAAGAAGCGCAAGATGAACCTGCCGAACGCCATTTCCTGTATTCCTGAATTGCAGGAAGCGGAGGCTTCGCCCAACCCCGTGTTGCGCGACACTATCCGCTATGCCAAGATGCTCGAAGGCAATGTGCGCAACACCGGTGTGCACGCCTGTGGTGTGATTATCTGCCGTGACGATGTGTCCGACTGGGTACCGATCAGCACAGCTGAAGATAAGGAAACCGGAGAGAAACTCCGTTGCACGCAATATGAAGGTTCGGTGATTGAGGATACCGGACTGATCAAGATGGACTTCCTCGGACTGAAAACCCTGTCCATCATCAAGGAATGTCAGGCCAATGTGCGCGACAGTTTGGGCATTGATATAGATGTAGACGAGCTGGATATTGAGGACCCGGCCACTTATAAACTCTATTGCGACGGTCGTACCATTGGTACCTTCCAGTTCGAATCTGCCGGTATGCAGAAGTATCTGCGCGAACTCCAGCCCTCAACCTTTGAGGACCTCATCGCCATGAATGCCCTCTACCGTCCGGGACCTATGGACTACATCCCCGACTTTATCGACCGTAAACAGGGACGCAAGCCGGTGGAGTATGATATCCCCTGCATGGAAACTTATCTGAAGGATACCTACGGAATTACCGTATATCAGGAGCAGGTGATGCTTCTGTCGCGTCAGCTGGCCGACTTTACGCGAGGCGAGAGTGATACGCTCCGTAAGGCGATGGGTAAGAAACTTATCGACAAGCTGAACCACATGTATCCCAAGTTTATCGAGGGCGGAAAGAAAAACGGTCACGATCCGAAGGTGTTGGAAAAGATCTGGGCCGACTGGACCAAGTTCGCCTCTTATGCCTTCAACAAGAGTCACGCCACCTGTTACTCGTGGGTAGCTTATCAGACGGCCTACCTCAAGGCAAACTTCCCCGCCCACTATATGGCGGCCGTGATGAGCCGAAGCTTGGCCAATATATCCGACATCACCAAATTGATGAGCGAGTGCAAGGCCATCGGTATTGACACACTGGGACCGGATGTAAACGAGAGTCGCCGCAAGTTCAGTGTAGACTCCAAAGGAAATATCCGCTTCGGTTTGGGAGCGGTGAAAGGACTGGGTGATTCGGCAGTGGAAGCCATTATCAAGGAGCGCGATGCCAACGGTCCGTTCAAGGGGATCTTTGATTTTATCCAGCGCGTATCGACCAGTGCCTGCAAGCGTAACAATCTGGAGAGTCTGGTGCTTTCGGGAGCTTTTGACTGCTTCACGGAGATGACCCGCGAGCAATACTTGGCTTTGAACAGTAAGGGCGAAACCTTTATTGATACGCTGGCGCGCTATGGTTCAAAATATCAGATGGACAAGAATTCGGCACAGAATTCTCTGTTCGGAGGGATGGATATGGTGGAAGTGGCCACTCCGGAGATTCCGCAGGCCGAGCCGTGGAGTGCTCTGGAACGGTTGAACCGCGAACGCGAGCTGGTAGGTATCTATCTGTCAGCCCATCCGCTGGACGATTATTCGGTGATCCTGACCGATGTCTGCAATGTACATACGACCGATCTGCAACAGATGGAACGCTATGCCAACAGCGACCTGAAGCTGGGAGGTATGGTTACGGGAGTGCGTAAGGGTATCACCAAGACCGGAAAACCTTATGGCATCGTGCAGTTTGAGGATTACAGCGGTTCCATGGAACTGCCGCTCTTCGGTCAGGACTGGGCCGAGTGGGCATCGTACATGGAAGTGGGCAACACCCTGATGATCTATGCCCGCTGCCAGCCTCGCCAGTGGAACCCGAACCAGCTGGAACTGAAGATCGGAAAGATTGATTTTCTGGCCGATATCAAGGATTCTGTGATTGAGAAAATCACTATTGCGATGAATGTGGACGCGCTGGATGACGACACGTTGCTTTCGCTGCAATGCATCATTCGGGACTGTCCGGGCAACTCGGATCTGTATTTCCTGATTGCCGATTCCGACGGGCAGACGCATCTGAACATGCATTCGCGCAGTACGAAGGTTTCCGTAAAAAAGAATTTAATTTCATTTATTGAGAGCAAACCCGCATTGTCCTATAAAATTAATTAGTATATTTGTAAATCAACAAACCAATAAATATAAAAATTATGGCTTTAGCAATTACAGACGCAAATTTTGAAGAACTGGTAGCAACCGGCAAACCTATCGTTTTGGACTTCTGGGCTACCTGGTGTGGACCTTGTAAGAAAATCGGTCCGGATATCGAGGCTCTGGCTACAGAGTACGAAGGACAGGCTATCATCGGCAAGTGCGATGTAGAGGAAAATGACGATCTGGCTACCCGTTTCGGTATCCGTAACGTGCCTACCGTACTTTTCATCAAGAACGGTGAGGTGGTAGACAAGCAGGTGGGTGCCGCTCCGAAGGCTACCTTCGAAGAAAAACTGAAGGCTATTCTTTAATTTCGTTTCTTATGGGAGATTTTGAACAGGACTTGCTGCAGGACGCCGCTGACGATGCACGCACAGTCGAATTCATCAAGAATTATCTGCCACAAGACGTCAAAGGAAAGTTTACAGACGACGAACTGTATTATTTCCTGGATGTGATTGTGGACTATTACGCCACAAGCGGAGTACTGGATGCCGCTCCGGACGAGGAAGGATTCATCGACATTGATCTGGAAGAGGTTGTGAAGTACGTGGTGGAACAGGCTCACAAGGACAAAATCGGCGATTTCGATCCCGAGGATGTACTGTGGGTGGTACAGGGAGAGGCTGAATTCAGTGATTCTCTCGACGAGGAGGAATAAATACACAGGTTGCGTGAGTTAACCTGATTTTAAACATAATAAGAGTCGTATCATTACTCAATTCTAGAGTTTGATACGACTCTTGTTTGTTATTTAGTGGTCTTTGTTTTTATTTTTGGGGTTGTTTGTTGAAATGATAGACTATGTGCAGCATGACATAGTTGGGGAGTGTCCGGTTCCAGGTTTCCGTTCTTCCTTGAGCGTTGATGGTATATTGCACGGCAGACAATTGATGGAACAGGTCAAAAGCCTCTAACCCTACAATAAGCTTGCCTTTCAGGAAAGGTTGGCTGATAGAACCGTTCATGACAAAGTCGTCAGTATTGAGATCCTGATTGCCGTAACCACGCCGGCAATACATATTCCAGTCTAAAGACAGTGTCGTTTTCAGAACAGGAATTGTATAACGTGTTGTCATTCCATATTGATAATCAAATGCGTTCAATGTTGTAAAGTCCTGCATCTTGCCTTCGGAGTGACGCCAACGGATATCGCCGACAGCTCTTACACTGAGATCCTTGTGCTGATATTGCAACCAGAGTCCATCATGCAGGACAAGCGTATTGACTGCGTTAGGCGCGCTTTCCGTCATACCGGCTTGCATGACATGGTCAATGGCATGGTTGTAAGTCGCGTCAAGTGTTGTCTGCCAGGACCAACGTTGCCGTTTGTCAAGAAAGCGTGTAAAGTCGAACTTGGCAGATGCCTGATAAGCTCCACTTACATTTCTGGGTTGATAGGTGTACTGGGAGTTGCTCGGGTTGAATATGACCGATTGCGCGATCTGCCGATGGAAATAATTGAATGCACCTTGAAGATTATATTGTTGTCCCTTCCGTTTGCTCTCCCAATCCGTAAAGTTGATTTGGACTTTTGACGTAGCAATGCCTTTTAAATCCGGATTACTCAGCTGCACAATCTGCGGAGTGGCATCGTCCCGATAGTCAAGCAAGTCGAAGATGGAAGCGGCCTCCTGGTTATACGTCAATTGGAACTGCAGCTGCTCACCGGCCTTTCTGGTCGGGTGTATTCTGAAATTGAACGAAGGCATAAGGTTGTAACTGGTACGTCTTTTATCCTGTACCGTATAGTTGCGCGTATAGATCAGATGCTCAGAACGGATGATGCTGGTCAGGCGTAAATCCCAGCTAAGAAACTCCATCTTCATATATTCTCCGGGAATGTATTTGTTCCACTTCAGTGCGAGAGTAGGTGCATTATAATATATATGATAATCACTCTCATAAGAATTTCCTGGATCAGTTATCGCTTGTAAGGCATCCAGTTGTGAGGGCAGAAAAAGAGTATCCGGGTGATACAGGTTGTCACGCTTGTATCTTTTGGCATATTCCTGTCTGTCCTGTATTTCCAGATCAAGATACTGGTTCAATCTGCTGTTCCAGCAAAGATGGATATTTCCAAGAGTCTCTCTATGGAAGAAATCATTGGCGTTATACTGTGTCTGGGTAGACGGATGAACAAACTGCCGGGTGATGAAGCCGCGAGCCGTTTCGTTCTTGTCTTCAGAGTATTTGAAACCGTAAAATACAGCCAGTGGACGGAGGAAGATGTCTGCACGAGGAGAGATAAATCCACTCGCAGTCGCACGAAGAGAATGCCCGTTGTTATAACTGGTACTCCGTAAGCGGGTGTTGATACTGTCCAGAAAATCTTCCGAGATAGACTCACTGTTACCTTTGTATTTATTGTAGGTAAACTCCAGTCCAAGGTCGGTATAGATTTTATGAGGGACTGTGAGTTTAAAACTGTTCTTTGCCAGGAACTGACTTATGTGTGAGGTATTGGATGCTTTTAATGTGGAATAAGGAGTGCTTCCATCCAGGAAGAGTTCACGCCGTTGTGTGGTTTCTCCTTCGTCCTTTGATGTCGTAAAATCCACCATGACAACATCTTGCACATTCCCGTCTTTTGACAGATAGTCCACTTCGCCAGCCACACTCTTGGTGGTCAGTAAGGAGCGTGGCATGTTTTCCGGTTTCCAACTGCCCGATTCTCCGATGTGACGTTTCTCATTGACATTATTCGCATTTCCCAAAAGCGAAAAACGTAATTTGTCGGTATATCCCAACAGGAACGCACGGCCCAGCCAACGCTTCCGGGTGCCTCCGGCAGCCTCTACATTACCTATATAGCCATTCCGGTAGTTGTCTTTAAGATTCACGTCCATAACATATTTGTTGGGCTCTATTTCATATCCGACAGCCTGATTGCGGTCACTTTCTTTCTCATATACTTTTAGGTTTTTCACAGTATAGTAAGGAAGATTTTCGAGCAGGACTTTACTGTTTCCGCCAAAAAAGGAGCGCGAACCTAAAAGCAACTCATCTATCTTACGCCCGTTGACAAAGATCTCGCCGTCATCGTTCATGGTGACACCTGGCATTTGGCGTATCAGATCGTCCAGCATGGAGCCGTCTGGCATCTTGAAGGCTGTGGCATCGTAAACCAGGGTATCCCCTTTGTAATACATCTTGAGTTTTGTGGCAGTGACAGTCACTTCGCCCAATGTTTTTTTGGAGATTCGATGCAACTCGAGCGGATCCAGACCCCAGGCATCATTGATTTCCGCTTGGACAGAAAATGTTTTCCAAGCATCTTCATATCCATCAAGAGTAGCGCGGAGCAGGTAGGTACAAGTTTTCTTGGGCAGCTTGATCATGAAGTTGGCACTACCCCAACGTTCTCCGTCTCTTTTACTTAGAGTAACAGGGATAGAGTCCTGTATTACGACACTGTCAGTGGTCAGCAAGGTTACATGTGCATCGACGAGTGGTACTTCTAAGAAGCCATCACGAACAGACCCCAAGACAAGTTGTTGGGCAGAAGTGCTTATAAAAGAAAAGATCAATAAAAATACAAGAGATAAACGTTGAATCATAGGCCAAAAGATAAAGTAAATGTATGCCATTTAGAGATAAATGAAGGAAGAATCAAGCTATTCGTTTAAGGGAAAGAGATTGTAATTTTTCATGGTTGTTTGTATGATATAAAAGTAAATGATAACAGTTGTTTTTGGGGCAATGTTCTGTTTCTGATTGCTTATTTCTTATGAGAGCCTATTGGAATCCATAATAGCTCTTTTTATCAGAAAAGTATATTATCAATTGTCTAATTGCAAATATAACAAGTTTTTTAAACTTATGTATATATAAGTTATTTTTTTTTAATACAATGGCGTTTATTCCGTAGAATTGGTATTTGACGGATAAATATATTTCTTGTAGATGTGTTCGAAATAGGGATGAAAGAATAAAAAGACAACGGGCAAGGTGCGTCGGAATGGTATCCCATCCAAATCACATCCTGCCCGTCGTATTTTTGTGGATTCAGAGAAACTGTTTTCGGTTTAGAAGCGGATCACGCGTGAACCATCTTCGGCTTCTTCGATTTCTACCTTCACGGCATTGCCCGGAAGCACTTCTTCGATCAGTTCCGGCCATTCGATGAAGCAGAGCGCACCGCTGTAGAAATAGTCTTCGTAACCCATGTCGTACACCTCTTCGAGTTTCTTGATGCGGTAGAAGTCGAAGTGATAAATCAGTTCGCCGGTTTCAGAGCGGTACTCGTTGACAATGGCGAAAGTAGGTGAGTTGATCACATCCTCCACACCCAGGCACTCGCACACCGCTTTGATGAAGGTGGTTTTTCCGGCTCCCATCTTGCCGTAGAAGGCAAAAACGGTGTTGTCGCCCATTTCGCGGATGAAGGTGCGTGCCGCTTCGTGTATCTCTTCCAATGATTGAATCTTGATTTCCATAATGCTTGTTTATTTGATTGGTTTATCGTTTTTTTCCTTTTAATGTAATCAGCGGCACCAGCATTTCCTCCATGGAGATACCTCCGTGCTGGAAGGTGTCGCGATAGTAAGACACATAATAATTATAGTTGTTGGGGTAGGCAAAGAAATAATTGCCCGTGGCAAAAATATAAGTTGTGCTCAGGTTGGGCGAGGGGAGCTGCAACTTCTGCGGGTCCTTGACTTCGTACACATCGCGTGCCTGATAACTCAGGTTCTTGCCCAGCTTATAACGCAGGTTCGTGTTCGTATTGCGGTCGCCCACCACCTTGGTCGGGTTGCCCACGCGGATGCTTCCGTGGTCGGTGGTAATGACTACAGTATAGTCGCTGGTTGCCAGCAGACGGAACAGCTCGCGCACCGGAGAATGCTTGAACCAGCTGGAAGTGATGCTGCGGTAGGCCGCTTCGTTCGAAGCCAGTTCGCGCACCATGCGCGATTCCGTACGGGCATGCGAGAGCATGTCGATGAAGTTCAGCACCACCACATTCAGGTCCTGATGTTCCAATTGACGGAACTGGGCATTCAACTTCTCCAGTCCGGCCGACTCGTTGATTTTATGATAGCTGAACGATTTCCGGATGCGGTAACGCTCCAGATGCGCGGCAATGAGCGCCTCTTCGTTCAGATTCTTTCCTTCTTCTTCGTCCTCATCTACCCACAGATCGGGATACATGCGGGCTATCTGCAGAGGCATCAGTCCGGAGAACAGGGCATTGCGGGCATATTGTGTCGCTGTGGGCAGAATACTGCAATAAAGCTGTTCGTCGATGATGAAGCTGTCCGAAATCTCCGAGCAGATGGTTTTCCACTGATCGAAGCGCAGGTTGTCGAAAACGAGCAGAAACACTTTCTCATCCCGTTTCAGAGCCGGGAATACGGCTGTCTTGAACAGATCCGTGCTCAGCACCGGCCGGTCATCGCCTGTGAGCCAGTCCTCATAATGCTTTTTGATGAAGCGGGCAAACATCTGGTTGGCTTCCTGCTTCTGCATGCACAGCATCTCATACATGCTGCTGTCCGCTTCGGAGAGCGCCAGTTCCCAATACACCAGATCCTTGTAGACTTCCTTCCAGTCCTCTAATGTGAGCGAATCGTTGATACGCATGCCGATGCGCCCGAATTCCTGCTGGTAGGAAGTCTGTGTCACCTCCGATACGATTTCCTTTTTATGGATATTCTTTTTCAGGGTCAGCAGAATCTGGGTAGGATTGACCGGCTTGATCAGATAGTCGGCAATCTTGGCTCCGATGGCCTGGTCCATGATATTCTCCTCCTCGCTTTTCGTCACCATGACAACGGGAGTGGAAGGAGAGATCAGCTTGATGCGCGACAAGGTTTCCAGACCGCTGAGGCCCGGCATGTTCTCGTCGAGCAGGATGAGATCGAAGGTTGTATCCTTGCAGCAGTCCAGAGCATCCTGGCCGTTGGACACCGTGGTGACCTGATAACCTTTCTTTTCCAGATAAATGATGTGGGCTTTCAGAAGTTCTATCTCATCGTCCACCCACAGCAGGGAACCGTTATTCATATCCATTCACTTTTTCTCGGTTAATAATCATAGCCATATTCGTCCTCATTGTATTTGTTTTCTGTTTCGCCGCTTTCCGTTTCCGGGAAGTCCTCTTCGGTGCGGATACGGATTTCCGACGGCTCATCCAGGCGCAAGTCCTCCTTGATTTGGAGCGGGGCGAAATGCTGTTCGTAGAAGGCGGCATAATCATCGAAGCTGAAGGCCTTGCCCAACAGTTTCAGATTATCTTCGGAGATGAGAATGACACGTACCTTCTTGAGTATTTCCGACATGGTCGGGTCGGTATAGAGTTTTTGTGTATAGGCATGCGCTTCGTCGAAACTGAGGAATCCGCGTACGATCATCTCGCCGATCTCGTTGTCTTCTGCCACCTCGATATCGAAGTTACGCACCAGGAAGCTGCTGAAGTTGTAGCGTGCCAGTTCATAGAGCAGACGGTCTTCGTTGAGGCTGTTCTTCGGGTAAGCCATGAGGAACACAAAGTTGCAGTAGCGCTCTGTAGAGAGCGTGTCCTGTCCGCCCACGGAATCCTCGGCCAGAGCCATACCACGGCGACTCCAGATGCTTCCGGCATCAAACTTGCTGTTATTCAGCGCGCGTCCTTCTTCCACACCCTTGACAATGACCGAAGCCATTTCCGTGAGTTCCTCTTTCGGATATTTCTGGATCAGCGTGCGCAGGGAAACCAGGAACGAGTCGCGCTCGCCGGTATAGAGTTCGCTCATCGCTTTCAGGAAAAGGAACTTCGGATAGTGCGCTCCTTCGGGGAAGTCAGTCTGTTCCTTGCGGAAGTTCTCCAGTACGGCGGCATAATTATTTGCCTGATACAGACCGTAGGTCGTGGCATAAAGCGAGTCCTCCAATGCCCGTCCTTCGCGTGCGAAAAGCTCGTAGTTCGGATTGGCCAAGGTCTGTGCAAAGCGGTTTTGCGGATATTCGGCGATGAGTTTCTGGCGATAGACTTCCGCCTCGTCGGGACGGTTCATACGGCGATAGAGCAGGAAGAGCTGATAATACAGCATATCCATTTCCACGTAGTCCGGATAATCATTCAGTGCCCGAAGCAAAGTGCGCTGTGCCAGCGGATAATTGTTCAGATCCACCATTTCGATGACCCCCGCCTGATACAGACCGTCGCCGATGATGGCATCCGAAGCCGCTATCTGTTCCGGAGTGAACGGAATCTGTTTCAGATAGAATTCCCGCTTGTGCGGATCGTTTGCCGCCGAGTCGTTCAGTTCCTCCGGAGCGGTTTCCGTGGCGATGCTGTCCGTGGCTACCGAATCATTCTGTGCCGTATCCTCGTCGTAGTTATATTCTTCAAACTCATTATTGTTGGAAGAAGACTTGTCACTGCGTCGCCAGTTGTCTTCCAGCTTGCGCCGTCCCCAGGTCCTTTGGAACTGGCTCTTACCCTGCTGCACCAGCATTGGGTTGTAGAAATACCAACTGCCCCTGTCGGCACCCATGCCGCCGATTCCTGTCTGGTTACCGGTTGTTCCGGTGTTCTGTTGCGTATTGTTGGTTGTGCCTGTAGCCGGCTGATTGTTTGCCGCGTTCTGTAAAGCCTGTTCTTTGGCTTCCTCTTTTTCCTTCTTGATCAGTGCTTCAATCACCCGGTCAATGGCTGCATTGCGCTCCTTTTCCGGCATGCGTGCCAGCTCCTGCAAACTGTCCTGAAGCTCTACGGCTGCCACGTGCGGAGCCAGAGCCTCCAATATCTTGGCGCGTCGCTCGCTTTCGGCAAATTCCTGATGTTCCTTGTCCAGAATACCGATCAGCTCGGCATAGCAACGCTGTGCCTCGACATAATCCTCCATTTCCCAGTACAGTTGTGCCAGATGAAGCAGTACATTCGCTTTGGCCACCCCGTTGCGGGTACTCTTCTGTGCGCCCTGTTCGTAGGCACTGATGCAATGCACGGTATCCTGTACCGAGAGATACACATTACCCAGCGCGTAATAAATCTGGTCCAGATAATCCTTGTTTTTCTGGCTTTTCGCCATGCGGCGCAGTTTTTTCACCATTTGCTGGTACTGTCCTTTGGGCGACACCTCGCTCTGTTTCACCCGTGCGCTTAACTCCAGTTCATAAGGAGGGTTGCTACGGATCACCTTGCGCAGGGCGTTGTAAGCCAGAGCCTGTTCGCCGTTCAGCTCATAAATCTGAGCCAACAGGAAGTTCAGACGCGCCTTCTGCTTCTTGCTTTTTTCATTTTTGATGGTAGAAATCAGATAAGGCACCGTTTCCTTATACTGATGAGTCTGAATCAGATAGTCGGCATACGAAGCATCACGCTCACGTGTGCCGTATTTGGCCAGCGAATCCCGCTGGATGCGTGCAAACAGGTTTTCGGCGTCATAAGGCCAGTCCAACTGCACATAGCAACGTGCCAGCCAGGCATAAGCATCCGCCAATACCTCGGGCTGGGTGGCATAAATCTGGGTGATATACTGAAAGGTAGAAGCCGCCTCGATGAACTTTCCCTGTCGGAACTGCGCCTTTCCCATAAGCATCCACGCATGTTTCAGGAAGGGATTGAATTCCTTGCGTGCCAGATAAGCCTTGTCGGCCGCAGTTTTCTTCTTGTTCACATTGGTGGCCGGCCGCACTTTGATGGAGTGCTGCTTGATGGCCTTTTCGCATTTTTCGATGGCGGTGTTGAAACTGCCTTCTCCGGTGGGACTGGTTTTTTTGTCGCGGGAGATGAACATGGGCAACAGCTCGTTATAATTGTCCACATGCGCCCTCTCTTGTTCCTGTACTCCGGTCTTATAAGCTTCGTTTCCGTTGTAGAACGTGTTGAACCGTGCTGTCATGGCATGGTAGAAGCGTGTTCCCGAAGTATTCTTCTTCGTGGAGCAGGCTGCCAGCGCTAAGACCGCAACGATAAAGACGATATGTAATGTTGTTTTTTTCAAGAGATTTGATATTGCGTTTTAATGAAAACCCAAAAATCAGGGATTTATTGCCTTTTTCCGGATAAATAATGCAGATGAGGCCTTGCAGACCATGTAAATCAGGATTGACACGAAGATAATCGACGCTCCCGACGGTATGTTATACTGGTAGGAAAGAAACAGACCGCCCAGACAACTCACACTGCCGAACAACATCGACAATAAGATCATATTGCGGTAGTTGTGCGTGAAAATATTGGCTGTGGTCGGCGGAATGGTCAGCAGGGACATCACCAATACGATGCCCACCATGCGCAGAGTGGCCACGATGGTCAGGGCGATGAGCGCCATGAGTGTGTATTCAAAGAGCGTGACCGGCAGATGGCGCGAACGGGCGAACTCGCTGTCGAAAGAGATGGCTACAATGCTTCGCAGAAAAAGGGCGAAGAAAACGGCCACTATAGCGGTAAGCACCCCCAGACCCCACAGGTCGGCTGTGGTGATGGTCAGGATATTACCGAAAAGAAACGATGAGAGGTCGGGCATGAATCCCGGCGACAGGAAACTGCAAATAATGCCGATACTCATACCCAAAGTCCAGAAAATGGCAATGGCCGAGTCCTCGCGCATATCACGCTGCTTGCGGAACCACTGCACTCCGAAAGCCGACAACACGGCAAAGACAGCCGCGGCCGGTAGGGGAGGGAATCCGAAATAGACACCCAGGCCCACTCCGCCAAACGAAGCGTGCGTGATGCCTCCGCTGATAAACACCAGACGGCGGGTAACGATGTACGTGCCGATCATGCCGCACAGGATGCTGGCCAGCAAACTGCCCAGCAGGGCATTCTGAAAAAATGTATATTGCAGTATTTCCATTATGACATGCGTCTTTCGCCCACGATGAGGAACACTTCGTCCTTGAGTACGTCCGGCAGTTCCACATTCCGCAACTGAAGGCTGCGCACCCATCCGGCAACTTCATCGTCCTTCATCGTGTAGAGCACTTCGCGGAACTCCTCTACTTCTGCTTCGCTATATTGGTCGCCTTCGCGTCCGCGGAAGCGGTCCAGTTCCTCATCGTTGTAATATTCAATCTGTTTGCTGACAGCTGCCAGCAGACTTTCCTTTTCACACACCTCATGCTGTCCGCAGCACTCCTGATCCACCTGCTTCACTTCGGGCATCTTGTCCAGTTCTCCGCGCTCCACTTTCCGGCGCAGATAAAGGTTGTGGAAGAAACCGGCTATTAAAGCAATCACGGTCAGGGCCGCCAGGGCAATCAAACAATAAACTATAAACATGCTTCTGTTATTTTAAAACCTGCCTGTTGCAGGGTGTTCCAATACTGGGGATAAGATTTGCTCACTACCTGCGGATTGTTGATCCGCACTTCCGGCAGGACCAGAGCCGCCGGAGCAAAGGCCATCGCCATGCGGTGGTCCTCGTAGGTGTCAATGCCGCTCTGTTCGTCTTTCGGGCAGTGTTCGCCGTTCCAGAACATCTCCGAGTCGTTTGCCTGTCCGATGACAAAGCCCAATTTGCCCATCTCGCGGATCAGTGCCGTAATGCGGTCCGTTTCCTTGATCTTCAGGCTCTGCAAACCCTTGAAGTGGAACGGGATGCCCAGCAGGGAGCAAGTCACCACGAACGTTTGTGCCAGATCCGGCTGGTTGATGAAGTCGTGCTCCATGCGTGCTGCCGGCTTTCCCTGTTTGAAGAGGCGTACGGCTGTGCTGCCGTCGGCCAATGTGCGGAATTCTGTGCCCACTCCCAAGGTATGGAACAGTTCGGCTACATGCGAGTCGCCCTGCGCGCTGTCGGCAAACAGACCCGGCAACAGGATTTCTGCCTGCGGGTCGCGGCTCAGTGCCACCATCTGATACCAGTAGGAAGCGGCGCTCCAGTCGTTCTCAATGAGATAGTCCGTAGAGCGGTACGGCTGCGGTGCAACGGTGATTTCCTGCGCTCCTGTCCAGCGGGCGTCGGCACCGAAGTCGCGCATCATTTTCAATGTCAGATCGATATACGGGCGGGAGATGATGTCGCCCTGCAAGTGAAGCTGTAAGCCACGCTGCATGGTGGGACCGATCATCAGCAGAGCCGAGATATATTGTGAACTCACGTTACCCGGCAGTGCGATGCTTCCTCCTTCGAATGGTGCTCCCTGAATGTCGAGCGGCGGAAAACCTTCCTGCTCCACATAGTTGATTTTGGCACCCAAAGTGCGCAAGGCATCTACCAGAATGCCGATGGGGCGGTGCTTCATGCGCTCGGTACCCGTAATGATATGCTGTCCCGGGGTAACGGCCAGGTAGGCCGTGAGGAAGCGCATGGCTGTGCCTGCGGCACCGATGTCAATGGTTTGTGGCATCTCTTTCAGAGCCCGTACCATGACGTCCGTGTCGTCGCATACAGAAATATTCTGCGGTGTCTGGTTATTGTGTCCTAAAGCGCTGATGATGAGCGCTCGGTTACTGATGCTTTTGCTGGCCGGCAGGGTTATGGTGCCGGTAAGTGTTTGTGGTGCTGTTATCTGATATTGCATGATTGATACTTCGAATATAACGATCTGTTTACGCATACAAAAGTAGGAATTAATTTGCATAATTCAAACAGAATGTATATTTTTGCACTCGCAAAACGGGATGTAGCTCAGTCCGGTTAGAGTACTCGTCTGGGGGGCGAGTGGTCGCTGGTTCGAATCCAGTCATCCCGACTGAACCAAAACAGGCTGTGTCTAAGCTTAGACACAGCCTGTTTTGGTTTTATTCTCTTATTGTAGCTTACAGAGCGCCGATAGCCCGTTTATAGTCAGCCTCATAGATTTTATATTGTGTTTTGGCTTCGATCAGATTGCTCTCTGCCTGTTGCTTTTGTGATTCGGCATCCAGTAAATCTGTCAGTATGGCCATTGAAACCGCATAACGGTTTTCGGTTACACGAAGATTCTCTTTAGCTCGTTTCAGAGCCAGTTCCGCGGTTTGGACTAACCGGTAACCGTCGTTCAGGTTTTGCAGGGCCTGTTGCACTTCCAGTTCCAGCAGACGTTTGTTTTTCTGCATTTCCAGATTGGCATGTTCAACCTCTAATTGTGCTTTTTTTACTTTCTTCAGTTTGGCTCCCCATTCAAAAAGCGGTACTTGAACCGAGAGCATCAGAGCTCCCAGACCGTCACGAAATTCTTCCGTGTAGGGCATTACTCCATTGGCTGTGGCGACACTTCCTTTCATCTTGATATTTCCGTAATAAGTGTAACCGGCAACCAGGCCCACGGTAGGAAGCATGTCTGCGCGTTTCATCTGTATTTGTTCGTGGGCGGCCTTTGCCTGTTGTTGCAGCAGATGTAACTCCGGACGGTTGCTGATGTCGGCATGCAGTTTTTCGGGAGCTGAAATGTGAATGGCGGTATCGGCTGGTTCTATCTGTATATCCGGGTTCAGACCGAGCTGGCGGCATAAGGACAGGCGGCACAGATTGGCTCCTCCCCGTGCTTTCTGCAGTTGATAACTGATTTCGCTCCGTTCCGATTCGATGCGCAGCAGGGCATCATCGGTGGCAAATCCTGCCTGAACCGAAGTTTCCACCTGGCGATATAAAGAATCCATCTGCGCATGATATGCTTCTAACATACGAACCTTGCTTTTAACGGCAATGAGTGTCCAATATGCGTTTTCCGCTTCAAAAATAACTTCAGCTCGTGTCAAACGAACCTGTTCCCGGGCAGCCTGTTCGCCAATCCGCGCCAACCGTTGTCCGGTTCGTATCTTGCCTCCGGCATACAGAGGCTGGGTCAGGCTGATGCCGGCCATATACATGCCGCGCATCTGCAGTTTCATGCCCATCATGTCCATATCCGGAAATATATAGGTACCGGTAGCCGAGCCATCCAGTTTCGGAAGATAAGCTGCAGCAGCGATCTTTTGGTCTAATTCTGCCTGTTGCAGTTTGTTGTCGGCCTGTTGCAGGGTTTCACTTTGCTGCAAAGCCTGTTTCCGGCAATCGTCCAGCGACAGAGAGAGGGTTTCCTGTGCCTGCAAACAGGGACAGAAGGTCAGCACTGCCGTGAGTAGCAGTGCTGTTTTTTTTAGATATATGCTGTTCATAATCATTGTTCTTATTCAGTTTTTTGAATGCGGAAAAGTACCGTATAGAATATGGGAAGCAAAATAAGGGTTATGAGCGTGCCGACTGCCAGTCCTCCCATAATGGTGATGGACATGGAACTGTACATCGGGTCGGAAAGTAGAGGAATCATACCCACAATGGTGGTCAGTGATGCCATGAGTACCGGGCGCACACGTGACACCGTAGCTTCTATCACGGCTTTATAGGGCGATAAATTCTCTTCTTTCTGCAAGCGTCCGATTTCGTCAACCAGCACAATGGCGTTTTTAACCATCATGCCGATAAGTCCCATCATACCGATAATGGCCATGAAGGTCATGGGCTGTCCTGTTGTCAGCAATGAAGGCACAATGCCGCAGAACACGAACGGGAAGCAGATCAGAATCAGGATCACCTTGCGCCAGCTGTTGAACAACAGCAATAGAATGGCCAGAATCAGAAAGATGGTGATGGGCACGAATTTCATCAGGTTGCCGATAGCTTCACCCTGTACTTCTCCTTCGCCCACCCAGCGCATGTGATAACCGTCGGGAAGACGAATGGCCTCTATGTCTTTCTGAATTTCCGATACGACCTTTGCCGGGGTAGCTTCGTCCATATCGGGGTTCGGGTCGCATTCTGCCTCGATTACCCGTTGTCCGTTGAGACGCAGTACGACATCTTCATCCCATTGCAACTTGATGCCGGGCGATACCTGGCTCAGCGGTATGGCCCGAAACATACCGTCCTGGATTTCTTCCAGATTTCCACCACCGGCCAGAGCAGATGTCAGCTTGTCTTCCGGCAGGTGCATATTCATTGTGCTCCACACCGGGATATCGTTCAGATTCCGGATACGGCTTCCGTCCGCGTTGCGCATCTGCAGATTGATCAGTACGGGCCTGTCCTGATCCTGAAGGACGCCGACCGTCATGCCGTCCGTGGCTGCCATCAGGGCATTGGCCACATCACCGCGTCCCACTCCGGCGCGCAGCGCGTCTTCGGGTACATACTGTGCCACGAGCGCCTTTCCCGAAGGTTTCCAGTTGTTCTGTACCGAGTAGCGGTCTACGTAAGGGCAGCGTCGCATGATGTCCTCGGCTTGTCGGCTCAGCTGTCGTAATACTGCCGGATCCGGTCCGGAAAACTCCACCTCCACGGTATGCGAGGTAGCGATGGAGAAATTGTATTTACGAAGACGGATATAGGCGTCGGGATATTGCTCCCGGAGCATGCGGCGCACTTCGGGGATCTGTTTGAGTACCGTGTCGTAGTCCTTGCAGTCTACAATCAGTTCTCCATAGCAGTCGCCGCCGTTGGTCATCGGGCGTACCAGACAGTAATGAGCCGGTGCGCTTCCCTGACTTACTGACACCCGTTCCACATCAGACCGTTCGGACAGTTTGACACTCATTTCCAGCAGGCGGTCGCGCACTTCGTCGGCATTGGTATCTGCCGGGAAAAAGCATTCTACCACATATTGCTTGTAATCAAAGTCAGAGAAGAAGAGATTCTTGACACGGGTCATTCCGAAAAAGCATAGCAGCAGAACGGCGAAAGCCACGATGATAGTACTCCGCTTATGTCCGATCAGAAAGGAAATGCTTCGGCGGATGAAGGCGTGCATCGGAGAGTTCATGACCGATGTCTGTTCCGTTATGGCTTTCTTTTCACGTACAGGCAGCCATGCCCGGGCACAAACGGGCACCTGAACCAGAGCCAGCGCCCAGCTGGCCAACAGACTTACGCAGAGCACCAGAAACAGGTCGCCGGAATATTCCCCGGCCGAATCAGGCGACAGGTAGACACACAGGAAGGTAGAGGCGGCAATGATGGTGGCGCCCAGCAGAGGCCAGGCTGTGTTCTTTCCGGTGCGTTAGAAGTAGGTTTTCGGGCTCATGCCCATTTTCTTGTCAATCAGAATGCCGTCCATAATCACTACAGCATTGTCAACCAGCATACCCATGGCCACAATGAAGGCTCCTAAGGATATGCGTTGCAAGGTGGTGCCGCACATCAGCAGGATGGGGAAAGATACGGCTACCGTAAGTATCAGCCCGAAGCCGATAATCAGTCCGCTGCGGAATCCCATTGTGAAAATCAGTACCAGCACGACAATCAGCACCGACTCCAGAAGATTCCACATAAAGGATGAAATTGCGTCGTCCACCTTGTCGGGTTGGAAAAAGATCTTTTCGGTCTGCATTCCGGCCGGTACGTTTTTCATGGCTTCTGCCAGTCGGGCGTCTACTGCCTTGCCGACATCGGGTACAATGGCCGATGATTCCAGAGCGATGCAAATGGCCAGGGCCGGTTTGCCTTTTACGAAGAAACCGTTGCGTTGCGGTTCCGAGAAACCGCGTTCTACTCGGGCAATATCTCCCAGTCGCACAGTCTTTCCGCCGGAAGTCTGCACCAACAGATTGCGTATATCTTCTTCGTCCTTCACGGCATCGTCCACGTATAAGGCAATGCGCTCCGTTCCCTGGTTGTATTTTCCCGCATTTACTGTCGATCCTACCGACTGGAGTACGGCCATGATTTGAGTCGGAAGCAGACCGTTACGGGATATCTGTTCTTTGGACAGTGTGATGTTAATTACCTCGTCGCGGTTTCCAGCTATATTGATTCGTTTCACCCCTTTTACCTGTTGCAGTTCCCGGCGCAGATATTTGGCGTACCGATACATTTCCGGATAGCTGTATCCGTCGGCTGTAAACGCATAGAAGATACCGTATACGTCCATCATATCATCGATGACTATAGGATCGGAACATCCTTGTGGCAGCCGGATGGAAGCATCGCTGACCTTGCGTCTTAGCAAGTCGAAGTGCTGTTCCAGGTCTTTGTTCAGCACTGTCATCTGAAATTCTACGGTAAACAGGGCCATGCTGTTCTGACATTCTGTTTTTACCTTGTTTACATTTGGCAGGGCGCGGAGCTCATCTTCCATCATCAACGCTACCTTCTGTTCTATTTCGTGCGCACTGGCTCCAGGATACGACACCACGACCATAGCCTGTTTGGCCGATACTGCCGGATCTTCCAATTTGGGCATTTGTAGAAATGACAGTATTCCGGCAATGAGAATGGCCGTCATGAACGACCAGAACAACATGGGTCGTTTCATGAAATATTCGGTTACCTTCATGTTCATTATAGCAGTCCTCCAACATTTGTTTCGCTCGGTTTTTCCAATACTTTTACTTTTTCATCCGGTTGCAATGCGTGTACACCGGCACGTACGATCTGTTCGTTGCCTTTCAGTCCTTCAGTTACGATAACCCGGTCGCCCCATATTTCGTCAGCGACGGTTATTGGTCGTTGCTCTACGGTTGAGTCTGGTCGCAACACCCAAACACAAGTTTGCTTTCCATTACGGAATATGGCGCTTAACGGTATGGTCAGTCTGTTTTCCTGATCGGAGGACGCTGCAATGCGAAGACGTACTTCAATATTCATCCCCGCGGTAATGGTCTGCTCGGGTTTACGGTCGAAAGCCAGACGCAACCGGTACAGTTGGTTGCCGTCGGCCTGAGGCAAAAGGCTTAGTAATCTCATCGGCCATTCGTGATTCTGCTCTGTTCCGTCCAGATGGCAGGAATATTCTGTCACTTGATCACGCATGAGATAAGTTTCTGCGGGAATGTCCGTGACCACTTCCATTTGCGAAGTATTCATCAGCGACAGTACGGCCGTTCCCGCATCGACCATTTCGGCCGGTGAGAAATTTACCGACTGTACATATCCGTCTGTCGGTGCATATAAGCGGGTATAGGCTATCTGGTTCCGCTTGCTTTGCAACTGTACTTTTAATTGCCGTAGTCCGGCTTCGGCCTTTTCATAATCATTGGCAGAAAGACTATGCTGCTCGAATAAGATTCTGCTTCTGTCCACTTCGTCCTTGACCTGGTCATATTGGATTTGCAATGCCTCAACCCCCAGACGATAATCCTTATCGTCCAGTTGGGCAACCAATTGTCCCTGGCGTACGAAGTCGCCTTCCTGAACGTAGATCTTACTGATTTGTCCGGCCACTTTAAAGCCCAGGTTTATGGTTTGGGCTTCGTATACCCGTCCGGAATATGTCTTTACAGTTGCCTTTTCTGCGTGTGTCGGTTGGGTAAGCAGCACGCTGCGTCGTTGTGTTTCCGGTTGTTCCGTTTTTTTACAGGCGGTTAGTAGTGTAAATGCGATTAGTGCCGCGCACGGAATAAAGTCTTTTCTTATCTTCATAACTGAAACTTTAATTTTTTACATTTGCAAATTTGCTGAATCTCTTCAGATAAAGCATTTCCCAATAGGTGTATAAACTGTCCAAAAGGATGGATTGTTTTTAGAATATTCAGAAAAAAGGCCTATTTTTGTTCTAAAGGATAAATTCAGAAAAGTATGAACCATTCCAAGAAAACAACATCTGCATTTCAGCATCTGAATCTGATAAATCTTTCTGTTTTGAAAGAGGCGGTGCATTTGAACAATGAACTGATACTTATAGATAACTTTAATTTTGCGAGTACTTCTGACGATGAATCTCTGTTTTTTACCCAATATCCGGTAAAGCTGTCGTTTACGGTAGTTATCATTGTATTCTCCGGTTCTATGCATTATCGTATAAATCTGGAGGAGCTTTGGGCTTATTCCAATGATCTGATAACGGTACAGAAGGGAGCTATCGGCGAATTCCTGCATTCCAGTCCGGATTTGCAAGTGGCCGTGATCGCTTTCAATAATGAGCTTTTCCATATGAACGATCATCCGGAGGTGGCCATGAAGATGCAGCAGATGCTTTATGAAAATCCAGTAAAACATTTCTCAGGTGAAAGCCTGAAAGAGATACGTATGATTTATGAGTTGATGAAAAAGAAGATCATTGAAAACGATAATCCGTTTCGAAAGGAAATTCTTCAAGGATATGTCCGGGCTTTGATGTATACCATTCTGCATAAGTTATTGGAAACATTGCAACAGCTTCCGGAGCATATCCAAAATAATCGGCAGCATGAAATATACATGCAGTTTATTCGAGAGGTGCAGCGGAATTATCAGAAGGAACGTAGTGTCGCTTATTATGCCGATCGTCTTTGCATCACACCGAAATATCTTTCACAGACTGTGCAGAAAGCGAGTGGGCGGTTGGCCGGGGAATGGATATCCGAGTATGTCATCCTTGAGGCTAAGGCCCTTATCAAAAGTCATTGTTATACGATACAGCAAATCAGTGAATTGTTACATTTTCCGAATCCGTCTTTTTTCGGGAGATATTTCAAGAAGAAAGTCGGATGTACACCTAAAGCTTATCAGAAGAATATCAGATAGTGTTTTTCATGTTTTCTTTTCCATGCAGAAAGCAGAGGCGTGGTTGCGTAATAAAAATCATCCCGACCAATTTCTCAAAACATTTCGATGTTTTTGGAAAATGGTCGGGATGATTTTTTTATGTGCTTTCGTCATGCTCTTGGAGAGCTTCGGACAGATTGTTTTTCTTATTTCTTCAGCTCATAGAATTTCACCCAGTCCACCTCCATGCGTACGGGGTATTCTGCCGGGTTGGCCTTGCCCACCCAGCTGCCTTCTATCTGTATGTCGATGAGCAGATAGTAAGGAGTGCCGAAAGGATATTGCCCCTTTTTATCCGTTTCGATGCGCGGATAGGTGAGTGTATGACGGCCGTTGATGGAGAACACGATGCTGTCCGGCAGAATCTCCACGGCATATATGTTATAGCCATCCGGATCAATCCGGCCAATGCCTCCCGGACGAGGATTCTTTTTCTCCTTCAGCACGTAGGTATAGTAGGAATGCACGGTCTGATAGGCGATGCTGTCGTGATTCAGCCGCTCCATGATGTCAATTTCTCCGCCATCGGGCCATTTGCCATTTTCCGGCAGCATCCAGATGGCCGGCCATGCTCCCTGCGCTCCTTGCAGACGGGCTTTGATTTCCACCTTGCCGTAAGTGAGTGTCTTTTTACCTTTGGTAAAGATACCACCGGTGATGTAGCGTGCCGTGTCTTCGGGGGCAATGCCCTCGTTTACCCTGCCATAAAGGCGGGCGGTGCCTTGTTTCACTTCATACAGACTGGGGTGTGCCGACATATGGCGGTTCCAGTCGGAGCCTCCTCTCGGAATCTTGCTCCAATATTTTTCGTTGATGCTTCGTCCGCGGAAGTTTTCTTTCCAAACGAGTTTATAGTCGGGTTGTTGCGCGCTTAGCGGACTGTATGCCAGAAGGCAGAGGGCTAAGGCGGAGATGGTTTTAAGCAGTTTCATGGTCAGTAAGTTTAAGTTTTCAGAAATGCGAAATGCAACCTGAAGAGCGACAACAGGTTGCATTTCCGATGAGCGGTAGACGGGATTCGAACCCGCGACTTTTGGCTTGGGAAGCCAACGCTCTACCACTGAGTTACTACCGCATTGCCTTGCAAAAGTAACGATTTCTTTTGTAAAAAGGTCCTTTTCGGCGAAAAATATTGTCCGGAAAAAGAAGTCGGCTTTTAGTGATTCTTATTTTTCTGCAATTCGGAAAACACGCTTTGCGCATATTGCCGGCCTACGGGCAGAGTCTGTTCGTTGCTGAGTGTCACTTCGCGCCGGGTGAAGCGCGTCACCTTGTCCGTAGCGATCAGATAGGAGCGATGGATGCGCAGAAATCCTGCTTCCGGGAGCAGGCTCTGAATGCTTTTCAGATTCATGCGAGTGAGCACGTAGTGCTTCCCGGCACGGAATATCTTGGAATAGTTCTCCATAGCCTCGATATAAAGTATTTCGGTCAGCGGAATGGCGATGTTGTTGTATTCCTGTTTTACGACCAGACAACCCGAAGGTTCTTCTTTTTTCTGGAAAAACTCCATACGACGGAAAGCCTTCTGTACGGCCTTTTCAAAGCGTTCGTAGGCAAATGGCTTGTGCAGAAAGTCCACGGCGTCGAGTTCAAAGCCGTCGAGCGCATATTCCATATAGGCGGTCGTGAAGATGAGGCAGCAGCCTTTGGGCAGCCGCCGTGCAATGTCCAGACCGTTGATTTCGTCCATCTCTATGTCCAGAAACACCAGTTGCGGATGAAGATCCTCAATGGCCTGTAAGCCTAAGTGCGGATCGCTGAAACAGTGCAGGCGGATGCCGCCCGAGCGCTGACAGAACTGTTGGATGACCGAGAGAGCCATGGGCTCGTCGTCGATAGCTATGCTGATAATTTCGTTCATGACAGTTGAATGGTTAGATGAGTTTTGAACATACCGTTTTCTTCCTGTGTAGTGAGCAGAAAACGCTCCGGATAGAGCAAAGACAGGCGTCGGCGGCAGTTTTCAATGCCGATGCCTTTTTTCTGCGGGTCTTTTTTCTTCATTACGGCATTCTCGGTGCGGAAGTCCAGCACGCCGCAGCGGATATTCAGCCGTATGCGGATGGTGCAGTCCTTGCTGGGTGAGGAGCCGTATTTGCAGGCATTTTCCACAAAAGTGATCAGAATCATGGGAGGAATCTGAATGGTTTCGTCGTCGAGAGTATAGCTCCAGTCTATGTGCGTGTGGTGATTGTAGCGCATGCTCTGCAAATCAAGATAATGGTTGATGTATTCGATTTCCTGCGTCACATCAATCAGGTCGTTCGTGGTGTGCGTGTACATATATTGCAGCAGGCTGGTGAATTTCACGAATACCTGTTCCGTCTGGTCGGATTTGCTGACGATGAGGCCGTAGAGGGTATTCAGGGAGTTGAACAGGAAATGCGGGTTGATCTGTGCTTTATATAATGATAGTTCGGCCTGGTTCTTCTCGGCTTCCAGATCTTTTCGGAAAATGATCTGGTTGAAAAGTTCGAAGGTAAGTTCTATGGTCAGGCTGAATCCGCTCACTACCAGAAAGAGCAGCCACACCGTTTGCCATCGCAGATGTTTCAGCCGCATCATTTCGCGGGGAGTCAATTCCAGTCCCATATCGTCCGGAAAAGGGAAATGGGAAATCAGAAGCGTACAGCTGATAATGATCGCCAGCCAGAGGGTGAGGCGGCCGTACTGCCCTTGCATGAACATGCGCGGCACCTTGATCCGGCGGTAAATAAAGTAGAGCAGATAGAGAAACACAATCAGCGAAATGGCAAACCAGGTGTATTTGATGAGCCAGCGGTCCACGGGAATGAGTGTGATGACCAGGGGGAGGAAAATCACACAAAAGATAAGGTCGATATAACGGGTGATGCTTTTTCGGTCCATGCTTCTGTTCGTTAGGTTTGTTTACAAGGGCAAAGGTAGACTTTTTCCATGACACCTTCAAGCGGGGTGTTTGTCGTTTATCAACACAAAACGGTCGTGTATGAACAGATGCTGGAGCTGTGTTCCGTTTTTTCTTTTTTTTGCAGCGTAGAATCAATCTCAAATACGAAAAACGATATAATTGATACGCGATGAAGAAAGAATTTGTATTGCTCCTTTCCGCAGGACTATTGCTTGCAGCCTGTAACCGGGAAAAGAAGGCGGCGGCCAAGGAAGGGACTTATCCGGTGATGGTAACACAAAAGAGCGACAGAACACTCAAGACGGGTTATGCGGCGACGATTAAAGGACGCCAGACGGTGGAAGTGCGACCGCAGGTGGGCGGTATGATTACCAAGATTCTGATTAATGAAGGCGATGCCGTGAAAAAAGGCGAGTTGCTGTTTGTCATTGATCAGACGGCCTATAAGGCTGCTCACGAGATTGCGGTGGCCAATGTGCAGACGGCGGAGGCGAACTTGTCGACCGCTAAGCTCGTGCTGGAGAGTAACAAGGAACTGCATCAGCATAATGTGGTTTCGGAGTTTGACATTACTACCGCGCAGAACGAGCTGAAAGCGGCACAGGCGCAATTGGCTTTGGCCAAGGCCGAAGAGGTGAGCGCGCGTAACAATTTGTCGTTTACCGAGGTGCGTTCGCCGGTGAACGGAGTGGCCAGTATGATTCCTTATCGTGTGGGATCGCTGGTGAGCAGCACTATTGATGAGCCGCTGGTCACTGTTTCCGACGACAGCGAGGTGTATGTTTATTTCTCTATGGCCGAACGCCAGGTACAGAACCTTATCCAGAAGTACGGTTCGCTGCAGGGAGCCATCCGACAGATGCCGGAAGTGGAGTTGCAGATGAGCAACGGAAACATTTATGCGCACAAGGGACGCATTGACGCGGTGAGCGGAACGATTGGCAATACGACCGGAGCGGTGAGTCTGCGTGCCGTATTCCCGAACCCCGACCGCCTGTTGCGTGAAGGAGGTAGCGGTACGGTGGTGATTCCTTCGTTCGTAGAAGACTGCATTGTGATTCCACAGGCGGCTACGTTTGAGCTGCAGGACCGCATTCTGGTTTACAAGGTAGTGAACGGAGTGGCCACTTCGCAGGAAATTACCGTGCGCGACCAGAACAACGGAAGTGAGTACATTGTAGAAGCGGGACTGAATGTGGGCGACAGCATTATTTCCGAAGGTGCCGGACTGGTGCGTGAGGGTACTGTTGTGCGTGCCCGTCAGGGAGAGAAGACAGAAACGAAGGACGAAAACAAGAAATAGATATGAAGATCAGAACATTTATAGAGCGACCGATTTTTGCCTGTGTGATCTCCGTGGCTATTGTCATTGTGGGAATCATCAGTCTGTCGCAGCTTCCAGTGGAACAGTTCCCGGAAATTGCTCCACCTACGGTGAGTGTTTCGGCCAGCTATACCGGTGCCAATGCCGAAACGGTGCAGAAGAGTGTCATCGTACCGCTGGAGGAGGCCATCAACGGTGTGGAGAACATGATGTATATGGTGTCTACGGCTACCAATACCGGATCGGCCAACATTCAGATTTACTTCCGGCAGGGAACCGACGGCGATATGGCCATGGTGAATGTGCAAAACCGCATCGCTTCGGCGCAGGGACTGTTGCCGGCCGAAGTGACCAAGTCGGGTGTGACGGTGAGCAAGCGTCAGACCAGTAAGATCAAGACGCTGGCCATTTATTCTCCCGACGGACGCTTTGATGACAAGTTCCTGGCCAATTATTCCAAAATCAATATCGAACCGCGACTGTTGCGTATTGCCGGTGTGGGAGAAATCGATACCAAGGGTTCGGACTATTCACTGCGTATCTGGATGGACCCGGGCAAGATGGCCCAGTATAACCTGATGCCGTCGGATGTGGCTGCCGTACTGGACGAGCAGAATCTGGAGTCGCCGACAGGTACGCTGGGTGCGGAGTCGGGAAATACGTTCCGTTATGTATTGAAATACCGCGGACGTTATGAAAATCCGGTAGACTATGAGAATCTGGTTATCCGTGCTCTGGGCGACGGAACAGTGCTACGTCTCAAGGATGTGGCTACGGTGGAACTGGGTTCCAAGAGTTATGATTACATCGGTTCGGTGAACGGACAGCCGGGTGTGACCTGTATGATTTCGCAGACTTCCGGTTCCAATGCCAATGAAATTATTGAGGAAGTGGACCGGGTGGTGGCCGAAATCTCAAAAGACCTTCCCGAAGGTATTGAGATTGTAGACCTGATGAGTACCAAGGACTTCCTGGACGCTTCCATTCAAAATGTGGTCAAGACATTGGTTGAGGCCATTATTCTGGTAGTGCTCATCGTGTATATCTTCTTGCAGAGCATGCGCTCTACGTTGATTCCTACCTTGTCTATCATTGTATCCCTGGTCGGAACCTTTGCCTTTTTGCAGATTGCCGGCTTCAGTTTGAACCTGATTACGCTGTTTGCCCTTGTGCTGGTTATCGGAACTGTGGTGGATGATGCCATCGTGGTGGTCGAGGCGGTGCAGGCCAAATTCGATGAAGGATACCAGTCGCCCTACGAGGCGACAATCGATGCCATGGATGGTATTGCCAGCGCTTTGCTGACAACAACCATCGTCTTTATGGCGGTGTTTATTCCGGTTAGCTTCATGGGCGGTACGACGGGAACCTTCTATACGCAGTTCGGACTGACGATGGCCGTGGCGGTAGGTATCTCGCTTTTGAATGCCATGACCCTGAGCCCGGCGCTGTGCGCGCTGATTATGACCCCTCACGGAGAGGGTGGCGAACAGGGAAAGAAGATGAGTTTCTCTTCCCGTTTCCACTTTGCCTTCGAGGCGGCGTTTCATCGGTTGGTGAAGCGTTACACGCGCGGTGTGTTCTTCTTCTTCCGTCGCAAATGGCTGGTGGGCGTTTTGTTGGTGGCTGCTGTAGGCGGACTGTATTATCTGATGCAGACTACAAAGACCGGTCTGGTGCCTAAGGAAGACCAGGGTAGTTTGAATATTGATGTGCAGACACCTCCGGGAACCAATCTGGACGAAACCCGCAAGGTGATGGATGAAATAGACCGTCGCATCAAGGATATTCCGCAAATTGAGATCTATTCCAAGACCACAGGTGCCGGAATGTTGAGTGGACAGGGTTCAACCAGCGGTATGTTTGTCATCAAACTCAAGCCGTGGGAAGAGAGAACCGGTAAGGGAGATGACATCAGTTCGGTGACCGAAGAAATCTACCGTCGCACAGAGGATATTACTTCGGCCAAGATCATGGTCTTCTCGCGTGGTATGATTCCGGGATATGGAGCGAGTGACGGTTTTGAACTTTACGTGCAGGATCAGAAGGGTGGTACGGTTGAGGACCTCCAGAAACTGACCAACGAACTGATTGCCCGACTGAACGAACGCCCGGAGATTTCACGTGCGCAGACTTCCTTTGATACCAAATATCCGCAGTTCCTCGTTGAGGTGGATGCGGCACGATGCAAGAAGAACGGTGTGTCGCCTAATGATGTATTGAATGTGCTTTCGGGATATGTGGGCGGAAACTATGCTTCGAACATGAACCGTTTCTCGAAACTTTATCGTGTGATGATTCAGGCTTCTCCGGAGTTCCGACTCGATACGGAATCACTGAACAATATGTTCGTGCGTAATGATAAAGACGAGATGACACCGATCAGTCAGTATCTCACTCTGACACGTGTGTATGGAGCCCAGTCGCTTTCCCGTTTCAATCTGTTCCCGGCCATACAGGTAAATGGAACACCGGCCGCAGGATACAGTTCCGGTCAGGCCATCGAAGCCATCCGGGAAGTGGCTGCCGAAGTATTGCCGGTGGGCTACGGATTCGAGTTTGGCGGTATGTCGCGTGAGGAAGCCTCAACGGGAACTTCCACCGTGGTCATCTTTGTGATCTGTATCGTATTCATCTATCTGATTCTGTGTGCGCTGTATGAGAGTCTGCTCATACCGGTGGTCGTGATGCTTTCCGTGCCGTTTGGTTTGGCAGGTAGCTTCCTCTTTGCCCGCATGTTCGGATTGGAGAACAATATCTACCTGCAGATCGGTTTGCTGATGCTGATCGGATTGCTGGCCAAAACCGCGATTTTGCTGACGGAGTATGCTTCGGAACGCCGCAAGCACGGCATGACGATTGTAGCTTCGGCCATATCTGCCGCCAAAGCCCGTCTGCGTCCGATTCTGATGACTTCGCTGACCATGATCTTCGGTATGCTGCCTATGATGTTCGCAACCGGAGTAGGAGCCAACGGAAACATTTCCATCGGAGTAGGAACCGTGGGGGGTATGCTGGTCGGTACAGTGGCACTGCTGTTTATTGTGCCGGTGCTGTTTGTCATTTTCCAGTATATCGAAGAAAGAGTGATGCCGAAACGAGTAAAGAAATGATCTATGAAGAAAAAGAATATTTTATCAATAGTATGCGCCGCGGGTGCGATGACTCTGGTGAGCAGTTGCGGACTGTATACTCCATATACCCGGCCGGATATCAGTTTTGCCGATTCGCTTTACCGTCCGTTGCCTTGTGATTCTTTGTATGCCGATTCGGTGTCTGTGGCCTCCCAATCGTGGAAAAGTTTTTTTACCGACCCGCAATTGCAGCAATGGATTGAAACCGGACTGAAAAACAATACGGATCTGAATGTGGCACATTTGCGTACCAAACAGGCCGAGGCGGCGTTGCAGGCTTCACGACAGGCTTTTCTGCCGTCGTTGGATTTGGGTGTAGATGGCAGTATTGCCAAGAAAGGAAGCGCTGCCGCTGCCAAAGGCTATTCCATAGGGCCTTCGGCTGCATGGGAAGTGGACCTGTTTGGCAGACTGACCAATGAGAAGCGGGGAGCGCAAGCTGCCTTGTTGCAAAGTGATGCTTATCGGCAGGCGGTGCAGATTCAGGTCATTTCCGGAATCGCCAATGCGTATTACACCCTGCTGATGTTGGATGAACAGTTGCGTATCAGCCAGTACACGCTGATTACCATGAAGGAGAATGTACGTACGCTGGCGGCACTGAAGACTGCCGGAAAAACGAATGAAGCGGCTGTTCTTCAGGCAAAAGCCAATCAGTTGAGTGTGGAAGGAAATATGAAAACTCTGAAAAGACAGATTGCCGAACAGGAGCATGCTCTCTGCGGATTGCTGGGAATTACACCGCAAACCATAGAGCGGGGAAAACTGGATGATCAGAGCTTTCCGGAGAAATTGTCATTGGGGGTTCCTTTGAAAACTTTGGCCAATCGGCCGGATGTACGCGAAGCGGAGTATAGTCTGATGCAGGCTTATTATGCCACCAATGCCACACGGGCAGATTTCTATCCCCAACTGACGCTGAGTGGCAGTCTGGGCTGGACAAACGGTTCGGGGCTTGCCATTACCAATCCCGGAAGCTGGTTGCTGAATGCGTTGGGTTCTTTGGTACAGCCTTTGTTCCAGAAAGGACAGAACCGGGCTAACCTGAAAATAGCGCAGGCACAACAGGAAGAAGCGCTGCTGCTTTTCCGGCAAAGTCTGCTGGATGCCGGTATCGAAGTGAACGATGCGTTGATGCAATGGCAGACGGCTCGCGAACGGATTGATGTAGATCAGGAGCAGATCGCATTGTTGAGAGCTGCCGTGTGGAATACCCGTTTGCTGATGAAACATGGGCAGGTGAACTATCTGGAGGTGCTGATAGCCCAACAGAATCTCTTGCAGGCCGAACTGACGGGGGCTGAAGACAAATACGCCGAGATACAGGGAGTAATTACACTCTATCACGCTTTAGGCGGAGGATTGAGCTAATTTTCTTATTCATAAATTAGTACTTTTATTGGTTTTTAATGAGATGAGGGTGTGTCAAAATGTATGTTAATATGCTTTTTGATGCACTTTCTTCATTTTA
>CAJMQV010000004.1 GCA_905215575.1 uncultured bacterium | reverse complement strand
GCGTGGCTCTGACACTAGTACGAGAGGACCGTGTTGGACTGACCTCTGGTTTACCAGTTGTGCCGCCAGGTGCACCGCTGGGTATCCACGTCGGGATCGGATAAGTGCTGAAAGCATCTAAGTACGAAGCCGGCCACAAGATTAGATCTCCCTTGAGGGTCGTTGTAGACGACAACGTTGATAGGATGCAGGTGTAAAGATGGTGACATCAAAGCCGAGCATTACTAATTGCCCGATGACTTTCTTACCGCGGTGAGATATACTTTGAGTTGTTCTCTAGGATGAGATAAGCTTATGTTTTTTCCGATATGTATATAAAACGATATTCAGGTGGCTATAGCAGCAGGGTTCCACCTCTTCCCATTCCGAACAGAGAAGTTAAGCCTGCTCACGCCGATGGTACTGCACACCCGTGGGAGAGTAGGTAGCCGCCACTTTTACAGATGAATCCCTTCAGAGAGCAATCTCCGGAGGGATTCTTTTTTGTATCTGTTTATTTGGATTTTAATAGGGAATAAACTTCCTTTGTGTGAGATTAGAACAATAAAAGGAGGAGCATTCCGTTAGAAAAAATAAAAGATGCATTGGATCAATCAAATCTCACGAACTAAAATACTTCTGATTTTGCTGGCGGTTGCGATATCTTCAGCTTTTCTGATTTCGTCGCAGACGCTGGTCCGGGATCTTTCCGAGCAGGAAAGAACCAATATGTCCATTTGGGCTGAGGCGATGCGTACCCTGAATCATGCGGATGAGAATACGGATTTGTCTTTGGTGCTGAAAGTGATCAACAGCAATTCTTCCATTCCGGTCATTGTGCTGGATGCTTATGGAAATGTGCAGACCAGCAGAAATCTTTCGTTGAAGTCACATTCGGCGCAGGACAGTATTACGGAAATCAGGCTCCAGGCGGAAAAGATGAAGCAAAGGGGGCATCTGATCCGGATAGACCTGGATGTGGCCAAGACGGATGCCCATGACAATTTCATTGAGATCTGTTACGATGATTCTATTCTTCTGAAGCGTCTGGCCGCTTATCCTTATGTACAACTGGCTGTGGTGTGCGTGTTCTTTTTGGTTGTATTGCTTGCCCTGTTGAGTTCCAAGAAGGCGGAGCAGAATAAAGTGTGGGTAGGACTGTCGAAGGAAACGGCCCATCAGCTGGGTACTCCTATCTCTTCTTTGATGGCATGGGTGCAGATTCTGAAAGAAAACTATCCGCAGGACGATCTGATACCGGAAATGGACAAAGATGTGAAGCGACTGGAGATGATTGCCGAGCGCTTTTCCAAGGTGGGATCGGTGCCGGAACTGAAGCAGGAAGACCTGACACGTATTGTCCGTAATGTGGAAGATTACATGAGTGTACGCATCTCGTCAAAGATTGTGATGCATACGGACATGCCTTCCGGTCCTTGTCCGGTAGCCCTGTGCGCTCCGCTGTTTGAGTGGGTGGTGGAAAATCTCTGCAAGAATGCAGTTGACGCCATAGACCGCGAAGGAGAAATACGGATATTGATAACCGATGCAGAAGATGCCTATTATATTGATGTGTCCGACACCGGAAAGGGAATACCTAAAAAAGATTTTAAGGCGGTGTTCCGTCCCGGATTCACTACGAAAAAAAGAGGTTGGGGACTGGGACTGTCGCTGGCCAAGCGCATAGTGGAAGACTATCATAAAGGAAAGATTTATGTGCGTAAATCGGAGCTGGGACAGGGGACAACCTTTCGGATTGAGTTGAAAAAGTATTAAAAAAAATTTTTTTGGTTCTTTTCTTTGTCTTTGTCCTCCATTTTTTATAAATTTGCAACCCAAATGAGTACATTAAACAGCTATAGGATTGATTTGAAGAACATGAAATCAGAAAAACAAGATTTCTGGTTTCATCTTGATGATGTCTTTTTTCAGACTGTTAACGGACCTGAAATTAAAAGCGGTGATTTGAAAGCTCATTTGCTCGTCCGCAAAACGAGCGGAGCCTTTGAATTCCATATTGATGTCGAAGGTACGATACAGATACAGTGTGACCGCTGCTTGGATATGATGAATCTGCCGGTCCAGACGGAAACCTTGATCAAGGTGCGTATGGGCGAGGAATATGATGATGACGGCGAGTGGATCACCATTCCTGAAGAAGACGATGTGTTCGATGTTTCCTGGTTGCTTTATGAAATCATTGCCTTGGAGATACCCCTTCAGCATGTGCACGAACCTGGAGCATGTAATGAGTCTATGATTAGCGCATTAAAGACTCACGGTGCAACGCTTGGGGACCCCGAAGCCGACGATTCACAAGCCGAAGAAACCGATGCGGACAGACCGATTGATCCTAGGTGGAATGAATTGAGAAAAATATTAGATAATAATTAAAGATTAAGTAAAAATGGCACATCCTAAAAGAAGACAATCAAAAACGAGAACTCTTAAAAGAAGAACTCATGATAAGGCAGTAGCTCCTACTTTGGCAGTATGCCCAAATTGTGGTGAGTATTACATCTATCATACAGTATGCTCTGCCTGTGGTTATTACAGAGGCAAGTTAGCTGTTGAAAAAGAAGCAACTGTCTAATTAGCGAATAGAAGAGTAATAGCCAGAGAGTCGGCAGACTCTCCGGCTACTTTTTTTTAGAAACTTCTGTGAAATGGAAAAGATAAATGCTATTATTACCGGTGTCGGAGGTTACGTTCCTGATTATGTGCTGAATAATGAGGAATTGTCGCGTATGGTAGATACCAATGACGAGTGGATCATGACACGTATCGGTATCAAGGAAAGAAGAATCTTGAACGAAGAGGGACTAGGTACCAGTTATCTGGCTCGTAAGGCAGCCAAGCAGTTGCTTCAGAAAACCGGAGTAAGTCCGTTGGATGTAGACTGTGTGATCGTGGCTACTACCACCCCTGACTACCACTTCCCTTCAACCGCTTCTATTGTGATCGGTAAACTGGGTATGGAGAATGCCTTTGCCTATGACTTGCAGGCTGCATGTAGCGGTTTCCTGTTTGCCATGGATACAGCTTCAGCTCTGATTACCAGCGGACGATACAAGAGAATCATGGTGATCGGTGCAGACAAGATGTCTTCCATGGTTGACTATACAGACCGTGCCACTTGTCCTATCTTTGGTGACGGTGCAGCAGCTGTATTCGTTGAGCCGACCACAGAAGATTTGGGATGGAAAGATTCTTATCTGCGTACTGACGGAAAGGGATTGCCTTTCTTGTGCATGAAGGCAGGTGGTTCTGTTTGTCCTCCTTCTTATTTCTCTTTGGACAACCGTATGCACTATCTGCATCAGGAGGGAAGAACCGTGTTCAAGTTCGCTGTAACCAACATGAGCGATACTTGTGCCCTGATTGCCGAGCGTAACGGATTGAACAAGGATAACATCGCATGGGTAATTCCTCATCAGGCCAATGTGCGTATCATCGAGGCAGTAGCCAACCGTTTGGAACTTCCGATGGAAAAGATGATGATGAATATCCAGCGCTATGGAAATACCAGTGCGGCAACACTTCCGCTGGCTCTTTGGGATTACGAAAAGCAGTTGAAGAAGGGAGATAACCTTATCCTCACAGCTTTCGGAGCAGGATTCACTTGGGGAGCAGCCTATATGAAGTGGGGATATGACAGTTCCAAATAATGAATATGTCTGTTCGATATAATTTTAAATAACAGAAAAACGCATCGTTTTCAAGGTGCGTTTTTTTATTCAATAAAATCATGATTATGACACATAAAGCCGGATTTGTGAATATTGTGGGAAATCCGAATGTCGGAAAATCCACACTAATGAACCTGTTGGTGGGCGAGCGCATTTCCATTGCCACATTCAAGGCACAGACCACCCGTCATCGCATTATGGGTATCCTGAATACAGACGACATGCAGATTTGTTTTTCAGACACTCCCGGAGTACTGAAACCGAACTACAAATTGCAGGAGTCTATGTTGAACTTTTCGGAGTCTGCCTTGCAGGATGCCGATGTCCTGCTTTATGTGACCGACATGGTGGAGACTCCGGACAAAAACGAATCTTTTCTGGAGCAGGTATCCAAAATGAATGTACCGGTACTGGTATTGATCAATAAGATAGACCTGGCCGACCAGAATTCGTTGGGCGATAAGGTGGCTGTATGGCATGAGGTGCTGCCTCAGGCGGAAATCATTCCTATTTCTGCCAAATGCAAATTTAATGTGGATGTGGTACTGAAACGCATCAAGGAACTGCTACCCGATTCTCCGCCTTATTTCGGTAAAGATCAGTGGACCGACAAACCGGCCCGTTTCTTTGTCACGGAAATTATCCGCGAAAAGATTCTGCTTTATTACGACAAGGAGATTCCTTATTCTGTAGAAGTCGTGGTGGAATCCTTTAAGGAAGACAAAAAATCCATTCACATTCACGCGGTCATTTATGTGGAGCGCGAATCGCAGAAGGGAATCATTATCGGTCACCAGGGAGTGGCCTTGAAAAAGGTGGCTTCGGAAGCCCGTAAGGAATTGGAACGCTTCTTTGGTAAGAGCATCTATCTGGAAACCTTTGTCAAGGTGGACAAAGACTGGAGAAGCTCGGACAAGGCTTTGAAGAACTTTGGTTATAACTTAGATTGATTAATAGGCTGTGAAGCCAAAACAAAATAAAATATGGGAAATTTAGTTGCTATTGTAGGACGCCCCAATGTCGGGAAATCTACTTTGTTTAATCGTCTGACCAAGACGCGCCATGCGATAGTCAGCGATGAGGCCGGAACCACACGCGACCGCCAGTATGGCAAGTCGGAATGGATCGGTCGTGAATTCTCAGTGGTAGACACCGGAGGATGGGTTGTCAACTCAGATGATATTTTTGAAGAAGAGATCAGAAAGCAGGTTACGTTGGCTACTGAAGAGGCTGATGTGATTCTGTTTGTAGTAGATGTGCATAATGGAGTGACCGATTTGGATCAGGCTGTTGCCGGAATCCTGCGTCGCACCAAGAAACCAGTCATTCTGGTTGCCAATAAGACCGATAATAATGATCTGATTTATAGTGCCGCCGAGTTCTATGCTTTGGGACTGGGCGATCCGTATTGTATTTCTGCCGCTACTGGAAGCGGTACCGGTGATTTGCTGGATTATGTGGTTTCCAAATTCCCGAAGGAAGCTAAGGAAGAGGCTGATGAAAACATTCCGCGTTTTGCTGTAGTAGGTCGTCCGAATGCCGGTAAATCAAGCCTGGTCAATGCCTTTATCGGCGAGGAGCGCAATATTGTGACCGATATTGCCGGAACTACCCGCGACTCTATCTATACCCGCTATGATAAGTTCGGCTTTGACTTCTATCTGGTGGATACAGCCGGTATCCGTCGTAAGAATAAGGTGACCGAGGATCTGGAGTATTATTCCGTGATGCGTTCTATCCGTTCTATCGAGAATTCGGATGTTTGTATTCTGATGATTGATGCTACACGTGGTATCGAAGCGCAGGACTTGAATATATTCCAGCTTATTCAGCGCAACAACAAGAGTCTGGTTGTTGTCGTGAATAAATGGGATTTGGTGGAAGAAAAGACTACTGCGGTGATGAAAGAGTTCGAACTGGCTATTCGTAACCGCATGGCTCCGTTTGACGATTTCCCGATTATCTTTGCTTCAGCGTTGACCAAGCAGCGTATCTTCAAAGTGCTCGAAACAGCCAAGGATGTGTTCTTGAGCCGTAAGGCCCGCGTGTCAACAGCCAAACTGAACGAAGAGATGCTTCCGCTGATCGAGGCCTATCCGCCACCATCAATCAAAGGTAAGTATATTAAGATCAAATACTGCATGCAGTTGCCGAATACGCAGATTCCTTCTTTCGTATTCTATGCCAACTTGCCTCAGTATGTAAAGGAACCATATAAGCGTTTTCTGGAGAACAAGATCCGCGAGCGTTGGAACTTCTCCGGAACTCCGATAAATATATTTATTCGTCAGAAGTAATGAAAATCAGCCGGCTGTTTGTTGCAATATCCATTGTGTTGTGTGTATGTTTGGGTGTTTTATCCTGCAAAAAAGAAGCTCCGGAAGATGCTGCGGCACAAATGGCTTTGACATGCTATCAGCATTTGATAGCAGAAGAGTATGATACTTATCTTCAGGCAATGGTGAATTACGAACACATGCCAGCATCATATCGTGAGGAACTGAAAGCTTTGTTGGCTCAGTATGTCCGGAAGGAAATAACCGAACGTGGAGGATTTTCCAGTGTAACGGTCAACTCCGATACAATTATAGGAACGCGGGCCAATGTATTCCTGCAATTAAAGTTTAAGGATGGCTCAACAGAAGAGATATCAGTTCCCATGATTTATGACAATAATGTCTGGAAGTTGCAATGACCGGAACAGATACAGATTTTTTGAATTATATTTTTATAGAGGGTGCGTCGGTAGGCGCACCCTCTGTTGTGTTTGGATGTTTTCTTCTTGGTTCTGTTTATAGGAATCTGATATGGTGGACTTTGTTGTTGGCTTTCAGTTAAGAAGGAAGCAGAAAGATGGAATGCTTTGATATGGCGGGATAATGTAATGGATTTGTAAGAACATATTTTTAGTAATGGGTTAATCTTCTATAAACTACTTTTTTACGACATTATAATAATTGTGTATTCATTTCATTTTTGTATCTTTGCAAAAAAGATTGTCATTAGAAAAATTACTAACTACTGGAATAAACCGAACTTAACTAAATGAAATTTAATGATATGCAAGGAAAAATCTTGTTTTTGAAGTTCTGCTCGTTTTGATCAGCTAAGAAAACTCATGTCCTGAGTAGCTGAATTTTTTACCGATTCTTTATATGACTGCATGTATACTGAGCCTGCTAATAAACAGCTTTAGCATACAATAACCGTGTGTGATTGTTTCTTATCTGTCATGCACCCGGGCATATAGGAAATGTTGGAGCAAAATACTATTTAATTTTTAGTGATTAAAAACTGGCTCTCGCCGACTAAACTGTTTAACTTTTATTTTTCGGTAAAGGCTTACCGGATTATCGGATAACAAAAGTAATGAGAAAGAAAGCTATACCTTTATTTTTATTGGTTCCGGCAGTTGCATGGTCTATAGCTGGAAATTTGAGTGATGACCACCTTACTGCTATCAAAAACAAACTGAACTCCATTCCGGATTCTATGTTTTCATCTGTGAAGAAAGAAGATTTGCTGAAGGATGAAGTGTATATGAAATTGGCGCGCGATGGATGGAGCCAGGATGAAATCAAGTCAATCTTCGGAGATTATCTGAAACGTAACAAAAGCAAAGTAAGAGGTTCGCTGGAATATGGCAGATACGCGAAGCAATGGCTTCCGACTTATGGCTATACTCCAGGTGGAGATACTATCTATCAATTTGCAGACACAGCCTATAACGAAAAAATGATGCGTGCGGTGAAATCTTATGCCTTGACAAAAGGAGGCAATGATTTTAATGGCTATTATTTGTCGGAAGAGTATTCTCCGGAACCAAGATTACGTGGAGAGCGTCAGCCGGGAGTGTTCAGACCGGCAAAACCAAAACCGTCATCAGGTAGAATTCATTGGATTCAGGTGCATCCGACAGATCCGGACAAACTTATGGTAATCCCCGACGGTTCCGGTATATGCCGTACTGATGATGGCGGAAAGCATTGGGAACTGATCACCGACCGCATTCCGGAAAGATATCATCGGAACACGGCGACTCATTCGGCCATACCGGTTGATCCGGATGACTGGAATCATCTGTTTGCCTTCATGTCCAATGGAAATCCCGTCTATGAGACAATGGATGGTGGTAAGACATGGACAAGAGTAGAGGGAGCTACCCATAAGAGCTTTAAGCGTGGTCACGCTTTCAGAGACAGTGAGGGTACGCTTAAGTTCATCGGTGCTGTACAGAATGGTGGAAACAATTACTGGTCAAGTGAATTGTGGATCAGTGAAAATAAGGGAGTAACATGGAATCGAGTACAGATTCCGGACTCTTTGATTGATGTCCGCCCGGAGAATAACGTGAAAGGTGCCTGGTTTCAGGAAACAGCTTTTCATCCTAAAAACCGTGACCTGATCTTCTTCCCGACTTCCAGAGCTATTTATTACTTTGACAATGGTGGTAGACCCGAGGTAGTCAATGGAGTAAAGAAATATGTCCTGAAGAAGCTGCACTTCAAGGTGTATAATGCCGACAGTACACAATTACGCTGCGAGGGATACAACTTCCCGTTTGAGGCAACCACTCAGGCTTTTCTGAATATAAATCCGAACAATCCGAACGAAATGTGGTTCGCTACTGGTTCGCGTAACGTAAGTTTTGGCAGTTATTCGGCTTTATACCGTTCAAGAGACGGAGGTAAGACCTGGATTACTTTGCAGGAGCCTTATCACGGAATCGGTAGTGGAAGAATCTACGGAAATGAATGTCCTTGGGGATGGCTTGGAGGCTTTGGTGTAAACTATGCAGATACAAGATATCTTTATGGATGTTCCATGAGTTCGGGATATAGCGAGGACGGCGGTGTGAACTTTAGAGAGTATGCATGGGGTAACCGTTTGAAGTCATTGCAGGCAGACGGCAATTATTATCATGTAACCAATTCACGCCATAATGCGGACAATCATGCTATTGTATCTCATGCGTCCGGAAGAGTGTTCAGAGCCTCGGATAGCGGTATCCTGATGAAGGACAAGAATATCAATAACCACGAGTGGACCAATATCGGAGGTGATATGGGACAGATGCTGTTTTACTGTATCCGCGTGAATGAATTCGGTGACCAGATGATGCACGGAAACACTCAGGATATTGATGTGCAGACTTATCGTGAAGGAAGATGGGGAAATTGGCGAGGATATGAAGGAAGCACTGCCTTTATCAATCCTTACAGTAACATGGGCTATTACCCGTCTGGTGGTGGAGGTATTGACGGCCTCGACTATGGCAGCTGGGTCGGTCATGATGTTAAAGCCGATGTTTGTACCGGTAACTGGTATGTGCAGCAGAATGAAAAACTGTTTATCATAGAGGATTTCGGAAAGAAGTCACGCCGGGTGAAGATTCAGAGTGCTACCGGTGAGGATCAGAACGTGAACTCTTATGTGCTTTCCCGAAATAACCCTTCTAATGATGGCTCTACAGTCTGGGTAAGAACCGGAGGCAGCTGGTTCAGATATTCGCACGATAACGGCAATACCTTTACTTATGCCTATCAGGTGGCTAACTTAAATAGTGTACAGACTTTTGCCGCTGACCCGAATGATTGGACAAAGCTGTATATTGTGGCGAAGTCTGGTTCTGATTCAAAGATATATTTGTGTGATATGGTGAAGAAAACCATATTGCAGGATCTGACATACAATCTGCCTAAGAATATGACTTGTAATACCCTCTTCTTGCATGAAGGTAGTGGAGATTTGTATTTTTACAATAGCTCAACAGGTATCTTTATTCTGGAGAACGGCTCTACGGAGTGGAAGTTCTGGATGAAGGGATATAATGCGGCAAAATCAGGAAGTGTGATCATCAATTATACAACACAGGAGATGGTGCTTCATGATTATGGTCGTGGCATTTATGTGGCTGACCTGGAGAATCCGTCTGACCGTTATTTTGATGATGGATTTCAGCTGAAGGCATTGTCTAGCAATTCCGGCAGACTTACTTTAGGTATCAATACTCACTGGACCATACCATTCTATTATAACTATGTATGGACAGTAAATGGAGTGGATGTGAACAATCCTTATCAGTACCTGACGCATTCTCTGAAGGCAGGAGACAAGGTGCAACTTAAGCTGACTCTTAGAGAGTCGCCGGATGTATCTACTCTGTCTGAAGTTTATGTGGTGAAAGATTCAGATTTAAATGGATTGGTTGCAACCAAACAGAGTAAAACGGCAGATAGCCGTCCGAAGGCATTGTATTCTGATGGAAACGGACGTGTGGATCTGGGTTATGTGGATTTGTTCCTGAACGACTTCAGTATAGATTTGTGGGTTTGTCCGGAATCGTCAACGGGAGTCATATTGGCCAATGGTCAGAAAGTACAGACCAGAGACGGTAGAGGCTGGTGGTTGGGCCTGGATAATGGTATTCTGAAGTTTAATTACGTACCGACCAACAGATTTGATCAGCCGACTTATGAAACCAGAGCAGATCAGGAAAGGACACTGCAGGCAGGAACCTTACCGTTAAAGAAGTGGAGTCATGTCGTACTGACTCAGGAAAGAAACGGTTTCATCTCCATCTATGTAAATGGAGTCAAGAAGGTGACTGGAGAAAGAATACTTCCAAAGCATTCTTTGAACAATGCCCTGTATCTTTCTTTGTTTGCTGACGGATATGAGCAGGCTCCTCTTGTAGGAACTGTTGACGAGCTCAAGATCTGGAAATATTCGATGAGTGAAGCAGATGTAAGAAAGGCTATGAATTCGCAGATTACTTCGAATACGGATGCTCTGGTATATTATAATTCATTCGATGCGGACAAACTGGAAGATAATAAGGAAGCATTCTCTCAAGTGGCTCCACATTCCAGAATTATGGCACGCACAAAAGCGTTGCTGTCTCCTGTGGCTGGTAAGGCTGAATCGGTAGAACGTGGAATTTCCGCATCTGGAGGATGGATCGGAGATGAGGCTGTGGCCAAGGTTTCTTTGAAGGGGGCAAATGATCAGGCTTTTGCAAATTCTGATTTATATGCCTATTCATTCCAGCATAATTTCCTGGAGGATACATTGTCGAATCTGAATTCGAAATATTACACCGTTGCGCCGTATGCTTACATCTTAAGAGATTTTGCAGCAACAGACTTGACTCAAAAGGTAAATATCATTTTCAAAAAGAATGATAATATGAACTCGACAGAATATCGTTTGTATTCGGCTGCTGCAGATGCTCCGTCATCTTATTGGGCTGAGATTGCCAAGTTGCAGATCAATAGTGATGGAAATTATGAGGCAGAAGGACTGACTCTGCAGCAGATTCTGAATAACAAGTTGATTATTGTCAGTCTGGACAACGGTATTGAGATTATTCCAGATGAAGGAAGCAATATGAAGGCCGGTAAGGTAACCGTGACAGAAAGCGGATATACGGAAGTGCCGTTTACCGCTTATCTCCGTGGCGGAACAGAACCGGAAGATGAATGCAGACTGAAGGCTTCTTCTGCGGCTGTGAGATTTGAGGGTCCGTTGAACTTTGTTCAGGGAAAGGCTACAGGCAAGATCATTATTGATTCTGATAAACTGGATGATTTGACTTCCAATATTGTTAGCATATCGTCAGATGATGCACCGGTTGTTCCGTTTTCATTTGCCATCAGCGATCAGCGCATATCAAACTATGAGCGAAACGCTGTAAGGGGCAATTGGGGAGGATTCTATGTCGGTGATGCTTCTACATTCAGTTCGTTGAACTCATCAAATACGATGACTTTCATGACTTGGGTACGTATAGAAGACAAATCCGTTTTGGAAAGAATGATTGGCCTGATGATGTTCCGTAGTAATAGCGGTGCAACAGGTTTGCATATTGACAGAGGAAATGTACGATGTCATTGGAATGAGGAATCCTGGAGCTGGAGTACGGCATCAGATCTTAACATTACGGCGTCAGACCTTGGCAGATGGATGCATATCGCTATGGTGGCACGTCCGGATGGCATGGATTACTATCTCAATGGCCGTAAGTTTACGATAACCCGTAGTGTGAACCGGACCAAGATAGCTTCTGAGATGATGTTGGGTATGACTGTTTCGGGTGAGAAGTATTTTAAAGGCTCTTTTGATCAGTTGATGGTTTGGAACCGTTCTCTGACTCAAGATGAGGTATTGCATTATATGCATCATCCGGTTGAGTTGGGCAATAATGGACTGGTTGCTTATGCCAATATGGATACGAAGGATTCCAACGGAATGCCTGTTGAGTTGGTTTCCGGTAAATCATTTAGAACAAATGGTGGAACGGAATTGACGGTTTTATCAGAGATTCCATATAATCCGGCTTATTCAGTAGCACATACATCAGTTGATGATAAGGCATGCATACATGTTTCTTCGAATGGCAGTCCTGTGGACTATGCGTTGAATGTATTTAAGGACTATTCTTACAATTATATTCAGAATGCACGGTCTTTGGAACTTCCGTTAACAAAGGAAAGTTATTCGTTGATACCATTGAACAATGTTGCTTATGGAGAATCGGATGTCTTGAAGTTAGACTATACTAGTTCTATTCTGGTTTCTGGTGATCCGGTTAGACTGGCTATACGTCCGTTAGGTTCTTTAGAGCCTTATACCATGTCCTATGAGAGTGTAGCAGATACTGATGGCCATGTGTCTTTCGAGATTCCGGCTCAAAGCATACAAGGAGCGGTAGAAGTGATGTTCTTCTCAACTCAGAGTGTTTCTGAGCGTCCAATGAAGGCGAGTCTCTCTCTTTATGATAAGGAACAGCGTCCGGCTAATGCTTTTGTTCTTCATGATGAAGAGAAAGAAATTCATTTTGATGTAACATTGCGTTCAGGAAATCCATCAGTAAAGGTTCCTGTATACATAAAGGAAACCTCTTATGCTAAGGCACTCACAGATTCGGTAGACCTTTCTGTGAAGAATCCTAAGGTAACCGTGGTATTGGATTATGAACAAATGAATAAGCTGGCGTGGAATCCGGTAACTGTAAATCTTTTAGGAGTTGATTCAGAACCGGTAGAGCTTCAGGTTTCCTTTGAGCCTAAAGTCAGACTTTCAGTAGATGGCACAGAAAAAACGCTGCACAATGCATCATCTTCGGTACCGACATATCCGGTAAAGGTTGAACTGGTACAAGGTATTTTGGATGAAGATGTGAAGTTGGAAGTCGTATCTGATGTACCGGGAGTGGTGAATGGAATGGCAGGTGTAATGTTTAACAATACTAATGTCAAGTATTCAAATCTGAACTTCTTTAGTGTAGAGAATCCTTTGGATGATGGATGGAACCTTATCGGTAATCCTTATCTGGCTTCAATTAACGTCACCAAAAATCAGAATTACAATGCTACGAATATAGCGAGATATGTGTATCATTATGATAATATCACTCGTAATTATGTCGTTTCAGACATGGTGACATTTGAGCCGGAAAAGCTGATCAATCCATTCTCGGCATATTTCGTTCAGGCGATGGCTTCGGATGCTCATTTTGAGCTGACTCCGATATCCAAGTCGAGAGCAATCAACCGAAAAGTGCTGGATTATGATGTCGCTGCGGAACAAGTTGCTCTGACAATGCAGTTATGTGAGGATGGTCAAGCTCTTGATGAACTCAAATTCATGTGGGAGAACGGAGCCTCGGCTGATTGTGTCTTCAATGAGGACGCATTGAAAATGTGGAGTTTGTCTGAGGATGCCATGCAGATATATTCGTATGACAAGACAAAGAAAGCAATGGCCGTAACCACATTACCGCTTTCAAGTATTGAGGCACCGTTGGCCATATCTGCCGGTCATACAGGCAAGATGACTTTAAAGGTAAAGAAAATGACTGGTTTTACCGGTTCTGATCGGGTTCTGCTTGTTGATAAACTCAAGGGTCATAGTATCGAACTTGGCGATAACACAGAATATGAATTCGATGTTGATAAGAAGGGTGCTATAACTTCTCGTTTCAGCATTCGTTTTGTAAAAGAAACTACCGGTATTGCAGAAAATACAGTCGGCTATCCTGTAACCGTGCGTGATGGTGAGTGTATCATTTCTGGATTAAAGGGAAATGCTGATATTAGAATTTTTGATATGGCTGGCCGTATGGTTGCGTCAGAGCACACTTCGAATACAGAATATTCCGTTCGCTTGAATATCGGATACTATCTGGTCAAAATAAAAGAGAACGGTAAAGAGTTTGTAACTAAGATTTCTATGAAATGAGAAAAATATCTTTTGTTTTAATATTTATATTTACAATTCTGGGTTTCCTTAATTTGGAAGCCCAGAATGTAAACGTAACTTCAGAGGCGCAGGCTGATTGGTTTGCCAATGCCAGATTGAAACTTTTGGGAGGAGAGAAGTCGGCTGATGGCAAGTATTATGCTTATATATCAGTGAATACAGCCCAAAAGGAAATTAAGTCCCTGTCCATAACAGGGTATGACAATGTTTTGACTCTGAATAAAAAAGAAACCGTTGAACTGACGGATATGCTTCTTTTGAGTACTTCTTCAGAAACAGGAATTTCCATTTATGCCGCTTCGATAACAGAATCTTCTGTATATTGTATAAATGGAGAATTAGCTAATGATGATGCTTCGTCTGAGATTTTGAAGTCATATTATTATGAAATAGAAAATGGCAAAGGGCATGCTTTTGAATATGTCTCTGATTTGCCTTATGAAGGAAAAGCTGGCTGGGGGGATATTAAAATAGACCGTTCTCCAGATAACCTTGTGATTAACTTGTTGGGGCAGACTTATGCAAAAGGAATTGGTTTGCATTCTCAGGGATGGATTATGTTTGCTTTTGATACGGGTAAATATCATCGTTTTGTAGCTGACGCTGCTATCCAGAAAAATTATAGTGGACGTGCTGATGCCCAATTGAAATTTAGTATGGAGGGCGTTGCAAAAGAAGAAGTTGTCAACTATTTTACGGAAGTAACCCAAAATAAGAAAGTAAGTTGGGATTATGAGTTGCCTGTTAATATTAAGGCTGTAATCGTAGACTTTTTCAAGGCTAGTTATGGTAATGGCGAAGCCCACTCATGTTTGGGAGGAGCAAGACTCTATCTGACTCCTCATACAAGGCAAGCACAGAGTATTAATTGGAACCAGAACCAGGATATCTATGCTTACCGTCCGGTTACGATAAACCTTAATGCAACTTCTTCTTCTGGTTTGCCGGTGTACTACCGAATTGTGAAAGGAAACTTGAATGCCGAGATTCTTGATGGCTCGGTGTTGAGAATCAATAAATTCAGTTCAGATATTGTTGTTGAGGCTTATCAGCCGGGAAATGAAGAATGGGAATCGGCACCGTTCAAAACCTCTGTTTTCAGAATTTACAGCGGTTCTAAGGTGGATATTGGAAGTTCGATTGATTTGTCTACCGGAGATGAATTGGATGAGTTGATTGTATACGGTAACGGCGTGAAGACTGGCGAAGTGAATGTAAATGGACTGCCTCAGGTTAAAAAATTAATCTATAAATGTAAGTTTCGTCCTTCGGCATGGAATTTTGTTTCCTTCCCTTCAAATGTGAATATTGACGAGATCAGTAATTTGCGCGAACTGGGTTATGAACTGAATGCTCCACAGGGTAAGCCGGCATACTATATTCTGGAATACGACGCGCAGAAGAGAGCTGAAAACCCGTCTGCGTCTAGTTGGAAAAAACTCAATACCCCGAATCTTGAAGCTAGGAAGGGTTATATTATGGGCATCAATAATATAGCTACAACAGATTCTGTTGAAGTGACCTTTAATATTGATAATACGGCAATGGCTCTTTCAGGAAGTTCAACAGAATTTAATGTCAGTGTGGATCTTTCCCAGTGCGAACCTCAATCGGTGCAAACATTTTATGTAAGACCGACGAATATCAAAGGAAATACTTTAAAAATGGATGTTGAGTTTAATCCGTCAGATTATTCTGAATTACCGGTAAATCATGAGATTGCATTAAGGAATGCCAGAGTGACCCATACTCCAGGTTACGAAGGCATTCGCATAACTCTGCCTGATGCTACACCTGCTAAGGTTGCTATTTTTGACAAAAAAGGTAAGAAACTTATCAAGGCAATACGTTATGTATCTCCTATGATGATAGATGTGTCTGATCTAAAGCCTGGTGACTATAAGGTATTCATATCTTATGGTAATGCCTATGCCGAAAAAGATTTTACAATGCCTAAAATGTAAGTCTTAATAGGACGAGTTTTTTATTTTCATCTGTAATAATGTAAGGGCTGTGTCGTCATATACGATGCGGCCCTTCTGTTTTTTCCTTATATAGGGTTAAACTATTCTAAACAAACTTGCTTCTGTCGTCTTGTAAATAATGTATTAATTACATTTTTGTATCTTTGTACAAAGATTGTTTTTATAAATATACACAAGTAATAACTAAACTAAGACGTGATTAAATGAAGCTTAAGAAAAGATGGACTAGTTCTTTTTGTCTTTTTTTATTACCCTTAGCTTTGTATTCAGGCGAGAAAATAAAAAAAGAAGACCGACAAAAACACAAAATGGAAAAAGTTTTGCAAACGTTGCCGGACTCTCTGTATGAGCGGGTGCGTCGTGAAGATCTTTTGCAGAACGAAGTGTATGTTAAACTGGCTCGTGACGGTTGGAACAGTCAGGAGATTGTCCGTATTATGGACAATTACCTGCAATACCGTAAGAGTAAAGTCAAGGGATCGCATGCTTATGGTATGTATGCCAAGCAATGGCTTCCCACCTATGGTTATACTCCTGGCGGAGATTCCATTTATCAGTTTGTAGACACTACTTCTTCCGAAAAGACGGTTGCCAGTGTGCGCCGTTTGTATTCCAAAACATTAGATAATTACTATCCTCAGATTCCTTATACCCCAGATGACCGTTTGAACGGAAAGCGTAACAAAGGCTATTTCCGTCCTGTGCTACAATACCCGAATACCGGTCGTATTCATTGGATTGTAGCCGACCCGTTGAATGCGGATCATCTTATGGTGGTGCCCGATGGTGGAGGTATTTTCCGTACTGATGATTTGGGTGATACCTGGGATTGTGTGACGGACCGTATTCCGGACCGTGAGTTCCGTAAAATCTGTGCCTATTCTGCTATTCCGGTAGATCCGGATGACTGGAACCATTTCTTTGCTTTCATGAAGTATGGCAATACGACCCGGGTTTATGAAACAGTAGATGGTGGACAGAACTGGACACGCATAGAAGGAGCTACCCATAAAAATTTCAAGCGTGGTTATGGTTTCAAGGACAAGGCGGGTAATCTGAAGTTTATCGGAGCCTGGCAGGCGGGAAATTATATGTATAATGAACTTTGGACCAGTGCTGATAAAGGAAAGAGCTGGGATCGGATAACCTTGCCGGAGGAATTGAAAGAAACGCATCCGGAGAACGGTTCGAAGGGAGCTTTCTTCCAGAATTTTGCCTTTAATCCTCAGAATCGGGATATGGTATATATCCCCACTTCACGAAGCATTTATTATTTCGATGATGGTGTTACCAAGAACGAGAATGGAGGATATAACATTAAGAAGATGGTGTTCGACGTGTACGATCAGGACGGTACGACTCTTCGGGCAAAGGCTGTTTCTGAGTTCCCATTCAAGGCAACCACTCAGGGATTTTTGGAAATTGATCCGGCTCATCCGGATACCATGTGGTTTGCCACTGCTTCCCGTAATGTGAGTTATGGCGTTTATTCGGCTGTTTATAAGACAATGGATGGCGGAAAAACCTGGATCACTTTGCAGGAACCTTTGGCTAAGATCGGTTCCGGTCTGGCTTTCGGTAACGAGTCTCCATGGGGATGGCTTGGAGGCTTTGGAGTAAACTTCAAGAATCCGCAGCGCCTTTATGGTTGTTCCATGAGTTCGGCAATCAGTACGGACGGTGGAAAAAACTTCTGGGAATATGCCTGGGGTAACCGTTTGAAGGCTAAATATACGAATGGGAATTATTATGTTACGACCAGTTCGCGTCATAATGCCGATAATCATTGTATCGTATCTCATCCGAGTGGTCGCGTATTCCGTGGATCAGATTCTGGAGTATTGATGATTGACGAAAATATCAATGGTCATCAGTGGACCAATATCAATGGTCCGATGGGTAATCAGTTGCATTATTCTATTAAGGTCAATGAGTTTGGCGATCAGGTGATGTTGGGTAATACTCAGGACGTGGACGTGCAGACTTATAAATATGGCCGTTGGGAGAACTGGAGAGGTTACGAAGGAACCGAAGCTTTTATTAACCCATATGGCGGTACATGCTACTTCTCTGGTAGTGGTGGCGGTGGTCTGGATGGTATTGATTTCGGTTCATGGCGTGCAGGCTATACCAAAGCCGATGTATGTACCGGCAACTGGTATCTGATGCACAATCAGGACGGTGGCTCTTTTTATCGTATTGAGGACTTTGGCCGTACTCCAATCAACATCTCAGCCAATACAGCAGATGATACTGGTGCTGGTGCTGGAGCCAACGACTTTGCGTTGAGCCGTGGTAAGGATGGTACTTCTGTGATTTATGTCTATAACAAAAATAATACAGTTGTTCGTTCTACGGATAATGGAAACACTTTCCAGACGGTAAAAGTCAATGTAAGCAGTGGTCTGGTTAATGCAAAATATGCCAACTGTAAGATCGCAACAGATCCCAATGACGTGAATATCGTTTATTTGGGTCAGAATAATGGAAAGGTATTCAAAATTAATGCTGAAACTCATACTGTTGAAGAAATCAGCACAGGATTGCCTTCATCAATTAGCTGTAAGGGCTTGCTCTTCCACGAAGGATCGGGTGATCTGTATTACTGCGGAAGTGCGGGTATTTACTTGCTGGAAAAAGGCAGCAATAGCTGGCGTTTATGGATGGATGGTTATAATCCGTTGGAGTACGGAAGCGCACTGATCAATTATACCACTCAGGAAATGGTGATACATGATTACGGAAGAGGTATCTGGGTGGCTGATCTGGAGCATCCTTCAGATCGTTTTTTTGCAGATGGCTTTGCCTTGAAAGAAATCTCTGATGTAGACGGACGTAAGACCATCGGAATTGATACGAAATGGACCATTCCGATGTATTATGAGTATACCTGGACGGTTAATGGAGTAGAGCAGCATGTTCCTTATCAGTATTTGACTGCCCGTTTGAATCCGGGAGACAGAGTGCAGCTGAAACTGACTTTGCGTGAGTCACCTGATGTAAGCACTACTTCTGCTGAGTTCGTCGTTCCGGATGCTTCACGCCAGAAGGACGTGGCCGCTCCGGTTTATGCTCTGAAGGCCGGCAAAGCTCTCTATTCGGATGGAAGCGGTCGTGTAGATTTGGGATATGTAGATTATTTCTATAATAACTTTACGATTGACTTCTGGATAAAGGCAGAAAGCGACGGTGTCATTCTGGCTAACCGTCCGGTAGATATTGAGCGTGACACAAGAGGTTGGGCCATTCTTCTGGAGAACGGACAGTTAAAGTTCCGTTATGCTCCGGCTAATATGGTTAACCAGCCAAGTTATGAACAAGGATTTACGCAGCAGAGCAATCTGGTCATTGGTTCGTTCCAGAAAAACAAATGGAACCATGTGGCATTGAGTCAGGATCGCGATGGTAATGTGGTTCTGTATTTGAATGGCAATACAACAGCCCAGCAGGCCCGTATCTTGCCGAAGCATACTCTGAACTCTTCCTTGTATCTGTCTTTGTTTGCCGATGGTTATGAACGTCGGACCATTAAGGCTGCAGTGGACGAACTGAGAATATGGAAATCGGCTTATGGTCTTGATGAGGTGCGTCGGATTATGTATTCACACGATCCGGGACATGAGGATGATTTGCTCTATTATCAGGATTTCAATGCCGGAAAGCTGGATGCCGAGCAGGAACTCTTCTCTCGTCAGGGGATGCGCGTGCGCACCCGTGCGGTAACCAGTTATGTCGCTATGCCGGTAGGAGTCGCTGCCCGTTGGTCTGACCTGAAGGAGGCTGCGTCAGATGTAACTTTTGCCAGCGGCAGCAAGCAGCTGTTAAAGCTTCACATGGATCAGTACGATCAGTTGGGCACATTGGCTGCATACGAATATGACTTGCAGGGCAGCACGCAATATGCCGGTGTGGATTCAAGATATTATGAAGTCGCTTCGGATGTTTACCAGCTCCGTTCTTTTGGCACGGTGAAGGAAGGTATTCAGGCTGATCTGTATTTTCCGCAGGCTTTGGACGAGTCACAGCGTTATACGTTGTATGTTTCTGATTTTTATGCAGATTCTGTGGCCTGGAATAAGTTGGCAGTCCTGGAAAAGGATGCTTCTACCGGGCAGTTTGTAGCCCGTGGAATTTCAATGTCTACGATACAGGGACGTCAGATGATTATCTTGAAGAACAAGGCCGCTGTTGAAGTTGCCGTTGGAGATGCCAGCTGGGATAACACTTTGGTTGTTTATGACAAGACTGAAACTCAGTTCAAACTTAGAGCAGAGGCCATTGCCGGTTTGCCAGAACCGACCGGAACCTATAAGATAACATCGGAGAAAGGATACTTGATTATCAATGATGATTTCAATTTCCAGAATGATGTAGCCGAAGGAACTGTTTCTGTAGATATGCGTCGTGTCGGAGATGCCATCGAAGTCAGCGACCGTCTGATTGGACAGGATGGCCGTATGATTCCGGTTTCTGTGAAGGTTATCAATAAGGTTATGCCGGAGAGTGTGGGTGATGCTTCGACGATAACCAGCGGCGGTATGATTTTTGAGAATGCTTCTCTTCCTCAGAAATTGAACGGTACGAACCAGATGACTTTTATGGGATGGATGCGTATTGATAATGCCAATCTGTTGTCAGGGGTGAATCCATTGATCTTTACCCGTTCAAGCGGTTCCAAGGTTTGCGGTTTGCATTTGTCTGGAGGAAATCTAGGATTCCACTGGAATGACGGATATTATGGATGGAAGTCAAGCTTCACCCTTACTACTGCCGATGTGGGACGTTGGGTGCATGTAGCCATGACTGTTGCTCCGGATGGAGTGCGCATCTATCTTAACGGAATGGAATATCACAATAAACTCGTACCAGCTTCGGCTCAGATTGAATCCATGCTGATGCTGGGAGTAGACTCCCGCAACGACCGTCGTTTCAACGGTGCTTTTGATCAGGTGTCTATCTGGGGACGTACCTTGTCGGCCGATGAGATTCGCCAGTATATGTACCATGCTCCGAAGATGAATGCAGAAAGCCTGTTGGCTTATGTGGATATGGATTCGCTGTCAGCTTCCGGACAGGTTGTTGATCGTGTAAGCGGTTTGCCGATGACAAATTTGGGTACAGTCCGTCAGGAACAGAATATGGGAGGTCTGTATAATCCGACCCGTGAGTTGGTTCAGGAAACAGCAGATACGGAAAGCGGTCAGACTTTCTTCCTGGAGCAGCCAAGTAATAAGAAAACGCGTTGCGTATTCGCGTTCTTTAATGGCTCGGCCTATAACAGTACCAGTGCCGAACATCCGGAATTATTCCCATTGGTGAACCGTCACTATGCCCTGACTTTTGCCAAGTTGCCGGGCTTTACGGCTTCCGAAACAGTGCGCCTGATTGTGAATTCTCCGGAGCAGATTGCGGCCGGTGACCGCATCACGCTGGCTTTGCGTCCGATGGGACGACAGACTGAGTATAGCAGTTATATCGAAGCAACATCTGTAGAAGCAGGAAAAGCGGTCTTCGAGATTCCGGGTAATATCATCAATGGATCTGTGGATTTCATGCTGATGACAAATACTCAGGTGCAGGATAAGCCGGTGAAGGTTGCTCTGTCTGCTTATGATCGTACGGGAGCCAAGGAAATCAAGGAAGGTGATCTTGTGATTTTGACAGAGGGAGAGGAGCAGTTTAAGATTAAGACAGATGTCATTTCTAGCAATGATAATGCTCAGGTACTTCTTACTGCGGTAGAGCAGAATTATGTGAAGCTTAACGACACGCTGGATATCAAAAACAAGCCGACGGATGAGATACTTGTTACCATCGACCGTTCTGCTTTGGATCCGTTTGCCGAGAATCCGGTAACCTTGCGTCTGGCGGGAGTATCAGAGAATACAACGCTCAGTTTCAAAGTTGCTTTGGAACCTATTATTCAGCTTTCCTTGTTGGAGAACCAGCAGAAGATAGAAAATGAGTCTCAGATAGTGGTAGATACTGTGCATCGACAGTTCCATGTGCAGGTAGATTTGCTGCAAGGTGTTCTGAAGGAAGGTGTTCCGTTTGTTACGGAGTTCGATTCAGATTCAAAACTGAAAGTAAATACGAATACACAGGTTGGAGATCTGATGGCCAACTATGCGGTGACGATGAAGGATCATTTGGAATATTATCCGTCTGCCAATCCGGAAGACGAGGGATGGAATCTGGTAGGTAATCCTTATCTGCATAACTTGAATCTGACGAAACCGCAAAATGTCGTGATTGATGAGTCTTATGTGCTGAAGTACATGTACCAGTACGAGCCTGAGACCGATACCTATCGTGTTTGGGATATGATTGAGAACTACGACCCGACGCAGCAGCTCAAGTCTTTGCAGCCGTTCTTTATTCAGACCAAACAGGCAGGAGCGTCCATTACCATTACACCAGAGGCTAAGAATCCGGATATCAATCGCCGGGTGTTCAGCCATTATCGTATTAATGACGCTAAGGGAATCCGTTTGTCATTGCTTTCTGAGGAGAAGAAAGAGTATGACTGTACTCTGGTGCGTGTGATGCGTGATGCGGATGATGCCTACCAGTTTGGTGAGGATGCCGTGAAGATGTGGGGCGGCCTGAATGGTCAGGCTAATGAAATCGCCACACAGGCATCCGGTAAGAATTTGTCAGTCAATGTGGTGGGTAGTCAACAGATTGAGATACCGGTGTATCTGAAGCTGACTCATACGGGAAACTTTGAGTTAGCGTTATCCCAGCAGGAAGGTTTGGTATTTACGGACAAGGTACAGTTGTATGACAAGAAACTGAAGGTGCGTCATGACCTGCAGAGCGGTCGCAACTACCGTTTCCAGGTAGATGCCGTGGCTGAGGCCAACACACGCTTCGCCCTGATCCTGTCTGTGGGTGACGAGGAAACCAGAATCGAAGCTCCGGAAGAGCAGAAGCAGAACATTCAGGTCGGGGAGAACGGTATGTGTACCATTGGCGGTCTGAAGGGCAAGAGCGTTGTCGAAGTCTTCGATGTGGCTGGCCGTCGCATCATGTATTTGCCAACCACACAAGAGAGTCTTTCTGTACGTCTGAAGTCAGGAAGCTATGTGCTTTATGTTCGTTCAGCACAAACTGAGTATTCACATAAGATCGTAGTAAAATGAAAATAAGAACATATATATATTTGATACTTTTGTTTTTGGGATGGTCCGGGCACATGGTGGCCCGTGACCCCCAATTAATCGGGGCTGTAAATTCTCCGGATGGCAAAGTGGCTTGCTTTGAAATGGAGACAGGAGTACAGGTGCAAAGCATTTCCTTGATACTCTTTGATATGGCCAAAGGTGAAAAGACAACGAAAGAAACTACCGGTTTTCAGAACGGTAACTATTTCTTTGTCAACATACCCAAGAACGAAACAGAGAATCATTATTCCTATCAGATTGTTTTAGGCTTGTCGGACGGTACAGAGTTTTACAGCAATAAATACGAAGAAACAACCGGTCGCTGGTTCGACTGGTTGGGATCTGATGTGAAATGGACCACAGCTACAACGGATTATCCGAAAAGAGAACCATTGGTAGATATATGTTATGGATATGATCCTGCGTGGGGATTGCCTTTTAACCGTACCACTTACTATAAAGCCTTGGTGAACTGTGCAAATGGACATTTTGAGTTTTCGTTTGCGGAAGATTCTCCTTATGACCTGTTACGTACCGAATACGGAGTGGCTACATTCGATACGGAAACCTGGTCTGAAAATGGAGATGTATATTTTACCTTTACGGTAAATGGTGAAGTGAAAGAAGAGAATTTGATGTATGCGCCAGGGTTCTTTTCCTCGACAGCTCCTCCACCTTATACCCGTACTTTTGAGGCTGCGATAACGGGAGCCACCCAGATCAAGATGTCTGGAGATGTGCATGATAATAATGATGGAGATATTATGGTATTCGCTCTTCCTCGGGTATATCTGAAGGAATCGGATGGTCAGTCACAGACTATTGACTGGATGACAGAAATGAATCTGGATGAAAACCGGCCGTTTAAGTACACGCTGACGGCTAAAGCCAGCTCCGGATTACCGATACAGTATCGCTTGGTACACGGAACAGAATACGCCAGTCTGAACGGTTCTGTCTTGGACGTTACACGGATACCTCTGGATGATTATATTGAGGTAGAGGCTTTCCAACCCGGTAACGAACAGTTTAAGCCCAGTGATGTATACCGTTGTCGTTTTACTGTATCAGGAAAGAAGGTGGTAGACAGTAAAGAAGTCTATGTGCTTCATGAGAACGAGGAAATCAGTGAGATCATTGTGAAGGGTGATAAGGAATCGGTTGGTCAGCTTAGTGTGGAGAATGGAAGTGCCAGTGTTGGCAAACTGGTTCTTCAGTACACTTTTGTGCCGGGTGAGTGGAACTTTATTTCTTTCCCCAGCAATGCCGATTTGAGTAAGATCACCAATCTGGAGGAACTGGGCTACGCCTACAATACAGGAAACAAGGCTTTTTATGTGTTGGAATACAACACGAAGAAGCGTGCCGAGAGTCCAGACAAGACAGCGTGGACTCGCTTGAGCAAGCCTGCTGTATTGGCCAATAAGGGTTATATCATGGGTGTGTCCCGCTCTGACGATAATCCGAATAATGATCCGGTGACTGTGACCTTTACCTTCGACAATGTTACGCTGGATTTAAACAAGGAGCAGAACGGAATGCTCGGAGTAAACATGAACTTTTATGAAGTGGAGCCTGGAAGTGAGGTACCGGTTTACATCAAGCCGGCTGATGGAATCAAGGGTAACATTTTGAAGTTTGATGTGAAATTCGAGCCTAAGACGCGTAATGATCTGGCCATGAATTATCAGTATGAGCTGGAGCAAAGCCGAATTACATTCAATCCGAACCGTTCGGGCATCCGCATCACTCTGCCAACCTCAGAAATAGCCAAGGTGCTGATTTTCGACAAGAAGGAGCGTCTGGTCAAGGCGGTGCGCTATGAATCTCCTTTCCTGATTGACATTCAGGATTGGAAGAAAGGAGAATATCAAGTGCTCATCCAGTATGGAAATGCACAAGAATATAAGAAACTGGTGATTGAATAACCCGCTTTGCTGAATAAGAAAAAGGGTCAGCCCTGCATTGATGCAAGGCTGACCCTTTTTTTGTTGTGATGCTTCGGAAAAACATCCTGATGATTTTTTCAGATGATCGAGAGGATTTTGTGATTTTATCGGAATCATTTTAAAAATCGGTAATCTTCTGTGTTTCTCGCTTCAGCTGCTCAAAGCGCATCATCATCTGGCGCAGTCTTTTTCTTTCCTTGTCTGCCAGATTGTTCTGTTGCATTGGATCTTCTTTAATGTTATACAGTTCATATTCTTTATTCTTTCCCGGATAAGGAGGCAACATGACCCAATCGCCCTGACGGAAGGCATAATCGAACATGCCTTCAATGACCAGTTCCTGACGTCCGTTTCCCGCTTGTCCTAGAAAGACAGGCAGTGTGTTCTGGCTGTCGGTGCGGTCGGAGTAACTTTGTCCGGTCAGTGCCGCCAGCGAAGCCAACAGATCCATTTGGCACACCAGCTTGTCCGAAACACCTGGTTTGACGACTTTAGGCCATCGCACGATGAACGGGATGCAGGTACCGCCCATAAAGCGCGTTGTTTTCCATCCCCGGTATGGTCCAGCAGGCTTGTGACTGCCTATAAGTTCTTCGGCCTGATCCTTGTAACCGTCGTCCAGAACCGGTCCGTTGTCACTGGTCAGTATCACCAGAGTATTTTCCGTCAGTCCCAACCGGTCCATTTCTTTCAGAAATTCAGATACGCACCAATCGGCTTCGAGAATCACGTCACCACGCGGGCCCATACCACTTTTTCCTACAAAACGCTCGTTGGGAACCCGGGGAACATGGGGCTGATGAAGTCCATAGTACAGGAAGAAGGGTTTGTCTTTGTGTTCTTTCAAAAAGTCCTTTGCCTTATTGAGGAACAGCTCGGCCATATCCTCATCTCTCCACTGTGCTTTCTTGCCTCCCGTCTGGAAACCGATTCTCGGCACTCCGTTTACGATAGAGCCGGCATGGCCTACGCTAGGATGCATCCGCAGCAGTTCGGGATTATCTTTTCCGGTAGGTTCTCCCGGGAAATTCCGTTTGTAGCTCACGTAGATCGGATCTTTAGGATCCAGATTCACTCCTTTACCGTTTTCAATAAAGATGCATGGCACCCGGTCGTTTGTAGCTGCCTGAATAAAAGAATATTCATATCCCACTTCACGGGCTCCCGGATAGATCCGGTCGTTCCAGTCCACACCGCCGTCACCCAGTCCCAGATGCCATTTACCAACGGCTCCGGTGGCATATCCCGCCTGTTTCAGAACCTTAGGCAGTGTGATTTGTTGCGTGTTGATAATGAGCGCTGCGTTTCCCGGCAGGATTTTGGCATCTTTGTTGCTCCATGGATATTTTCCGGTCAGCAGGGAATATCGGCTCGGAGTAGAAGTGGCAGCTGTGCAGAAAGCGTCTGTAAACCGCAATCCTTCCTCGGCCAGACGGTCCATTCCCGGAGTTTTGATAGCGGTTGCTCCGTAGCAACTCAAATCGCCGAATCCCAGATCGTCGGCTTCAATAATAACGATATTCGGGCGTTCCTGTTGGCTCTGCCCAAATAGTGCGGCCGGCATCAGTGCGGCCAGACTGAATAATGTTTTTGTTTTCATATTAATGATTATTTGGTTGTTTTTTCAAGTTAAAGAAAACGATGAACGCATTATTTCCTTTTTTCACACCGAAAGAAAGCATTGCCGGTTTACCGTTTTCCAGATACATGAACGGGCGTTCCATCCGGTCCACTTTCATAATGGTGCCGTCCGTCAGAGGAATTTCCTTTTTGCACACGACATAATGCTGTGCCTTTTCCCAGTGGATACCGTCCGTAGAAGTAATCAGTCCGATAAAATTACCGCCGTGCGCATGAAACAGCGCATAGAAGCGTTCGCGTTCTTTGTCATACCAACTGCACACATCCTCTGTAGGAATGTCGGCAAAGGCCGGCTTGTCTTCCAATACAAACGGGCCGGTAGGACTGTCGCTTGTGCCCACAGCCTGAATCAGATGACGTTTGCCCGATGGCTGGTTGTCGCCCTTGATAATCAGATTGTATTTCTGATCCTTGCCTTGACACACCGAAGGGTTTACTGTCACGGTATAAATGGGACCGTGAGGCTCTATCATGGGTTTCTCTTTTCGTTTCCAGGGACCGGATAGGGAAGATGCCTCGGCTACACCGGTACGCTGGTTTGAGCGCAACAGATTCCAATAGGGATGTGAATATCCCGTGCGTGCGATTTCCTGAAGTTTCTCCTCGTTCAGCTCTACGGTATCGCTGTTGGTGGAGATGTAGTAAAGGTAGTAACGGTCGTTGAATCGGTTCACCCGTACATTATGCGCGGTAATCTGATCCCAGTGTCCTTTGCGGGCTTGCAGGACTGTTTTTGCTCCCTGATAAGGACCGTCCGGATGCCGGGCGGTGGCGTGCGCTATTTCCGAGTGGGTGAGCCAGGCAAAAAAGCCATATTTCTTGGGCCATCTGGAGTAGAACAGGTGGTAGGTTCCCTGTTTGTCCCGGATGATGGAACTGCACCAGTTAAAATATTGGCTGTCCTGTACAAACCGGGAAGTGTCAGCCGGTTCTATTAAGGCTGACAAATCCAGATCATCTGTATCCTGTGCATAGGCCTGTGGTTGCCACAGGCATAGCAGTGTCAGTATTAAACTGTAGATTTTCATATTCTCATATTGAGGATTGCAATGAACATTTGTTTTTATTTCCGTCGGATGACAATCAGATATCCTTCCTTTCCCTTTACTTTCAGCGGTGCATTCAGGTCAATGTCTTTTTCTTCCTGAAACTCCTTGATGTAAGGTATTTTGCAAGTTACCTCATTCGGATTGAGTTCCAACTTATCCCAGTCCACATATAATCTGCCTACATGAGATTCATTGTCCCAATTGGCAACGGAAATGATGACTTCATCTTTTGAGCAGTAGGCTGTGGCATAGAGCATGCTGTTGTCCGTATGCACTGGTACTTCTTTGTGCCAGAAACCATACATCTCCATTTCCGAGATGCGGTGTTCGTCCCAGAACTGCCATATATACTTGGGAGTGGGACCATACCATCCGGGACGGTTCGTCAGTCCGAATACCATTCCTCTCCAGCGGTTTCCTCCCTGATTAAGCATCTGCGACGGAACGCCGAAAGGTATTCCCGACATCTCAACCAACCAGTAGTCCGGCATTCTGTCATACGAACGTCCTTCTCCAATCCAGAGATGGTCGGTAAAAGGAAGCAGGTCCATATAAAGATTTATTCCGTTAGCATAGCATCCTTTCTCACGGAAATTGTTCCAGATATGCACATCGATGAGAGCCGACGGGCGGGTCTTGTCCAAAATTTTTCGGGCTCTTCGTAAGGCGTTTCGGTCCAGTGCTGTACCGTCGAGATAGATTCCGTCTATTTCCGTATTCTTGCAAAGCCAGTCCAGTCCTTCCAGGAAGAAATTATCCAATCGCGATTCAGGAGTGGTAATGACAGACAAGTCCTGCTTGCCGGCATACCGGCCTTCCTGAATACTGCATCTCCAGGCTGGGATGAAATTCTCCTGAAATCTCTGGTTCAACCACGGATGAGGCCCGTCGGGATTGATTACGGTACGGATATCCTTTCCGGCTCCCGGGAAGATGATTTCCGGCCCCAGACTTCTGAATGCCCATATCTCCGGAGTGTTTACGGTCAGTTCCCGGGTTGTATAGTAAAGGCACAACCGTTTTCCGGCTGCATGCACCGTATCCACATATTGTTTCAATCGCGGAGCGTTATCACTCAGATAGGGGTAGTTGATGAAAGGATTGAGATCCTTCTTATGATGTATGGTGATGATGTTGGCACCTACCTGATCCGCATTCTTCAGATAATTGTCCGCTTTGTCTTCGTTGGAATTCTGATAAAACCTTTCCTTGAAGAGCGCTTGAGTAGTCAGAGTCTTGAAAGGAGTGATGAGCAGTTCAAAATTAAAGTTCAGACTTTCGCCTTTTCGGAGCTGTCTTTTTCCGGAGTAAGCCTGGATTACAGTATTGTGTTCCTGGGACTGTATGCGGCATCCTCCTTGAGAATCATTGCACCAGGATTTCGGCAGATTCAGCTTTCCGTACGGGTAGTAAATATTGACCAACTGTTTCTTATAGTGCTCATCCTTTAATTTTAAGGCAAGACCACCGTTTATGCCGCCAACCCAGACCATATCCTGGCTTTTCTCTTCATCCCATTTCCACTGCCAGTTTGCGGGGCGGTATCCTCCCTCTTTTCCCATTCCCATCATGAACAGGGATTTTTCCGCAGTCATCGGAACCTTGAGACGGATATCTTTAATACGTACATCCTTTTTAGGGGTAACCTTTACCTGATAGTCCATAAAGCCTTCGCAAGTGGCTTCTCCAAGAATCTGCATGGACAGAATTTCAGACTGGTGTGTTGCTTCCCAAAGAATCCGTCGCGGGGTCTTTGGGGTTATTTTCAGTTTGCCATACTGTAATTCAATCAGTTTCCCCTCTTCGGTTTCTATTTCAAAACAGATATCTTCAGAAAGAATCGGCTCCTTCTGGGGCTTCAGTTTCATATTACCGGAGTCGAAGTAGCTGTTAATAGCCTTTGGAAATCCTGACGGGGCTAATTCAATATCACGTCCTGTGATGGAAATATGCTGGTTGTTGTAGGCTATAGGCTGGAATCCGGCTGTAACTTCTTCGTTCTGTTCTATTCGTGAATTCAACCATTTGAGGCGGGACAGGCGCCAATCATCATTCAATCCCTGGTTCTCAGCCTTTTTCTGATTGGGAGTCAGCATGATTTTTACCGTTTGCTTTTTCCCTTCAGAAGTTATAAGCGATATTTTTCCTTTGATGGGCTTGGATTGGTTTTCCGGTATTGGTATACCGAACCACAGGGGTTGCACGTCTCCTTTGGCAATGTTTATCTCTTTTTGAAAAAATGTTCCCAGATTGGAATAGCCTTCCATATTGTAGCAGGTCAGGTCTGTCAGTCCCTTATCTTCGTATCGGGTGATGGTGACCGGTGTGTGTGGAGCATATACTCCCAATTGGAAAATATAGTACTCGCCCGGATTTACTTCAACTTGCAGCTCGGTTCTTGATGCAGTTGTACTGTTGGCCCATCTTTGGGGGATGGTGTGAAAAAGCTCAATAGGATAGTTTCTTGTCTCAGGGAATATATAAAAACTTTCTGAAGTATTTCTTTCCAGAAATTTTGCTCTCTCTCTCCGTAGCCGGAATGGCCATAGGAGGAAGTTTATCATCAATGATGCCCGATACTCTTGTATCGGTAAGGGCAAACTCATCAACGCCCTGATAATCTTGTGCCTGAACTTGCAGGCACAAGATACAGCAGTATAATAAGATTTTATTTTTCATGTTTCTTTACGGCAAAAAGACGATTCCGGCACAATTTTCAGGGGCACTTATCTTTATTTTCAGGATGCAGCTGTTGTTGGCTTTCAGATTTTTGTCCAGTTTTATTTCATAAGTACCTGTTTCTCCAGCTTTGATGTTCTTGACAAGGTCCGATGAGACTATGATTTTTCCGTCGGCTTCCAAAGTAAATCCGGATACCTTGATCGAACCGTTTCCTTTGATTGTTTCGATAGAAATGCCTTTCATCTGTTCCAAACTCTTGGCTGGAATGTTCCAGGTAAATTCTTTGGAACTCTTTGGAGATACGTTCCAAATGCCCACCATGTTTTTGCGGTTCAGCTTCAGGTTTTTGTCCGAAATATCTTTTGTCTGACTGATTCTGGCTTTGGCAAAGCCAACGACATCAAATGGAACGATATTGGTTTGGGCATCCTGATTGTTTTCCACCCAATTACGTTCCCAGGCCGCCATATCAAACGGTTGGCCCGACTGTCTGGAGGCATAATAGTTCTGCCATCTTTTCAGATAGTAGTTCTTGATGAGTCCGCTCCAGATACGTGCCGCATAATCGTCAACCGGCGGTCCCCAGATGGTGACGATACGACGTGCATTCATTTCATACTGTTTTTTCTGTTCGTCGGTTTTTGCAGCCTGAGTGGCAAAGTTCACCCATCGGTCCAAGCGAAGGGTAGGATGTTGACTGAGCAGAGAGTCCATGCTCGTCAATACGTGTTCAAAACGTTTTTGCAGTTGCAGTGCCTGCAGTGTGTCGCCCAGCAGATATTCCTGATCAATCATTTTCGTCAGAATCTCGGCTTTTCCTCCTAAGTAATGCGCCGCCATTTCTTCCAGATCGTTCTGGTATAAAGGACTGCCGGACAGTTCATCCGATGCTTTTGCAAAGTATTCCAGTCCTTTGAAATAATCTTCGTTGATGTAGATGGAGCCGTTCTTTACATTTCCCGGGCGGAACTGCCAGTTGAAACGGGGATGGTCGGTAAAGGTACCATAGCAGGATTTTAGCAAATAGTCCCAGGCGGTCATCAAGGTTGCCGGAGCCTTGCCATAGCGGTTTTCCGAGTAATTTTTCAGCCACTGCTTCACGTCGATATGCTGTTTGCTCCATCCGGCATCGGTAATCAGCTCATAAATCACTTCGTTGTTTTCTATGCCTTCGGGAGCCATGCCGTGAGCAATCAGGTTGCCTTTGTTCGGAGAACTCAGAGCCTCGAGGTGTCCGTTGGCATAAAAATCCAGCACACCGGTCATGCCTACCTTGCCTCCCATGTTGGGGATAACACTGTAGACCCATTGTTTATCGTAGAAGCCTTTGTAATATTCCCAGTTCACCTCCGAGTGCCAGAAGTGCTTGTTATAGTCCACAGCCAGGTCGAGTAAAAGCATTTTCTGGTCTGGCACCTTGGAAACCAGGGCACCCAGTGTTTCATAATCCCAGATATATCTCTGATATCCGAACATCCATCCCTGCATCACCCACACGGCATCCGGATTGGCCCGTTTGATGGATTCATACACTTTCTCTCCATAAGATGCCGCCATTGCATAGCGTTCCGGATTTCCTTTCTCGGGGAATGGAATATCCATTTCGTTGAAGCTGTCCACCAGATAATAGCTGCACTCTCCAAATTCCTTCTCCCATTCCTGAATAAAGGCGGTTCCTATTTCCTGAAACAGCGCTTCCTGTGGAGATACCATCCAGTTGTTGAAAGCTCCTCCCCAGTGTGTTTCAATGATTTTCAGTTCCGGATGAAGTCTTTGGAAGGCCTTGGGAATGAATCCCGGAAATCCCGGACAGATAGGTTTCATACCCAGTTCACGCATGCGCTTCAGGATTTTGTGCTGCAACTCTATTTGCTGTTGGTGCCAGTCTTCGTTAAGAGGACCGTCGATGCCGCTCACATTACCCATTCTCATCCAGGGCAAATGAGCCGGACCGACAAAATACTCGTTGATTTCCTCGTCGGTGAGCCCCATCTTTTTCCAGACGCGGGCAATGATGGCTTCGTAACCCACCAGGGCCAGTGGCATGTTGATACCGTGTAAAGCCATCCAGTCTATTTCCTTTTCCCAGCGTTCCCAATTCCAGTAGGGCATGGAGTATCCGTAGGTGCATACATTGAAATAATAATGGTTGGCAAAGGGAGAAACAACCTTTTGCGATACTTGTGGATTCAAGGTTTCGGGAAAGTGCAAATTGTTGCCCGACCAAGAATAGACACCGCACTTTTCCTGTTTGAGGAAAGCATAAAGGCCACGACATAAAGACACCGGAGCGTTTCCTTCAAGGTAAAGTCTGCCGTTTTTCACCTGATACGAATAGTATGTGGAGTCCTGACAGCCGTTTTTCAGTTTCAGGGAAACCGGCAGTTTTTTTCCTGAGGTATTCAGAACTCTTTCCATCAGTTTTTTTACAGGGCGTATCTGGTCTTTGGCCTCTGCGGGCATATTGTTGCAGGTAAAAGCCAGCATAAATAATCCGGCATAGCAGCCGATTTGTCTTTTTATCGGGTGGTTGATGTTGAGATTCATATTCTAAATGTTTTTCAGCAAGTTATTATTTGAATTTGATTTTTGTAGATTGAAGGTCCTCAGAGTTACCTCCAGTCAGAATTTGAAATGAACCGGGTTCTAAGACTTTTTCCATACGGTTGTTCCAGATCATAAAGTATTCAGAAGGAAGTTCGAACCGGATCTCTTTGCTTTCTCCGGGCTGCAACATGACGGAGGCAAATCCCTTTAGTTCCTTTTCTCGGGGAACGATGGTGGCAACTTCGTCGCGAATGTATAGTTGAACGATTTCTCTGGCTGCTTTCTTTCCGGTATTCTGCACCGTTACACTTACTCGGACCATGTCGCCGGGAGTATATTCCTTGCGGTCGGTAGTCGGTTCCCCGTAGGCAAATGTTGTGTAAGTCAGTCCAAAGCCAAAAGGAAATTGAGGACCTTTTTTCAGGTCGTTGTGTTCGATGCGGCCAAAGCTTCTTCTGAAATTATAGGCGATGGGCACTTGTCCGGCGTGCCGTGGAAAAGTTTGTGTCAGTTTGCCCGACGGGGATTCCTCACCGAGTAGCAAAGAGGCAACAGCCTCTCCACCCATCGTTCCCGGATACCAGGCTTCCAGCAGAGCGTCGCAGGATTTCAGAATCTCGTCCACGACCAAAGGACGACCGTTAAACAGTACGGCAATGACGGGCTTTCCGGTACTTTTCAGGACTTGAAGCATTTGTTTTTGTTCCTCCGGTATTTGCAGTTTGCCGGTAGTAACCGCTTCGCCGATGTTGAAAGAGAATTCTCCGATACAGGCAATGATCACCTGAGCCTCTTTAACCTGTTCCTTCAATGTAGCCAGATATTCCGGTGTTACTCCGTTCCACGCGCATCCGGCATGGATGAGTTGCTGTTTGGGAAGCTTTTTGCAGAAACCGTTCCATACGGATATGACCTCTTCGGCACGGCCTTTCATGGTCCATGAGCCCATCAGGTCCGTCTGAATATTGGCAAACGGTCCGGTGAGAGCTATTTTTTCTTTTCCGGAAAGAGGCAGTACGGACGACTCGTTTTTCAGCAGAACCATACTCTTGCGGGCCATATCCAGCATGGTTTGTCTGATGGCGGGCGAACCAGTGATTTCCTTTTCTTTTTTCGTGTCAAAATAAAGATAAGGATTGTCAAACAGTCCGGTCTTGAATTTTAGAGTCAGCGCCCTTGCAGCGGCCTGGTCAATCAGTGAAGAATCAACTTCTCCTGCAAGCACAAGTTCCTTGAGCCATTTTGAGTATTGGCCGGAAGCCATGTCCATATCTACGCCGCTTTGCATTCCCCGTCGTGAAGATTCGCGTCCGTTTTTGGCTGCTCCTTCTTCTACTGCATGGGTCAGGGTAGACCAGTCGCTCATGTATAATCCTTTGAACTGCATTTCATTCCGGAGCAGTTCCGTGTTTATCTTATGATTCATTGTGACCGGTTCTCCGTCATAAGAAGTATAGGAACACATTACAGAAGACACTCCGGCATCTACTGCAGCCTGGAAGGGCGGCAGATAGCGCTCTTTAAGATCCCGATAAGAGAAGTCCGTGTTGAGATAATCCCGTCCGGCCAAAAGAGCGGCATATCCGATAAAATGCTTGACACAGGCGGCCAGAGTATGCTTGTCGTTCAGTTCGCTTCCCTGAAATCCTCGAACACGAGCCGTAGCCATGGCGGATCCCAGAAAAGCATCTTCTCCGGAAGTTTCCATGATGCGTCCCCAGCGCGGATCGTTGGATACATCGACCATAGGGGCATAAGTCAGCTGGATTCCGGAGGCTGTTGCCTCCAAAGCAGCAGCTGCAGCACTTTTCCGTACCAGAACCGTGTCCCAGCTACAGGATTCTGCCAAAGGTATTGGTGAGAGGGTGCGGTATCCGTGAATGACATCCTCATGGAATATCAGCGGTATGTTCAGTCGACTGTTTTTTATGGCGATTTCCTGCAAGGAGCGGTTCAATGCGGCTCCGTTAGCCTTGAGTAAAGCACCTACTTTACCTTGCTTTATGAGACTTCTGATGTCGGAATCCCTTTGTGTATAATAAGCCATGAGGTTCAGTTCCGCAATTTTTTCGTCCAAAGTCATTCGTTTCAGCAAATCATGGACGCGGACTTCTATGGGCTGATGCCGGTCTTTATAGGCCGGAATGTTTTCAGAATAAGCTCCATTGACTCCCCACAGCGAGGTACATAGTAAAGATATTTTTAGTATTTTCATGATCCATATGTTTAATTCTGTAAGTTCTATTTCTTTCTTACGATTTCAATATTGATGTTTGCTTCGCCTTGAACAGGTATTTTCTTGGGTTCTATATATTTCCCTTTTATGAGCAGAGTGGCTGTAGAGTAGGTTGTTATCTGATAGAATCCGTCCGAATCGGTCGATACGCTTTGTCCCTCACTCTCGATACGGACATTTTCTACCGGGTTGGCTTGCACGTCGCGCACATATCCCGAAACCGTTATTTTTTCTTTTTTGATTTTTCGGGTTGTGTTTTCCTGTTTTTTCAGATTGATCTTTTTTTCTTCATGAAGAGTCACACCGATTTTTTTCTGTAAAGCAATCTTGTCGGATGCGCCGCCAACCTGTATTTCGAACTCGCCCGGCTCTACCACATATTTCATGGCCTGATTATATAGTCCCAAGTCGTGTACCGGTATGGACAAATTTACCTGCTTTGTTTCTTTTCCGGAAATATTTACTTTAGAAAAAGCTTTCAGTTCCTGAATCGGAGTCACCACACTGGATATCAGGTCCCGGACGTAAACCTGTACGACTTCCTTTCCGGGAATATCACTTAGATTCCGGAGCTTGACCTCAATATGTATGGTGTCGTCCATGTCGTATTCTTCTTTGTCCGTTTGCATGTCGCAGTACTCGAATTCAGAATAGCTTAATCCATGACCGAAAGCCCAAAGAGGTTCAGGAGTGTCGAACACATAATCACGTCCCGGTTGGTTGGGTTTACCCGGCTGGTGATAAAATCCTCTGTCAGTGGGCAGATGGTTATAGTAACAAGGTATGTTTCCTGTACTTTTCGGGAAAGAGTAGTTGAGTTTTCCGGAAGGGTTTACTTCACCGAACAGAACATCATACAAGGCGTTTCCTCCCTGCTCTCCAGGATACCACTGTACCAAAATGGTTGGAATATTTTCTTTTACCCATGGCATAGCGAAGGGTTTGCCCGACAGCAGGACAACAATAACCGGTTTTCCGGTAGCATGTATGGCCTTGATTAGCTCTTCCTGCGCTCCGGTCAGTGTCATGTCCGACAGGTCGTATCCTTCTCCACAGGTCACATTGGAATAGTCTCTGGAGAGTGAAGCGCTGGCCGAACCAACAACGACAATACTTAAATCACAATTTTTGGCCATGTTTACAGCCTGTGGTATATGGGAAGTCGTGTCCGTATGCAGGTCACAGCCTTTGGCATATTCTATCCGGATTTTATTTCCGGCTCTTTTCCGGAAGGCTTCCAACAGGGTAACACCGTCTTTGTTGCTTCTGCTCCAGGTATAATCTCCAAACTGCACTTGATAGGCATTAGGACCAATCAGCGCCACTGAGTGCAGTTTGTTGATGTCCAGAGGAAGAAGTTTTTCGTTGTTCTGTAACAGGACGATTGATTCTTCGGCCAGTTTGCGTGCCAGCGCCACCTGTTTGGGAGTATGCAGATGCTTCTTGAATTCTTTTTCGGTCGGAAAGCGGTATTCAAACAATCCCATTTCAAATTTGGCGGTTAACACCCGACGCACCGCCCGATCAATCTCCTCCATATTCAACAAACCGGAGGTCACCAGTCCCTTCAGGTTCCGATAGCAGTTGATTCCGGCTTCCACGTCCAGTCCGGCATGGAACGCCTGATAGGCCGCTTCCGCTCTGTTTCGTGCAGTTTTATGGAAATAATTCAGCATATCGATGGAGCCCCAGTCAGAATAGACGTATCCCTGAAACCCCCATTCGTTTCTCAGTAAGGTTGTCATCAGATACTCAGAAGCAGAATTGGGCACTCCGTTCCAGGAGTTATAAGAAGACATGACGGCCCAGGGCTTCACGGTCTTTACAATATATTCAAAGGGTTGGAGATAGATGGAAAGCAAATCCCTTTGTCCGCAATGTACGGATGCAAGATTAAGGCCTCCGGAAGGACTTCCGTGGGCTCCAAAATGTTTCAGCATGGGTGAAATTCCCTGATCCATATATCCTTTCACCTGATGGGCTCCCATAGTGCGAACCAGAAAAGGATCCTCGCCGAAACATTCTTCCACACGGCCCCAACGTAAATCCCGGCAGACATCGACAACGGGTGTCAGGCTCTGGGTAATTCCCTGCACTTTTAATTCTTCCGAGATATTGGCGGTCATCTGATAAACCAGTTCCGGGTTGAAAGTACTGCCCAAAGCTATGGCCTGCGGATAGATCGTTGCACCGTCGTTCACGGAACCGTGCAGTGATTCGGTAATGGTAAAAACCGGAATTCCCAACCGCGTGCTGTCTATCATATAGTGCTGCACCTCGCTCATGATTCTGTGGGCCTCTTCGCTGGTGAGAGTGATTCCTTCAAAAAAGCCGATTCCGTTTTTCTGGCAAATAGCTTTCATTTTGCCCAAATCCACTTTTCCGTCGTGCACAATCATGTGGCTGCCCATCTGCATCAGTTGGGCCACTTTTTCATCAAGCGTCATTCTCGCCATGAGATCTTCGACGCGTTCCGATATCTGAACAGAAGCATCCTTATATTTGATATAATCCTTTGCCTGTGCCGTTTGACAAGTGCAGAGGCCGGCTATCAGGAGAGCATATAGCTGTTTCATGTTTTTGTTCTTTATACTTTAAGAAATATACCTTTTTGATAACAATGTCTCAGTATCAGGAAGATCAGAAAGACAAAACACAATTCGAAAACGAAAGGATAATACTTTCCTGTGAACTGTTCCAACCCGTGTAACCATTGCTGAAGCAGGGAATTCAGATTCATGGTATTATACAGCATGTAGGCCAGAATGGAATTCATGCCGTAAATCTTCAGCCACTTTAAGAACCTTCCTTTCTTCCGGATATCCACCCAATAGTAGAAGAACAGCATCAGTAGAATGGATATTCCAGAAGACAGGAAAGTCATGGAACTGGTCCATATTCGTTTGACGATCGGCTCTGCGAAAGAAAGACCGTAAGCAGCCGTCAGGCAGATGATGCCACTGAAGAGCAGAACCTGCACTTTCTTCTTGCCGGTCATCTGGGATTTTAAGATGACTCCGGTGAGCACACCGCTCATGGTGGTTGCTATGAAATTCAGCGAGCTTAACAGCCAACTGTTGTGATACCAGTCGGCAAAGACGATTTCTCCGTTGTCCATGACATAAGAACCATAGACAAACCGTCCGAGAATCATCCGGTCGATTTGTTCGGCCATATTGATGCCCGGCTGGTATCCTTCGCCTGTCATCATCGTGACAGTGTATATCAGGGGACAAAGCAAGGTGACTGCTAGCATACCTTTGGTCGACAAGTTCATAAAAAGAATCACAGAAAACAGGTAGCCGCAGGCAATGGCCTGCAAAGTATCTGTGTATAGATAAAGAGTGTCGGGATTAAGATCCAGAAGATTTCCCTGAACGATGGCACCGAAAATCCAGAGCAGGACAATCCGTTTGCCGACGCGATAAAAGGCGGATTTCGGGAAGTGTCTTTCCTCCTTATATCGGGCAAATGCATAAGGGATGGAAGTTCCTGCCATGAATAAGAACAAGGGCATGACCTGATCCCATAAATGATGTCCTTCCCATTCCACATGGGTAAAGACTTGTTCTTGAATAAGTCGTAAAAAGTTGCCTTCTGGTTGTGCCTGTGCCAGTCGCATGAATACAGGCTGGAAAAATACCAGAATAAAAAGATCCAGACCCCGTAAGATGTCTAATGATTCCAAACGTTGTTTCATGGTATGCTGTATGTAGTTTGTTGCAAAAATGAAATAGTCGGTAAACGAACCTTGACTGCATAAACCATCCTATTCCTAACAGCAGGAATGCCCTCCAATGGTTAGGAATAGGATGGTCTTTGCCAAGTATGTTTTTATTTAAAAATCCATTTTGTAATCAGATTATTGGGAGTCGATACCACAAATTTATAGAACTTTGATTTCGGGTATTTGTTCAGGTCAACGGTAAATTCTTTTTTGTTGGCCTTTGTAGTACCGATTTTTATCCACTTATCCTTGCCTCCTTCTTTATAGTTATTGGTCGTAGCCATGTAGATGGTGGCATCCGCTTTGGACTTGGTGCAGTTCCATTTCAGAGTGACATATTGGTCATAAGGATGAGTCGTCAGATCTGAGATATCATTTTTGCCCAAGAAAGAAACGCCATCCTTTTCGAAAGCTACCTCCTGAGGCATTTCAAACTGCATGTAGGAGCAGATACTGGGCAGGATATCCACCAGCGATAATGAAGGGCTTTGGAAGTGGCTGTTTACCTTGGAAGCATTAGTCGAAATCCACACGCTGCGTTCTCTTTCCGATTGTCTGCCGTGATGGTAACCGCTTTCATCACGTCCGTGGTCGGTGGTAACAATGACTAGCCACTCTTCGTTATATTCTTTCTCGCGCAATTGTACGGCCTCCCATATCTGTCGGATCAGTTCATCGGTTTTCCGTACGTAATCATCCATATAGCTTCCGTCGCCATAGAGATGATAACCGGAATCGGTATACCATAAATAAACCCAATTTAAATCTGGAGCTTTCTCGCGGATACATTTTGCTGCTTCCTGACAGACTACAGAGTCGATTTCAAATATCTGTAAATGGTTCGCTTTTTCCGGAAATCTTTGTTTGTCCAGTTCGTAACCGTCATACACATAGTCTATCTTTAAGTTGCCTGTTTCCGGTTTGTCGGCGCCGATGAGCACCGTACGGTTGTCGGTCCAGCTGGAAAATAAGGCCGTTTTGTAGTCCGTATTTTGAGATTTGGCGATTTTGAACAATGACCAATAATTATAGTTCGGTTTCAGATTGGAATTACCGTTTACATTGTGTTTGTTCATCCAGGTTCCGGTCAGGATATTCATATATCCGATGGCAGAGATAGTCGGTGTTTCCGAGTATCTTCCAATTTCTCCTCCGGTTATAGCCCGTGCATAATTTCCTTTTTCCGCTATTTCAAAGATGGTTTTGGGATGAACCCGTTCGATGTAGTCGGCAGGAATACCGTCCAGCACAATATAGATGGCTTTGCGTTTTTGTGCACAGATGCCGGTTTGTAGAAGAATAAGTAGTGCTCCTAAAAAAAATTGTTTCATATTATGATATAAGATTAGTTATGGCTTACAACATGTTTTTCGTAAAGGAACATCAGCTTCTGCAATGAAAAACAGAAGTCGTTCGTTATTTGAATACAAATATAATTTAATATCTGGAATCTTTCTTTTTTACGTTTGTCTTTTTTATGTTGTAAAGATCTATACGTGAGATAACTCCGGATTACAATAATTTTTTAATATATTATAATCCGGAGCTTTTAGACAGAAACGTGATTTTTAACTTTTTCTATTCAATATATTTTAGAAGGTGAACAATGGTACCGTTTCCTCCTTTAATGTTTACCCCTGAAGGTACGTATAACCATGCAGGTTTTCCGTCTTTCATTAAAATCTGAGGGCGTTCGAATTTTGGAATTGAACCGTAAATCGGTCTAAGATTGTTGAGCTGGCTTTCCGGAAGATATTCATACATGGTATGAAATCCCGGTTCGCAATAGTTGAATTCAGTTCCGTTATCTGATTTCCATAAAATTCCACCTCCAGTTTTGATGATACCATGATTATCTGTTGTGAGCAAGCAGAATTTATTATCCATCATAAAAGCATATCCATCTTCAATCATCGTTTCGTTTTTGGTTACAGGATCTTTTTGAATGGTATATGGGCCTTCTACCTGATCGGCAATGGCAACTCCCATTTTGTAGCCATTGGATTTGAAATACAAATAGTATTTTCCGGAAGGATGGACTAACAATGTAGGATTGTTAACTCCATTGTTGGCATTATATGTCCAGTTGCTCGGATCGCCTGACGGTTCCAGAATACATCCGTCTTTTCCAACTTTTTCCCATGGTCCATAAAGACTTTTTGAAACCATCATACCGATTTTTTGATTTGATGGATGTGGAGGCTGTTTATAGTTGTTATTGCCTATATAAAGAAGAACATACTGATCACCCACTTTGTGAATGTTCGGATTATGAATTCCATATTTATCCCATGTGTCTGTTCCTGTTCCCTGCAATACTATATCAGAAAATTTAAATGGTCCTTCTGGATTATCACCCACGTAATGGGCTATTTCACTATGTGAACGCCATCCGGGATCAAAACTGTGTTCTACTTTCCAGCGTGCCACAAAGAGATGAACTTTACCGTCTTCTCCCCAAATAGGTGAAGATCCCCAAAGATGATATCCAGGTTCTTCTAAAATAACCTTGACAAACTGCCAGTGATCTGCAAAGTTTTTATGATTGTCATCTGGCCATGCAGATGTTCTTTGTGAGAATTTCTCAGTCGGGCGTTGAGCATTTACTGAACGCAGGAAGTTTCCCAATTTTTGAGACAGTTCAGCTACTTTCTCCGGTTGTTCTAAGGCCAGATTATAATCTTCAGAGATGTCATTTTTCAGGTTGTATAACTCTTTCTTACCATCTTTATACCAATAGATTAATTTATAATCACCTTCTCTAATGGCACAACTTTGTCCAATACCCTGTGTTCTCATATTACTGCTGGTCCAGTTGTTTGGTATGTTCCAGTAGAGAGCTCTATTTTGGGATGGATCGCCGGTACCTTTTAATAAGGGAACAAAGCTAACTCCATCTATTTGTTGAATTGTTTGAGGGATTTCAACTTGAGCCATTTCCAATATTGAAGGGAAAAAGTCTTCTATGGCAAGATATTTGTCATTAACGGAGTTGGGGAGTGTAACATCATTCCAATAGGCAATCATTGGAACTCGGATTCCACCTTCATAAATAGATCCCTTTCCGCTTCGTAGAGGAGCGTTTTGTACGTGGAGAGGAGGAGTGCGGTTTGAAGCTGCCAGTCCTCCGTTGTCTGATACAAAAATAATAATGGTATTTTCCAGTTGATTGTTTTTCTCCAAATAATCCATTATGTCACCTAAACTTTTGTCAATACCTTCAACTCTACTGCAATAAGCCGCTTCTATATCTGACAGACCTGCTTTTTGGTATTTATCAATGAATCTTGGATCTGCAAGACTAGGAGTATGCATGGCATAGTGCGAAAGGAACAGAAAGAAGGGTGCCTTCATACTTTGGGCCATTTCCAAGGAGCGGATAGCTTCTTGTGTAAGTGCTTCAGTGAGGATGACATTGCGCTCCCAATATCGTTCCAAATTGGGTACGGCATGTATGCTGCTAGGAGTTCCATTGGCCGTGAACCCAAAACGGTTACTTCCATTAATTTGTACAGGAGTACCGCTGGCCTGTCCTCCGATACTGATATTAAAACCAAGGGCTTTCGGATCAGCTCCATATGTCGTAGTAGCTCCAAATTGTGCTTTGCCACATAATATGGTATGATATCCGCTGTTTCTCAGTAACTGCACGAAGGTTGTTGCTTGAGAGGAATTTTCAACTCCACCTACAGGCTGTATTCCATTCATATTCCATACGGGCATGTTTAGGTATGCGTCATTCTTGTCACTTGCTTTGTTGTATTCCAATGTTTCATAGGTTACACGATGGCGTGCCTGATTCATTCCTGTCATAAGGCTGCAGCGTGACGGAGAATCAAAACTTCCGGCATAGGCTTGTGTGAATCGTACTCCCATTTTAGCCAGTCGTTCCATATTCGGAGTATGGAATCGTTTGTTTAGAGAGGTTTCCTCTGTCCAGAAAGGGAGTGAGGTGTCTTGCCATCCCAGATCATCTGCCATAAAAAGTATGATGTTGGGACGTTCCTGGCCGGTTAACCAGGAAGTGCATAATGAAAATGCTATAGTTAAAAGAATATTTTTCTTCATAAATGTTGATTTTTATAATTATTTGATAACCATTACTTTTTTTCCGTTCAGAATATAGATTCCTGATTTAGTGATTTCTTTGATTCTGTTTCCATTCAGATCATAAATTTCCTCTATTATTTCTGACTCAGGAGTATTGATTTTTGTTGTTTCTCCAAAATATAAGCGAATACTGTTAATTCCAGACTCTGGTAGCTGCAGGTAAGCGCGACATGGTTTCATGTTTGTATCGAGATATTTGTAGAATCCGATAACATTGTCTATTTGTTGCAGAGTGTATATTGTGCCTTCAGTCGGTCGTATGATATTTCCTAATGTGCCTTTTAAATCATTTCCAGAAATAGCTGTTACCGTTTCTTCTGTAACATCAAATACATAATCTCCTTCATTTGCCTGAAGCAGAACACCGGTTTCTGCCGGAATCATTTCATGAATTTCCTGAAGAATGAGTCTTTCGTTTTCTGAGTCGACTTTTCCACTATAGGCCTTCATTCCCTTAGGTATGATCAATGGATAAGCAGCATATAAAGTGGCATATTGACTGTTTCCGATATGTACTTTATTCCATACTTTAATGTCGTATGTTTGCTTGTTTTCTCCAACCGGTTGCAGCTTGGTGGTTTCTCCAATTGCTTCTTGATCAATAGAAACCAGTTCAAATCCTACAGGCTGATCGTATTGAATTTCGCCTAAAACCGGATAGGTTTCTGTTCTTAACTGATGTTTTGTTTCCTGTAGGAGTATGTTGGTATTGGCATCCAGATATCGGTAGGTTACTTCTTTTGTAGGAGTATTTTCTGTTTCTGTCACTTCATATATATGATAAGGATTAGCCTTTTTTGCATCTCCCCAGAAGACAGAATAACCAGGTTTGCTGCCTGATGCTCCATTGGCATTCAGATAGTTGTTGTTGGCAACCGACTGTATATTGAAAACTCCTTTATTGCCTTCTACTGGCAGAATGCGGAAAAACGCTTCTGTAGCGGTTGGCTTTATTGATGTTCCAATATTACCAGTATTGGGAATGTAAAGTTTGTTATTGGCAAAACTATATGTTCCTTCTGCGGATTTATGGATATGGAATACATTCTTTCCATTTAGCTTTTCTTGACCTTGAATGACATTGATGATGTTACTTTCCATGGTCAGATAGCCGGAACGGTCACCGCGATCTGCTTCATTCAGACAGTTTCTTAAAATATAAAGTTTGTCTTCTTTGATTTCTTCCAGCGTTTCAATTGGTTTGAAGTTTGGCTGATATGTTTGAGCCATATCTTTGGAAATAAGTCTGAATACAAAGTCTTGTGGACGAGGTGCCCCACTATAGTTGACAGGAGCAATTTCTGCTTTGCTACTTGATGCGTTCAGATATTTTCCATTGGTTTGGATAGCTACCAATCCGGTTTCTTTATCAAGCCAGAAGGCAAAAGCACGATTATTATTGTTATTGATAATATATTTTGATTTCTCTTCCGTGTAACAAATACCAGAAAATATCATCATACCATACATGGAATCATCTGAAGGGAGGGTGTATTTCATATCGGTAATCATGCCTCCGTTGAAAGCTGTTTCACTGCTTCCCCAACCTTTGAAGAAATTCAAATCCCATGGAGTCGCTTCGTCTATGTCGCTCATTTTGGCAACTTTTCCGTATTCCATATTGTGGGAGAGATATTTGTTTGCATTAATACCTTGGCCGACATATTGTATGTAATGCGGACCGCTGGTTGTATAGCGTATGATAGTTTCTTCAACCGGTTCTTTATAAAAATCACTCCATCCCTCAGCATTTTGATAAGCAGTTTCAGACTGCTCTGGTATGTTTAGAGCTACATTGCCGAAATCCATACCATAAAAGGTAAATGTTCCGACTGTTGCAGGAACTGTACGGCTTGTTGTTACACTCTTTACAATAGAGCATTCCAGAAACAATCCATCTTCCAGATTATCCATACTATTGGGGAGTGTTATAGTCTCTAGTCCAATCATATGTGCAAAAGAATGTTTTCCGGTAGAAGTATTTTCAGGGATATTCAATGATGAACTGATATTGCTACATCCCCAAAATGCGTGATCACCTATTACAGAACCGTTTGCTGGAAGATTTAGGTTTCCTTTCATTCCACGGCAATTGTCGAATCCGTATTTTCCTATATATTGAATCTTTTCTGTAAATAACGGGACACCGCTCAGGGCCAAACTACCAGAGCAAGCAAAATCCTCTATGCAGGTTACCGAAGCCGGAAGTGTTAATGCTCCGGTATGAGCTTCGGGATATTTAATGAGTGTAGTCAGCTCTTTATTGAACAAAACACCATCAACAGATGTGAAATGATTATTCTGTTCTTCCACTTCTATATTCGTGAGTTTCTTGCATCCTTCAAAGGCGAAATCTCCGAGGAATGTAACTTTTGACGAGAGTTTCACTTGAGTAAGTGCTGTGTTGCAAAAAGCCATGGTTCCGATTGACTGGATTCCTTCAAGATTGATCTCTTTTAGTTCGCTACATCCGGAAAAAGCACCTTCATCAATTTTACTGCATGAGGTCGGCAGTATGATTTGCTGTAATTTTCCATGCCCGGATAGAGCAAATACAGGTATTTCTGCATTGTTGGTTTGAGACAGATCAAGAGTTTGTAAAGAAGGCATTTCATCACGCATAATACGGAAATCTTCTGATGTTAAGATTCCGCTCAGAGCTAAATCTGTAAGCGTTCGGCGTTCTTCTTCAGATAGACTTGACAGGTTAGCAGTCGATTTCTTTATAATAGAACCGACTGTCGTTCTTACAGGAATATCCAACGCAGTATTTGTTGTGGCATAACATTCAATGCCACCTGTTAATAATACCAGAGCGGAAAGATTCCTAAAATGGTTGATAAACTTATTTTGTTGCATGGTATTTAATTTTATAACAATAGGTTATTTAATGAACTTCTTATTATTCCATAGATAGATACCCTTAGGTAGTTCTTGATCTCGCAATATTTCCTTTTCAGAAACATTTGTCCGAATTTTCATACCGTTAAGCAAATACAGATCTGCTTTCTTCTCTGTATTTTTTATATTTTCCAGACCTACCGTCGTTTCATCTGTCAGACCGATTTTATAAGTCTTATGTTCCTCTCCGGCCGGTGTGATTCCTCCGAAAGGGTCTCCGTTACTGACATTTTTCTTGATTTCTTCAAGCGTTTTTCCGTCCAGCGATTTCCAGAATTTGTCTTGAGGCATCTCAGCCAGGATTTCTCCATAGGCTGGGACAGTTCCTGTTCTGAGGGTCTTCTGTACGGATTTTATGGTTGTTCCCGTAATCTTGTCCTCAAAATCCAAAGTTACTGTTGTGACTCCCTGTTCGGTGATTTCCTGGGCCTGATAAATCTGGTAAGGATGCGGATTTTCGTTCCAGAAAGTTAATGTTCCCGTATTGGCATTCAAGTACAAGTTATTTACTGTTGACTGAAACTGAAAATGGTATTCTTTTCCTTCGCATGGTGTCATCTCAAAGAAGTCATTTCCTGTACCCGGTTCGAGTCCTCCTCCTTGGTTGCCTTTTGCAGGAATGTTCCCCTCTTCATTTTGAAATTCCACGAGGTTATTATCCATATTTAATGAAAAAACACTTTTTGAGGATATCTGATCCATACTTTTGGTTACAGCCATTGGTGAAGCTACGGCTACATATCCTGAACGGTCTCCTTTATCACTACTGACAAAACAGTTTCTCAGAATGTATTTTGCCCCTTGTTGCAAATCTTCCTTTTTACTTATTGGAAAGAAAGCCGTGGTCCATGCCGGTTGTGGCTTTTTGTCGGAAAACAGTATCTTGTATTCTTTTCCTTTCTCGGTATTGAAGATAATGACCTGACCTCTCTTTTGTGTTTCAATGCTGTTTCCTGCATTATCGGTAACTTCTGCCTTTTGGTATTCTCCGAGATAAATTGGACATCTTTGTCCCTGTTTTGAACGAATAGTTACCGAAGAAATCTCTGAATTCTCCCAAAAGATATCAGTTTCAAATCCTCCGACTGCGCACAATCCTGTAACAGATCCGTTAGCCCATCTTGCAGGAAGCGCCGGTAAGAAATGCAGCGTGTCAGTATGGCTTTGCAGTAGCATCTCTGCCACTCCTGATGTATAGCCAAAGTTTCCGTCAATTTGGTATGGAGGACCTGCACTCAACAGATTCTCATAAATACCACCTCCCCATCCGCCACCGTTGTTGGTGTTTTCTGTGAATGTTAAGGATTCACGTGCTATTTTATAGGCATGTTCTCCATCTAATGCTCTTGCCCAGAGATTAATTTTCCATCCAATAGACCAGCTTGTGCCTTTATCACCTCTTGCTGTCAGTGACTTTACAGCAGCATCAAATATTTTTTTGTCTATTTGAGCCGAGATCTGATTTCCCGGATAAAGTCCCATTAAGTGAGAGTTGTGGCGATGCTGTGATTGTCCGGCTGTTCTTTCTGAATATTTCCATTCTTTCAGATATCCATCATCGTCAATATGTGTTCCCGGGTCCAGTTTAACGAATGTTGCCTTCAATTCTTCTGCAAACGATTTGTCTTGAGCAACATCTTCTCCGAGCACTTCTATGGCTTCTAAAGTATTTCGGAACAAGTCCCAGCAAAGCTGCTGTGCGTGAGTCACACCGTCTTCGGCATCGGGACCGTTTTCCGGAGAATATTCTAAAGGCGCTACGAGGGTTCCGTCAGGTGCAAAATCTTTCATGATATGCGGGTTGCTTCCTTTCTTGGCTCCGCGGTCTTCAATAAGTCGGTCCATCCAAAATTCGCAGCATGATTTCATGACCGGGTAAGCTTTTTTCAGCAGATAGTCGCGATCCAGTGTATAGCGATAGTGTTGCCACAGATGCATGCAGTTCCATGCATTGGCTGATACATTGTTCATCATGAAAGTGCCACCTCCACCAAATATATTATTAGCAGTGTAGCATACCCATCCCTTAGCATCTTCAGGAGTTACTTTTTCTGCTTCTGCATCTCCATATAATTTACGTATGATTTCTTTTTTAGAATAATACGCATTGGCATGCCATTGTGGTTGTTTTAAGGCTTCATTATAGTTATAGTTCAAAAATATCTCATGCAAGTCCGACAGGTTGGTCGGCTCTGCCGGCCAGTAGTTCATTTGTACGTTGATATTGGCATGAATATCCGATGACCATGGTGGAGTATTGCTATCGTTCCATATACCTTGTAGATTGGCAGGTTGAACAATTCCTCTTGATGAAGAAATGAGCAAATATCTTCCATAGTTAAAATATAGCTGTTCCAAAAGCAGAGAACCGTATTGTCCGTTTTTAACGGCTTGCGAATAATCTCTGACAAGTTGTGCCGTAGGCTTGCTGTTTGCTTCATCGGTCAGATTCAGACATACGCGATCGAAAAACGAGCGGAAGTCGGCCTTATGAGCATCCAATATATCGTTCCATTCTTTTTCCGTAACTTTTTCCACTTGTGTTTTAATGTCCTGTGCAAAGTTTTCCGTGTTTGATGTATAAGTCGGACTGAGAGGGTCATAATCCGTACCGGCTTTCAATACAATCATGACTTCATCGGCATTCTTTACGCATATGCCTTCTGCTGCACTTGTGGTCATCGTTCCTCCTTTGGGTACAACCTTCAGGTAGCTGTTGAAGGTTACGGTTTCCAATTTTCCATCAACGGTAACGGTTCCGTTCTGGTAAATCGGAGCCTTCTGGTGTGCATCTTCCTGAAATATTTGTATGGATATGCTTCCGGGGTGGTCTGCCGTATAGTTAATGATGACGGCCTGATCCGGATTGCTTGCAATATATTTGCGTTCAAAGTGTACTCCGTTGCTGGTATAGTTTACTTTTGCCACAGCATTCTGTATGTCTAAGCTTCGTTGATAGTCCGATGCTTCGGTTATGTCCAACGTGTTGATGAATATGGATCCGAAGTTCTGGTATGCTCCACGCATTCCGGTAAAGTAATCACCGTCTTTGCACAGGGTTCCGGTCCATAAAGTTTTTTCATTGAACTGAATCTGTTCCTGATGAATGCCGCCATAAATCATAGCTCCCAGCTGTCCGTTACCGATAGGAAGCGAAGATGTCATCCATTGTATTGATGGATTCTGATACCAAAGTATATTTTGTGATTCCGGTGTTGTTTTTGATGTGGTATAAGGAACCTCTTCCAATCTCTCAATTGGGAATACAGCGTTATCGTATGCTATGAATTCCAAAGGATTGGTTTCGCCTGCAGTATATTCGTTGATAGTTTTGTTAACTCCACCACCTTGCATCTGATTGAATCTCACATTGGAATCCGTACTTCTGGTCAGCTCCAATGCTGAGTGGTAAGGTTCTGATGGATGTAGTGATGGGGCAGCATAAAGCAAAGTTGCCTTGTTCTTATCTTCTGTAGCTTTATATCTGTTCTCTCCCGCAACATAATAAATGTATCTTCCTTCTTTAGATTGGATTATATAACCATTTTCACGGTTTCCTATAAATTTCCAGAGCTGCGCATTATTTTTACTCATATTCTGAGTCATGAGATTTTCTTCATTTCCCATGTCCTGCACAACAAATCCCATTTTTTTAAAGCGGATATAGTACCAATATTCGCTTTCTTCTGTACTCGATTCCGGATACAGTTTGTCATACTCGTCGGCTATCACGCTGACATTGCCCAAAAGCAGTAGCATGAAGACGGTCAGATAATAATGTAAATGTTTCATGGCTCATAGTTTTTTAATGATTATAATTGCTTTTGTTTAGCTGTGGATAAATTTACAGGGTTTCATGTTCTTTGTATGTGACAATTGTACAAATTCATGCTATAATTGTACATAAAGCTGTAAAATCTTGTATTTCTTAATAAAAAATCCGATAGGCGAGATTTGCCTATCGGAAATAATTAGGATTGTTTCATTTACATCTTTTACCAGACATCAAAGTCTACTTCTTCATTGGAAAGCTGATCAGTTCCTCCGGGATGAGTTGTGTCAATCATAATAGAAGTAGATAGCATATCTTCCGTGCTCATCTCAAATAATTGGATTTGAGGAGACATATATTCTTTTTTCATAATAAATTGTTTTACGGGTTATTGATAATTTATTTAATGAGCGAGCCATACCTTTTTTCCATTCAGTATGTAAATTCCGCTTTGTTTGATTTGATTGATCCTTCTTCCTTGAAGGTCATAAATCTGAATTTTGTCATTAGCATTGACTGCAGAATTCTTAATAGAAGTGGTTCCCTCTGTTTCGAAGGTTAAGGATCTAATGTTCTGTGCCTGCGTATCAGTAAGCAACAGATATGCCTTACAGGGTTGCATATGAGTGCCCGTGTATTTGTAGAATACAATGCCATTATCCAGATTTTGAAGCGTGTAAACGGTTGCAGGTAAACCTTCGTTGTTTTTGGTCGGTTTGAGAATGCTTGTCATAGCACCTTGCAGACTATTATTCTCCGGTAGGGTGCCTTCTTCTGCACTTGCCTGGAATATATAGTTTCCGGTTGCTCCATTCAGTATTACGGCTGTATTTGCCGGGATAATACCATTAAGCTTAGTTAGTTTCAGCTTTTCGCCTTCAACGGTACCGGTATATGCGATGATACCTTCTGGAATGGAAAGGGCTACATCAGAATACAATGTTCCGTATCCAATGTCTGTAAGAGTCACTGTTTTTTGAATGGCAATGGTATAATTGGTTTTGGTGTCGCTGACATTTTCCAACTGCTCGATTTCTTCAATAGGTGTACCGTCTACTGATATTATTTCGAATCCGGCTGGTACTTCTGCTTTCAAGTCCTGTGCAATAGGATATGTGTTGGTGTAATATGGCTTTTCTACTGTCTTTATTTCAACATCAGAATTAGCATCGACATATTTCCAAGTAATTGTTTTCAGTTCAAAGTCGCTTACTTCTTCTACCGAATAGAATTGATAAGGATGTGGCGATGCGTTCCAAAATACCAATTCTCCGACATTGGCATTCATATACAACTCCTTGTCTGGAGATTTAAAATTGAAACATCCTTCTTTTTCGTTGTCAGGAATAATTTCATAGAATGCCTCTGTGGTGCTTGGTGCCAGGGTTGCACTAAGGTTCCCGTCATTTGGAATGTACGTAGCGTTGTTTTGGAAGCTATACTGTGTCTTTCCTTCATTTGTTGTCGTATTGACCGTGAAAATGGAATTTTCTGCTACGGTATTCATACCTTTTGTGATAGTCATTTTAGGAGTTGCCATATGAAGATATCCAGAACGGTCACCTCGTTCACCGTCAACAAAGCAATTTCTGATAACGACCTCTTTTCCTGCGGTCAGTTCATCCAGACTTTTCAGGGCGTGGAAAGAAAGCTGATATACTTTGTTAACTTGGAATGCATTGGTCGCGTCGTAAATCAACAATGCCGAGTAGGCACCTCTTCCTATCGCAAATTTGGGCTTGTTACCTCCGTTGGAGTTAATGTAGCCTTGACTTCCATCGCTATATGTAGTATGAATGCGAATAACCATAGAGCGGTCTACTCCTGCCGGACATTTTACGTTGTGCTCATCGGTAACATTGTCTGCATAGGCAATGGTAAATCTGGCGGCTTCTTCTATGTTGGAGGTCCAAGTTAAAAAGTCCCCTTCCTTGCTGGCTTCCTTGATATATTTTTGTTCTAATTTTCCTTTAAAAACATACTCATTTCTTTCCTCTGGAGTTTTGGAAACATATTCTGCTATGAGTACGAGGTCTTCTGTAAGATCGGCAGCAATATTGCTACCGATCTTTATCCATCGATTATAGCCGGACGCTGCTTGTATGGCAATTTCCTTGCCGCTCAGATCAGCTTCAGGTCCTAAAACCTTTTCCGCTCCAAGTTGTATTTGTGAAAAAACCGGGCTGGTAATGCCTGCCAACAAGCAAATTAGCCAAAAAAGTTTTTTTCTCATATTCGTTGTTTTATAGATTAAACTCGTTATAGTAAATGATTCTATGTCGTTACTTGTTGAACGGCTCATCAGGCCATGGGCAATCTTTACCGGTTGCTTTGAAGTTTGGTCTTTGTCCGTCTACTTTTCGGAGATATTCACCCAATTCCTTAGACAACTCGGTTACAAGTTCCGGATTCTGGGCGGCCAGATCAGTTGTTTCAGAGATATCTTCTTTGATATTGAAGAGCTCTTTCTTGCCGTCTTTATACCAGTAAACCAGTTTGTAATCTCCTTTACGGATGGCACAGGTCTGTCCGATTCCTTGATTTCTATAATCACCTCCGTACCAGGTATTAGGGGTATTCCAGAATAAGGCTCTGTCTTTTGAAGGATCGCTTTCTCCTGTAATCAGTGGAACAAAGCTTATACCGTCAATGGGCTGTATGGTTTTATAGTCTTTAATTTGAGCCATTTCCAGAATACTTGGGAAGAAATCTTCAATGATCAGATACTTGTCGATGGTACTTCCCGGTTGGGCTACACCATTCCAGTAAACGATCATCGGTTCTCTGATACCGCCTTCATAGGCTGAACCTTTTCCACTGCGCAACGGAGCATTCTGTACGCCCAATGGAGGAGTTCGGTTTGAAGCAGCCAATCCTCCGTTATCAGACATGAAGATGATGATGGTGTTGTCTATTTCTCCTGTTTCTTCCAGATAGTCCATCAGGTCTCCCAGGCTCTTATCCATTCCTTCAACCAAAGTCGCGTAAGCGGCTTCGGTTTCAGACAGTCCCATGTCCTGATAGCGCTTCAGGAAGCGTTTGTCTGCCTGAATAGGGATATGCACGGCATAGTGAGCCATATAAAGGAAGAATGGATTGTCCAGAGAACGGGCCTGATCCAAGGCTTTGAGTGCTTCCAGTGTCAGAGCTTCAGTGGCAAATACATCTTTATCCCAATATGCTTCCAATCCCGGGATGGCAAATCCGCTGGTCGGATTTCCGTTCTGGTCATGTCCGTAGCGTTGTTCTCCCAAATAGGAAGCTAAGCCTCCGGCTGCATGTCCGCTGATATTTACATCAAATCCATATTTCAACGGATCTTCTGCCGGTGTCGTTTGTGAACCGAAGTGTGCCTTTCCGCAATGAATGGTATGATATCCGTTTTGCTTCAATATCTGTACAAATGAAGTGGCTGCGTATGAGCGTTCTATTCCGCTGATGGGCTGAATGCCATTAACATTCCATTTAGGCATATTCAGGTCCGGATCTCCGGCATCTGTTGAGGCGTTGTATCCAAATGTCCAGTTGGTTACGCGGTGGCGTGCCTGATTTGTTCCTGTCATCAGACTGCAGCGGGTTGGAGAACTGATGCTACAGGCGTATGCCGATGTAAATTTGGCTCCCATTTGGGCCAGACGTTCCATATTCGGAGTGTGGTATCGCTCGTTGAGTGGTGTTTTTTCATTCCAGAACGGCAGTGATGTATCTTGCCATCCCATATCATCCACCATAAAGAGGACGATATTGGGACGGTTGTCTTTTGCGTTGATAGGGTTGAGTGTTCCCCCTAAAGAAAACAGTGCTGTGCTTAACAATAAATACTTGTTCATATTTTGTTCCTTTTAATTTTACATGTTATAAGTTAATGACGTGGCTTTTTCCTTCCAATGTCAGGATATAGCAACCCGGTTTTTGAGCGGCTTTCTTATCGGCTACCCGTACTCCGGAGATGTGATGCAGTTCATATTTGTCTGTTCCGGTTACAATCACCCGATGATTCTGTATGGTATACGATACGGCAGAACTGTTGTTTTCAATGCTCGTTGTCACTCCTTCACGAATTTCAATATCCTTTGCATCCTCGGCGTTTCCGTTGAATGTGATCAAGCCTTCAAAAGGTTTGATGGTTTTGCTGTCGCCATATACAAATGCAGTTCCTTCTTCGTTTACGGTATAAGCTGCAATATTGTCTTTGTTTTCAGCAAGTCCGCTTCCGGTCAGCTGCAGGTTTGTATCCATATTCTCTTCTTCAAAAGAAGCCTGTTTTATGCGACATACAATTTCCTGAGTTTCATTCATGCGGATCACGTAAGAACCCTTTGCAATGGTTTGCCCGTCGGTCTTTTCTACTTTCTTGAATTCTTTGCCGTCGAAAGTCATCAGCGTAAAGTCTTTGTCCGGTTGCAACGGAGTTTCGAATTCACTGTCCTTAGCGCTGAAAATTGTGGTTTCACCAGTCAGAGAAATAGCGGTCCATTTGTCTTTTTGCATGTTCTTGTGCCAGTATACCACATCCAGTGTCTTGCCGTTTGCTTCTGTCATTTGAGCACCTTCGAACATTTCAACAGGAATCCAGTTTTCATTCAGGGCAGTCAGGGCTTCACCGTTCTCGATGATTCGTTTAAGAATACGCATTTTCCAAACGGTTGCCGTTTTTTCATCACTTTCCATAGTGCTGATGTTTGGAGAGAAGAATAATCCGTTCATAAATCCGCCTTCAGCTCCTTGAATGTTGATCAGGCTGTTTGTGGTGATGTGATAGGCCGCGATTTTTGATTTGGCATTGTAGTCTGTGCTTCCCGGCATGGATTTTGACAGGAATCCGTCATTCAGTCGCAAGGCATTTTTGGCAACAGGTTCATATAAATAATAGTTCTGGTTGGCTTCATCCCATTTGTTGATGAAGGTGGCCGGGGCAACGATGACTTCTTCCGGAACACCGTTATCATTGCTTCCAATGTTGATCTTGGTACCTTCATCCTCAAATGAAGTGCAATACTGTTGCCATTGTGTGCTGCCTGATCTCATTAAAGTGCGGTTGTCTGTGCTGCGTACCAATTGCAGGCAAAGGCCAACAGGCATGTCATATTTCACAGGATCGGTCAGTGCTGCTTCTAAAGCTTCTTTTGCGTTGTCAACCAGTTCTTTGTTTTGGTCAAATAACTTTTTGAATGCGTCATAACTGGTTTCTCCGCTTTCTTTCAGTGCTTCAAATGCATCCAGTGCTTTTACCATATCTTCTTTCTTGCCTTTTTCTTCTTCCGGCAACTGCCAGGTTTCAGAACCTATGACGATGTTGTCGAGCCATGCTCTGTCTTCATCCGTATTAATGGATTGTTTCAGGAGATCAATTTTCATGGCATCGTCCATATCATCAGCAGAGATGACACGGAACACAAAATCTTCGATAATCGGATCTCCTTTTCTGCTTTCCACGGCAAGAGCATTGGTGTTTGGATCCGCTTTCCAGAATGTGTTATTTCCCTGGATCGCTATCTTGATGTCTTTTAATTCGCCCTTTTTATCCAGCCAAAAGGCAAAGGTACGATTGTCGTTAACCTGATATCCGGCTGCTGCGTCCGTATAACACTCTCCGTTCATATTGATATGCAGATAGCTGTTTTCCTGCTGGAAACGGATATCCGTGCCTTTTCCTCCTGTTACAGCAGATGTGGCGCTGCTTACATCAAAGAAATCCAAGTCCCAAAGGGAAGCCTGATCCATGGAGGCGAAAACGGCTTTTTTACCGGTCTGAGGGTTGAATGTCAGGAACTTTCCATAGTTGTCACCTTCACCTATATATTGTATGTAATATTTACCGTTTGTTTCCAGACGGTTGTAACCTTCAAACACGGCATCATAGTTTTGGAAATCTTTCCAGCCTTCAGCGGCCTGATAAGCGGCAAGCGCTTCCTGAGGCACTTCAATGAACGTATGATTTTTATCTACTCCATAGAACGCAAAACTGTTTACGGCAGGAGGAGTTGTTGTCGGAGATACGATATGTTTTATTTTTGAGCATCCGTAGAGCAATCCTTTATTCAGGGCTTTCAGATTCTGAGGCAATGAAACTTTGGTTATCTGACTGAGGAATCCAAATGCGTTGTTTCCCAGATATGTGATGTTTTGTGGAACTTCCAAATCTCCCTGAAGTTTTTCACAGCCCCAAAAAGCACTTTCTCCGATGTATTGTGTCTTTGCGGGGATGTTCAGCTCGCCTTCCAGATTATGGCAAAATTCAAAGGCATGATTACCGATGTATTCCACTTCTTGTGGCAATGTAAGGGTGCCTGTAAGAAGTTCGCAATTGATGCAGGCATATGCTTCAATGCGTTTCAGCGTTTCCGGAAGATTCAGATTTCCGCTTTTTTGTGCCGGGCATTTAATCAGGCGTGTCATTGCCTTGTCATACAGAACTCCGTCTTTTGTCGCGTATTGCATATTGGCTGCATTTACGGTGATTGTTTCCAGACTGGCGCATCCGTCGAATGCATAGTCGCCGATATGAGTTACTCCTGCGCCGATATTTATCTGTTTGATTCCGCTGCGGGCGAAGGCTAGGTTATCTATATCTTTAAGGTTGTTTGATAAAATCAGATCTTTTAAAGATACACAACTGATAAAAGCCGCCTTTCCGATCCGGGTACAGGTATTCGGTAATTTTACCGTAGCCAGAGTGGCTTGTCCGGAGAATGCTTTGTCGGGCAGTTCTGTAATCGTTGTGCTGCTCAGATCCAGTTCTTTAAGATTGATCATTTCGTCACGGATGATCCGGTAATCTTCCTCGTCAAGTGTACCGCTTAGGGCGATGGCTGTTTTTTGTATGCGTTCCTCTGGAGTGAGTTGGCTCAGATCATCTATCGGAGTCATTTTTCCGCTCAGTCTGAATTCTTCGAATGCATTTTGCAGATCCTGAAGCATACCCTGGGCTGCCTCTTCCGTATTGTCCAGAGCATTGATGTGCTCGCTGACATTTTCTTTTTTCTGTGTCAGCGCACTTCTTTTGGCGTCATCATATTCTTTTCCCTGATCATTTAGGATAGAATCTGCTTTATTCATCCAGGTGACCAGTTCGGAATGATAATACAGAGGTATCAGTTTGAAAACATCAGAATTTTCTTTTGTTCCGATATGGAAAGAAAGGGTTTTACCCGTTGATGCCGGAATCCAGTAGCGGTTCGGTTCATAATTTGATAAAATGGCACAAACAAGGCTGCCGTCCTGACTTTGTGCATCTTCATCGTACCAGATCTGGAATGTCTGATTGTTTTTATAAGTTGTAAAGTTTGCGTTATTGTCCGTACGGATTTGTGATTTGAAGATAATCAGGTCGCCGCTGTTTTTTCCGCCTTGCGTGTTTCGTACCGACATGTTTCCGTCAATTTCATTTTTGATGTTCCAGGCAGAAGCTGTATATTGGTAGGAATCTGTCATGACAATATCAGCCCAGTCACTTCCACCCAAAGCCAGAGGATTGGCTAGAAAATGATTTTTCACTTGTTGGATGTCACCAATGTATTGTATGGCAAATGTGCCATTTCCCGTAAACTGCTTCCAGCTTTCTGCGTATAAGCCGGAGGGCAGGCAGCTCATCAGTGCGAGCAGGGAAGCCTGTTGAAATTTAGTTTTCTTCATGGATTTAAAGTTTAAAAAATCTAAAGCAAAAATAGAGAATAAAGAAGGGGAGGACTAAAACTTTTGTACGAAAACATGAAACAATCGTACAGTTCGTGAAAAATATAGTGTAATAATAAACTGCTGAATATAAATCCTTTTATCTTTGTATAGAAAAACATATAAAAGGACATGAAGACTTTCATACACATCTTTATGATAGTTCTGGCCGCTATGACTTCTTTGTCTGTAAGGGCCATATCTCCGGAAGTGAAAATTCGTCATTTGACAGTTAATGAGGGATTACTCCGGAATGCTGTTTTTGATATTCGGCAAGATGATCTTGGTGGGATTTGGTTTGCCGGATGGGATGGTCTGTATGCTTATGACGGTTATCAGATCCGACTGGTATGCCGGCCTTCATTTGGTGACAAAGACGGTGATCTGGCCATTAATAAATTGGCAATAGATGACTATGCCCGTATTTGGATGGGAACATCCTCCGGTCTTGCCTATTGGGATCCGGTGCGAGCCAAAGCACGTTCTTTTGTATTCGATGTGCCGGGGCGTGGTCCGAAAAAAATTGGTATTACCGCTCTTTTATATGACCGTAGGGGAAATCTTTGGATGGGCAGCAGGGAAGGCGATTTGTTTGTATGGAATCTTCGTCAGCAAAAAATCTTTCTTTTTCCGAGGGATAAATTTCATACTTCTTCGTTGATTACCGATATCTGTGAAGATCCTTCAGGCAACGTCAGAGTGGTTTGGGAGAAAAATGGCGTGTATTCTTTTTCTCCGAAAAAAGATGCCGCTTCTTGGGACATTACCCCCTGTTCCGATGTTGTCTGTTTTCCGGATCAGGAAACCAGTACGATCTTTTATGATTCAAAAGGACAACTTTGGGTCGGTACAAACCGGGGAGCGTTTTTATTGACGACAGACAGTGTGACACAGACTTTAAGCAGAAGAAACATTGTCGAAGACTGCTTTGTGCGTTCTTTTGTCGAAATCAATGGTGTTGTTTATATGGCTACGAATCAAGGCTTGGCCACCTACCGGTTGGATCAGAATAATATAGTCTGGATTCGGGAAGATTATAACCGCATGGATGCCTTGAACGATCACAGTTTGCAGAAACTATATGCTGATCGTGAAGGGGGATTGTGGATCGCGTCATTTTATGGTGGTGTGAACTACATTTCTCCTACAGCCGGCAATTTTCAGAATCATCAGCAGATAAACACTCATTTGGGAGGACATGTAGTCAGTGGAATTGCAGAGGATTATCAGGGAAATCTGTGGATTGGAGTTGAAGACGGAGGACTTTGTTGCTGGGACCGTAAAACAGATAAGGTGTATAATTTAAAATCCGGTTCGGATTTTTTGTTTCACTATGCCACAAAGAATGTACAAACGGTTTATTGTAAGGATACCTATCTTTATGTAGGAACCTTCGGGCAGGGCATGGACATTATCGATCTTCGTACCGGAGCACAGATTAACTATCGCAAGAACAGGGAGAATCCGCATATATTCAATTCGGTCTATTCCTTTTATAAGGATTCCGACGGAGGACTTTGGATAGGAACCTTACAGGGATTGTATTATTCAAAAGACCACGAGAAACCGCAAAGAATCATGCAGATACCTTCTGATTGCAAGGTAAATGGGCTGATGCCGGATGATGAAGGTAATTTGTGGATCAGTACTCTGTCCGAAGGCTTTTTCTGTTTGGATATGGATACCCGTAAAGTGCGGCAGTGGAAGTATGATGCGTCTTCGGCGCAGTCGGATATTCCAACAAATGAGATAACCACAATCACTCCTTACGGTCAAAGTGTCTTTTTGGGAACGCAGGAAAACGGCTTGTGGTGTTATAATAAAAAAGACAGTTTGTTAACCCCAATGGCTCCGAAGGTTTTGGGGCAGCTGTTCATCTTTAAGATTCTTCCTGTGCAGGATTATCTGTGGATTACAACCAATCGCGGACTTTATGCCTATCATCTGGTTACCGGACAGATCAAACAATATACTTCGCATGACGGTTTGCGGTCGAATCAGTTTAAAAACAATTCGGGAATCGTGACTTCGGACGGACTGATTGTTTTGGGAAGCGTTCATGGAATCAACACATTCCGTCCGGAGAATATCAGGTTTAATCATGTCCAGCCTCAGGTGTTCCTGACCGGTCTTTTTTTGCAGAACGATTTGGTGGATGTTCATTCGCCGGAAGGTGTTCTGTCGCGTTCTATCGAGTATACCCGTCAGCTCACAATCGGTCAAAAGCATCACAGTATAGGCTTTCAGTTTGCTTCGTCAAGCTATAACGATGTGTCTAGCAATCGTTTTGAGTATAAGTTGGAGCCTTTCGACAAAGAATGGCAGTTGCTTTCCGAAGGTGCACATTCGGTTAATTATACCAATTTAAAGTCCGGCCAGTATACATTCCGTGTGCGCACGGCCAATAAAGACGGCAACTGGAGCGATGAGGCTTCGGTCACTCTTGATGTCCGTCCCTATTGGTGTCTTTCTGTGCCTATGAAGATGGTGTATGTTCTGTTTGTACTGGCTGTTATATACTGGATTATAAGGTCTTACCGGAAGAAACATCGTGAAGAAATACGCATGTTGCGTATTCAGAAGGAACAGGAGCTATATCGTTCCAAGATGGATTTCTTTACCTGTATGATTCATGAGTTGCGTACACCGCTGACATTGATTCTCGGACCGTTGGAACATGTCAAGTCCCAGATTCTTCCCACGACACCGGCTTATGCCGATCTGCAGGTTATGGAGCGTAACGGCCGGCGTCTGCTTTCTTTGGTTAATGAACTGATGGATTTTAGAAAAATAGAAGAAAAGTCCTACCGTCTTCATTTGAAAACCTGTGATGTGGGATTGCTGACCAATCAGGTTGTTGCGGATTTTAGACATGAGGCGCAGCATAAACATTTGACGCTGCATCTGGAGCAGCCGGAAGATCTTTGCCCGGCCTTGATAGATCATGAGGCTTTTGTAAAGGTGTTGTATAATTTGCTGTCCAATGCCATGAAGTTTGCCGAAACGAAAATAGAGGTGGCTTTAAAGGAATCTTCTGATCATCATTTTTGGATGCTTACTGTCTGTGATGATGGTCCGGGCATTGATCCTCAGCAGCAGACACAGGTTTTTGAAGCGTTTTATCAGGTGGATCATGAAAGAATGAATGTTTCCGGTACCGGAATCGGCCTTTTTGTGGCCCGTCGTTTGATCGAATTGCAAAACGGTTCTATTCATATTGTTCCCCAAACCGATAAAGGATGCTGTTTTGAAATACTTCTGCCGAAACACGATGGTGATGCTGCGGCATTGCAGGATGTAAGCGGAGATGAAGCGGAGGGTATGTTGCAGCAGCCTCCGGTGGAAACAGATTTGCCTTTGTCTCTTCCCGAAGAGAGCAAAAGACGTCTGCTTATTGTAGAGGATCACAAGGAAATGCAGGAATATATCCGGTCATTGTTTGTTCCGGACTATCTGGTGGATGTCTGTGATAATGGGCAGTTGGCTTTGGAAAAGATACATCAGGTATATTATGATCTGATTATAACCGATCTTATGATGCCGGTAATGGGGGGAGTGGAGTTGTGTGGAGCTATAAAGAACGATCTGTCAATATCACATATACCCGTTTTGATGCTTACAGCCAAATGCGATGATTCCAGTCAGATAGAGGGCTTTGATGCCGGTGCGGATCTTTATGTCACCAAGCCATTTTCTGCCACATTGTTGCAGGCGCAGGTCAGTTCTTTGTTGCGTAACCGCATGAATCTGAAAAAAGAGTTCTTCTCCAATCCTCAGGTTCAGCCGGAAACTTTGGGCACTACCGAGGCTGATAAGGCTTTCTTGGAGAATTTGGACCGCTTTATTCTTGCCGAACTGCAAAATGCTTCATTGTCGGTAGATGATTTGGCTGCTCATATGGGAATGGGCCGTAGCCTTTTTTTCCAGAAGATCAAGAACTTGTCGGGAATGACTCCTAATGATTATCTCCGTACTTACCGGTTGAAGCGTGCTGCTTTCCTGCTGTCGCATGGCAATCTGCGCATCAATGAGATCTGCTATGAAGTCGGTTTTTCTTCTCCTTCATATTTTGCCAAGCGTTTTTGCCTGCAATTTGGCATGTCGCCTTCCGATTATCAGAAAAAAATAATGAATGAAAACCTATAATTTTGAATACCTTATGAATTGCAATACTTTACGTCCTGCTTTATTTTTTTGCTCGTTTTTGTCTTTAACCCCTGTTTCGGCTCAGAAAAGCCAGCGTCCGAATCTTCTGGTCGTGATGGCCGATCAGTTCCGCGGCGACGCTTTCGGTTTCCGTGGGCGCGAAAGGGTCCAGACACCCGCTTTCGATGAATTTGCCCGGAATGCGGTTGTGCTGAATCAGGCAGTGAGCGGTTATCCGGTTTCTTCTCCGGCCCGCGGCATGTTCCTGTCTGGTGCCTATCCTCATCGCAACGGAGTGCTTACCAATTGCCAGTCGCATTCAGCGGTGCAGAATGTGGAACTTCGTGAAGATCTGACCTGCTGGTCAGATGTATTGAAGTCCGAAGGTTATCACACCGCCTACATCGGAAAATGGCATTTGGACAAACCGGTGGAACCGTTTATCGACTGTGCCAACAACCGAGGCAATATGGCCTGGAACGAATGGTGCCCGCCACACCGTCGTCATGGCTTTGACTATTGGGTGGCCTATGGCACATATGACCAGCATCTGCGTCCGCTGTACTGGAATGCCGATGGCGGACGGCAGGACTTTTACTATGTAAACCAATGGGGACCGGAGTATGAGGCCAATCTGGCCATAAACTATATCGACAGTGTGGCTCACAGCGGGCAGCCTTTTGCCCTGATGGTGTCCATGAATCCTCCGCACACCGGTTATGAACTTGTGCCCGAAAGATATAAGCGTTATAAGAATCTCAATGTTGACTCCATTGTGCAGACCATGCCGCATCTGCGTGATGCAGGCCCCAAGTTCGTGAACTATTTCAAGCGTAGCCTGCCAAATTATTATGCCTGTATATCCGGAGTGGACGACCAGTTCCGGCGCATCATGGCGAGTCTGGAAGAAAACGGATTGCTGGAGAATACCATCGTGGTGTTTGTGTCCGATCATGGTGACAGCATGGGTATGCACGAAAATATCGGAAAGAATATCTTCTATGAAGAGGCGATGCGTGTGCCGTTCATCGTGTCGTGGAAAGGACATCTCAAGCCCCGTATGGACGATGACCTGCTGGTGTCGCTTGAAGATTTCTGTCCCACAGTCCTTTCTCTGATGGGACTGAAGGAAAAGATTCCGGCCACGGTGCAGACGCGCGATCTGAGTGAGCAGATCCGGGGCAGCCGTAAGAAGATGCCGCGCGAGCAGCTCTATATGCTTTACAGCGAAGTGAATAAGAAAGGCAAGCACCTCACTACCGGTGCCCGAGGTTTGCGTGATGCGCGCTACACCTATGCCGTACGTTTCAAGAACGGAGTAATCACCGAGCGACATCTGTACGACCGCAAGAACGATCCGGCACAGATGGAGAATCTGGCCGAAAAACAGAGCAAGCGGGCACAGAAGATGCACCGCCGATTGAAAGAGTTGTTGGTTGAAAAGCAGGACCCGGCAGCCGGAGTGCTTTAAGGTCGGATAGTATTTGTTTTTAAAGATGATAAATATGAGAGATTTTGCTGCAATAGATTTTGAGACTGCCAATTTTGAACGTACCAGTGTATGTAGTGTAGGCGTGGTGATCGTGCGCGATGGGGAGATTGTAGATTCGTTCTATTCTCTCATCCAGCCCGAACCGAATTATTATACCTACCGTTGTACGCAGGTGCACGGACTGACGCGTGCCGATACGGATGATGCTCCGATTTTTCCCGAAGTGTGGGCGCAGGTGGCTCCCATGATTGAGGGATTGCCGCTTGTGGCGCATAACAAATCTTTTGACGAGAGTTGTCTTAAAGCCGTGTTCCGCTGTTACCAGATGGATTATCCCGACTATGAATTTTATGATACATTATATGTAGCGCGCAGGGCCTTTCCGAAAGCGCCCAATCATCAGTTGCACACGGTTGCCGCATTGTGTGGTTATGATCTGACAAACCATCATCATGCTTTGGCCGACGCTGAGGCCTGTGCCTGCATTGCCTGCAAACTGTTTGCTTCGCTTTAGTTTTTGTCGGAATAAAGGTTTATCTTTTTAAAGAAAGAGGTATTATATTTTGTCTGAGAGTTGTATTCAGACTTCAAAATTATTCTTCTGATGGTTTGAAAAAATTCTCCCGATGATTTTTTCAAATCGTCGGGAGAATTTTTTATGTTTGTCCCGATGTTTTTATCGATGACCATTTGTTTTCAAATCAGAAGATCCGGTTATGCTATCTGCTTGCTTGAATCGAAAAAGTAATTAATACTTACAGTAGGATTTCTGATGCACAAATAATTGTTTGATGTTTTTACAATATATTCGGTTGGGCCTGTCTGTATTTTTTGTTTTCTGTTTGGTTGGACTGATTCTGTTTTTGTTTCCTTTTTGAGAAATATAAAGTATAACGAGTCTTTCGAATGCTAAACTTTGTTTATAATTAAGTTAATTCTGACGCAAGAAAGTCAACATTTTGATTTTTTGATAATTTGGGATGTACATGAAAAAGTCTGTTTCCTGTGTTTTTAAAGGTAATAAGAAAAGCTCTTTACAAAACAGATGTTTAAAAACGAATCTCATTAAAAATCTAAAATGAAAGTATTATGAAAAATCTTTTATTAACTTGGATCTCCTGTATGGCGGTCAGCAGTCTTTCGGCAGCTGATTTTACGCTTCAGGTGAAGGATGCGCGGGGATTGCCGGCATGTTACGCGGAAATTAATGTGAATGATTATTATTACAGAACGGATGCGAAAGGTGAAGCTGTTATTGATAATCTGGAAGAGGCCGGTACTTATCCGATAACCTATCAGACACATGAAGATCAGCAGGTAGAGGTGCAGTTCAACTATTCCGGAGGCTCGGAACCTCAAACGGTAACGATGAAAGACAATTGTCTGAGTCTGGCTTTTACCGGCATCCCAAAAGGAGAAGAGTCTTGGGATAAGGAAATTTCTTTGGAAGTGGCTTCCGGCGATGAACATACTTCTTACGCAATGGTACATGACACTGAATGCTGGAGTATGTGGACCGCTTCTTCATCTTTTACCTATAAAATGGAGTCGCGCTATTATGGACATGCTGAGGGAACATTTGCTTTGGATGCTTCAACAAGCATTCATCAGCTTGATTTGACGGAAGGAAAGAAAAGTGTCTGCTTGCTTCCGGCTTTGGATGCCGATGGAAATGTACTGGAAGACGGTTCTTATAGCTTAGGATATAACAGCTATTCTTTTAGTGACCTGAAAGAGAAAGGTAAGCTTCATATTTATTATGCTCCGGAGGAAGAAACGGATCTGTTGAATCAGCTTTCTGTTTGGGCTTCAGGCCTTCCTTATGCCGAGAGAATTGAAACAGAAGAAAAAGATGGCGAGCAGGTCGTTTTGTTGGATATGGCCAACAGTTATCGTGTGGAGGTTTTGGTTACCGGACAAGACGGTAAGCCTCTTTCTGAAGCCGGAATCTATACTGCTCAGATAAACGACCCGGAATCTGATACTCAGAAACTGATGAATAAGACCGATGCTCAGGGTAAGGCCGTTCTGTTGTTACCTAAAAATCTGGTTTATCAGCTTCCGATGACTTTGTGGTTGCTTCCTGAAGACATTCATACCTCTTGCATAGAGTTGTGTTCTTTTAATAAATTGGATGCCGACGAGCAGATAATAAAAGAGCTGAGTTCTTATCGCAATTATACGCTGACTTTGAAAAACGCGGCAAAGACCGATGACGATTTCAATAATGTAAAGAATAAGGTTTCGCTGATGAAGGAAGGAAGCAATTATGCTTGGGTAACCAGTGGAGAGATGCGTGTATTGCGTCAGGGAAATGATATTCTGGCTTCGTATAGTTTTGATACCGATAAAGCGGCCGAAGGAGAGAAATACTATTTTCAGACAGGAGGAGAGAGTATGGTAGCCTGGAATAGCGAAAGTTTTGACGCCCGTGAAAATTATTCCGGTGAGGTGGATTATGCGCTTCGTAGGAATGTTACGCTTCATTCTCCTGAGGGATTGGCTGTTTCCATGTTTTCTTTGAAGGGACTGAATTCTTACCGCTTGTCCGACGATCGCACAACCGTTATGTTTACTGCTATGCCCGGTATGTATACTTATACGGTTACTCCTAAAGATCTGGCTACAGGAAATACACTTAAGGAAAGTGGAGAGTTGCAGTTGTCAGTAGGTAATCAGGATGTAGAGGAAACGTACAATTATACCGTAACTGATAAAATGATTACTTTCCATATCATGGATATTCAGGGAAAACCGGCACAAAATTTCCAGATTACGGCGTTGCAGAATCGTGTGGAAACGGACGAACAGGGAAATGCCGTGATTTATGCTGAAGCCGGTAAAGATCTTTCTTATCGTATTTCAGATTTTGAAGGTAATTATCTGCCTTTGGATTCTTCTTTGCTGGTAGGAGAGGAAAATATGGAGGTTACCATTGATTTCGGAAAGATTTACCGCACGGTAACTTTGGATTATCAGGGAGTGGATGGAGTCCCCTATGTATTTTATTCTCTGCAAAATAAAAATACTTATGTTTCTGTAAGTGGAGAAGCTTCGGGCAGCAAGGCTTTTTATGTACCCGATGGAACTTATTATGCGGAAGTAGAAGGATCTAAGGATGGTTTCCAGTTTGGCGATAATATCACTTTTGCCGTAGACGGTAAGGATGTAGCGCAGACCTTTGACTTCAGTGGCTATGGTACCTTGACTTTTGATTATATTGATAATGAAGAGGCTATGGGAGGAGCAGATATTTATGTTACTCCTATTGTCAATGGTGTTCCGGGTAAGACAGAACTCTATAGCTATTTCCTTCCTAAAGGCACTTACTATATTACAGCGGAATGTAACTTAGGAGATTATCAAGGCGAAGTGGGAGACGAAATCGGATATCATCTGTTTATGAATACCCAAAAGGTGGAGATGGCAGCCGGTTCAAATGTTCATCTGACTTTCGATTTCAGCGACCTTTCTAAATATGACCGTGTGGCGGCTGACGTGCAGGGTGCACCGGAAGGCTGGGTTGACGGTGAATATACCATCGACGGACTGCCGGCCTATGAAAATCAGATTATGTACTTAGGTGAAGGAGAGCACTTCTATAAACTGACCAGCTTGGCAAATGAGAGCCTGTATCGCCATATGAAGATCATTCCGAAGACTGAGTTCTTTAACCATAAGAAGGGAGAATCAACGGTTGTGATGGATCTTTCCGATTATGCATTCCCATACCTGAAACAGCCTCAAACGAGAAGTGTGATTACCGGAGAACTTACTTTGGTTCATGAGAATGGTGGTGTTCTGACTACTTCTCTGACGATATCAGACGTGCAGGTAGGTCTGCCTATGGGTAAGTATACGGCTACTTTGGTAAGCGGCGGACAGACTTATACGGCTTCTTTCGAAGTGAACTCAACAGATATATCAGAAGTTATTCTGAATTTTGTGGCTACCGGTATTGAAAGTGTTCCGGAAAGCGCAGGTTCTGCTTTGATTTATCAGAATAATGCCTTGAAGGTGAATACAGCTTCTTCGTATGCTCAACTGAAAGTGTTCGATGCAAGTGGACGTCAGGCTATAAGCCGTAAGGTTTCCGATGGGGAATCGGTACGTGTGGATGGACTGTCCAAAGGAATTTATATTGCAACGCTGACGGACAAAAACGGAACAAAGAGTTTGAAGTTTACTCGTCCATAATATTTCGTTAGAGTTATTTGTGAAACATAAGGCGTGTGAAGGTGTCTGTATGATACAGTACATTTTCATACGTCTTTTTGTTTGGCTGGGTATATGGTGCGTTCATAAATGTGCAGAGTGTGCATTTGAGTACCTATAAATTGCGAAAACGTAGATTATATTGTGTGCTTCATTTTTATTGTTATATTAGCCAAACAGGTGTCTGTATGGATCTTTGCAATTCTTTTTTGTTTTCATCTGCTTTTGAAATATAATAATTTATCTATATAAAGTAGGTGAAGAAAATATTATTTTTTTATATTTGTAGAATAGAAATTCTTGTTTCGGACAGATAAAGGGTTCTGCTGTCCGGCACGTGAAAATCCATGAATAGAACTCACAGAAAACAAGACCATGAAAATGTTACGTAGACTTTTTACCCTGTTGTTGCTTTGCCTTTGGGGCCAGGCTTCTTCCTTGCTTTGGGCCGATGACGGCTATGAATTCCGGGGCGGCACTTGTGTGCTTCGGGGACAGATAAAGAATATGGGCACGATGCCCAAGCATCTTACCCTTCATCTCAGGAATTTGTTTTTAAATCAGGATGCCAATTATCTGGTGCAGGTTCGTCCGGATGGCAGCATTCAGGAAAACATTTCTTTGCCTCACAGTCAGTTTGCTTATTGGAGCGGATTGAACGGACAGTTTTTCTTAATGGCGGGCGATACGGTCGATATGGTTTATGATGCCGAAAAGGGAATGGAGTTTTTGGGGAACAATGTTACCGCTCAGGTTAACCGTTACTATCCCGCTCTGAGGAAAAAGTTCTTGTCGGAATACAGAACTTCCCCCGGAGAGGACGATTCCAAAAAGGTCTATGATGATTATATAGACTTTAAAATTCAGGTATTCGAGAAAATCAGAAAGGAGATAGACCGGTCGCTTCCTGCGGACTGCCTGCCGTTGACTCGCAAAATACTCCGGGCTTCTTTGCTGAACAAACCGGTTTCTGATATTTTAGACTTGATGCTTTATCAAAAAGTTATGCCTACTCTTGGAGGATGGATAGAGAGTGAAGAGAAACCTTCGTTGGACAATAAGAAACTCTTTCATTTTTTATGGAAGTATAAAGCCGATTTTTTGGACAATCCTTATACCATCATGGCCGATAATGCCAGGATACCTCAGAACAGGATGATTTATTACTATGCTCTTTTTCTGCCTTTTGGCGGAGTGACCAGAGAATATCTGGTAGATTTTGATAACCCAAATCAGGATCTGGTCTGCTATGGCAATTATTACCTTTTGCCCCAGCATTATGATTCCGGTTTTCTGAAGCAGGCCAAAGCGTTACGGGATGGTGTGCTTTATACGTATAGCGACTTTATCGAGGAGCAATTCCAGGCCTATCGGAAACGTACGGGGATGGACAATAATTTTTACCTTCAGGTTGCACTTTGCCAACATTTCAGAAATGCGTACAAGAATCTGGATGCGTTCAATATAGACCGTCTGACCGAACGGCTCCTTGCCATCATGCCCTATATCACTTATCCTCAGGTGCGTTTCCATCTGTTGCAGTTCTATCGCCAGTGCGTTCGGGAGCAGGCGGTTGAGGAGGAGAAAGCGTTGGAGAACGACAGTGTGTTCCAGCGTATCATCCGTCCCTATGCGGGCAATGTGCTTTA